>CBDTXM010000054.1:0-16737 GCA_965364445.1 uncultured bacterium | reverse complement strand
TCGGATCGGAGGCCATCTCCTGTGGGCAACACGGGAGACGTGCCGAACGCCACGCCGAAGAACTGAGTCGGATCCCCGGAGCCGATCCCGATGCGCGATGCCCCGGACTTCGATCGCCGGGCCCGGGCTGCGCGCTGCGAGCGTTCTCGCTAGAACGACACGTCCCACTGCAGCCGGAACCGCGTCCCGTCCCGCACGACACCGTCCAGCTCGTAGTCCAGGTAGGAGAATTCCGCCGTGAGCTTGTTGAGGTGGCCGCGGAAGAACCAGTTCGCCGCGAACGTGAATTCCTGCTGGTTGTCCGCAGCTGCGGCCCGGTCCGGATCGTAGAGCGCGTATCGCGCGGCGAACTCCAACGGGGGCGGGACGAACGACCATAGCTCCCCGAAGAAGTAGCCGAGCTGCACGAGGTTGCCGAGCAGTTCGGTGGTGCCGCCGTTCACGCGGTCGTCGATCTCCTTCCAGTGCAGTTCCTGCTGCCAGGAGAGCCCGTTCCACATGAACGCGGTCTCCAGCACCGCCTGGTTGACCCGGTACTGCCCCTCGGTGCCCTCCTCGAATCCCGGAAGCTGGCCTCCGCCCGACTGCGAGAAGCGGGTGTACGGGCTTCGATTCGTGGCGCCCGCCAGGGCCACGATCGCCAGCGGGTCCGCGGTCCGATCCACGTCCGATCCGTGGAACGGCACCGGGCGGCCGAACGCGTTCCACTGCAGCCGGCCCGTCCACATCGGAACTTCGTCGTCACCCCGCTCGCCCCGACCGTTCCCGCTGAATACTCCTGCCCAGTAGCTGAAGTCGGCCGCGCCCCCGCCCTCCAGCCGGCCGTACAGCGAGACCCCCTGCTGCCGGTCGATGGTGAAGGGATAGGTGAGGATGGAGCGGTCGGCGGTCTGCTGCTTTCCGGACGAGATCATCCGTTCCCGGTTGTATTCGACCTTCCATTGTCCTACGTGAAGGCTCAGGGCCTTCAGCTTCTCTACCTTGGCCTCGAAGTTGAGGAGCGCCGAGGAGGCCAGCTCGTACTCGAAGTAGTATTTGAGCCACGGCTCGAAGGCGTGGCCGCCCACCTTCAGCCGCGCCCGACGGACGGCGAAGGACAGGTCGTCGTTGCCCGTGAATTCCTGGAAGGTGACCGGGTCGGAGTCGAACGGGTGCGAGATCCGGAATTGAAGCCTCGCCTGGAGTTGCAGGAGGAATCGGCCGTCACCCGTCTCGAGCTCGAACCCCTTGTCGCCATGCCCGACCCGGATCGTTGGCGCATCCGGAATGGTGTCGGGCTCGGTCTCCTGGCCGGAAGCCTCGCGTGCAAACGCGAGGCAAGCGATTGCGAGGCATGCGCGTCCCAGAAGGGCGATGGCGGTGTGGGTCCGCGGATTCACTCGAGCGGCGGAGTCGGGCATGACGCGTTCCGGGGGTGACGAGTTCCGATCCGATGCTGATTCCGCTCGGAATCTCCGGCCGCCGCCGACCGTACCGCAATGCATTGCGCCCCTCAACTGCTTCTCGTTTCTTACGGAATCGATTGTTCGCAGGTGCGACCGTTCAGGGCGTCGCCCTCCGGTCTTCTCTCGGGAGACTCCGATGCGCAATGCCGTCCCACTGCTGGCCGGGGCGCTGATCCTGGCTCTGGCATCGACCGCCGAGGCCCAGGTCCGGATCGGGGCGTACGGCGGAATCACGAGATCGAAGCTGAGCGGCGACACACCAGCCGGGGCCGAGTACCGTACCACGACAGGCCCGGTGCTCGGCGCTCTCATCGAGATCCCCGTCGCCGAACAGGTCCTGATCAGTGTCCAGCCCTCCTGGAAGCAGCGGGGCACGAAGATCGCGGTGGATGTAGAGGGCGAGGACGAACGGCAGGACAGCCTGTCTCTGGGCCTGTCCTACGCCTCCGTACCGGTGCTGATGAAGATCGAGACCGCGGGCGGAAAGGTGTTCGTCAACAGCGGTCTCGAAGCGGCGTTCCTGCTGGATGCCAAGCTGTCTCCCGTCGAGGGCGATGGAGAGGATGAGGACGCTTCGGAACTGGTGAAGAACTTCGACCTGGCAGTCAATTTCGGTGTTGGGGGCCAGTTCCCGATCGGACTTCCAAGGCTGACGATCGAGGCACGCTACATCCAGAGCCTCACCAACCTGTCGAACGTTTCCGTAGACATCGGGGCCGAGGAGCTGATCTCGACCCGATTCCGTTCCTCCGGCTTCGAGTTTCTTGCTGGCATCTGGATTCCGCTGGGGGGAGGTGAGTGAGATGAGAGCCCGAACCCTCTCGATCCGACTCGCGGCCCTTGGCATGGCCATCGCCACCTCGCTCGCCGTGCGACCTGCCCTCGCCCAGGAGGGGCCCGGCCCGTTTCCTGAGCTCGATGGCCACCGGTTCAGCCCGACGCGAATCGTTCCCGTTCCGACCTTGAACAGCTACGTCGTTTCGACACTCGGCGCAGCGCAGGCGGTCGACGTCACGACACCGCCGTTCGTGATCAACGGGGATACGATTCCCGGGCTGCAGGGCGACCTGCTGTTCGCCTCGCTCGACCTCGAATACCAGCAGAAGATCGTCGACTGGTTCGCGTTCCGGGTCGGGTACAGAATCGACGCGCGACTTGGTACGGAGCTCGGCACACTGCTTTCGAAGGGTGTGAACACGATCACGGGGTTCGAGATCGGCTGGCTGGCCCGGCTCCTGGAATCGGACCGGGACATTCTGCTGCTGGACGCGCGAGTGTCGAACAAGGACATCACGACCGTCGACATCGGGGGCTTCGTTCAGGACGTGGTCGACGGAATCGATGCCAGCATCGTGCGCAAGAACAAGACGTTGCGGGTCGCCACCGGGGTTCGCTGGGCACACACCTTTTCAAACCTGTTCGGGATCGTCGCGAACGGCGAGCTCGGGCTCGGCGAGTCGGCCGATCGCAATACGGACGACGAGGTCTTCACCCGGCTCGGCGCCCAGCTCGATTTCGATCTCGACGCCTGGCGGGACATCCCGCTGAACGTGGCGCTCGGCTACCAGTTCGACTCGTACCCGGAGGCCACGGAAGACGTGGACGGGAGCCTGAACACGGGATTCCTCCGACTCTCGTACATCGCCCGAGACGACTTCACGGTCGGACTCCAGTTCTTCGGGTCCTCGATTCCCGTTCAGGATGACGAGAGCAGCCTCAAGTACGGTGGTATCGAGTTCGACCTCCGGTATTTCTTCTGAGTCCGTGACCGTCTGTTGAGGCAGGAGAAGAGCGGGCTGCCGCACCTCGATCTCGGCGATGTGCGGCTCACGGAGCAATTCAATCCGCGGACCGCGCGCATTGACCGGGCGGGCTCCCGCCAGATCATCGACCTGCTGCACGCCGAGGACAGGTCCGTTCCGGAGATCGTGGCAGGCGCGGCCGATGCGGTGGCCGGTGTAGTGGAAGACATCGTGCCCAGACTGTCCCGCGGGGGGCGGCTGTTCTACGTGGGAGCCGGCACCAGCGGCAGGCTCGGGGTCCTTGACGCGGCCGAATGTCCTCCCACCTTCGGCACAGCTCCGGAGATGGTACAGGGCATCATCGCCGGTGGTCCCGAGGCGCTCGTCAGGGCCCGCGAGGGTGCGGAGGACGATGAGGAGGCAGGGCGCGCGGCGATCACTGCCGCTGGCATCGGCCCGGATGACTTCGTACTCGGAATCGCGGCATCCGGCACGACCCCCTTCGTCCGAGCAGCGTTGGAGCAGGCGATCGAGTCCGGCGCCGGGACGGGCGTGCTGACCTGTTCCGATCCACCCCCGGACCTGGCACGAAGGGTGGACCACCGGATCACGGTGCTGACCGGACCCGAGGCGATCGTCGGCTCCACCCGGCTCAAAGCGGGCACTGCCACCAAGCTCGTGCTCAACGCGCTGACTACGGCGACGATGGTGCGCCTCGGCAAGGTCTACGGAAATCTGATGGTGGATCTCAAGGCGACGAGCCGGAAGCTGGAGGACCGGAGCCTTCGCATGATCGAGGCTCTCACCGGGATCGGCCGGCCCGAGGCGCAGCAGCTGCTGACCCGCGCGGACGGGCGAGTCAAGACAGCTCTCGCCATGCAGGCCATGGGTGTCGACCGGGTGACCGCGGAGGAACGATTGGCGAGCTGCGACGGATCCCTGGCCGAATGTCTGGAGCGGTTTCCGGCCGAAGGACCGCCGGAGGAACCGGTGTGAGCGACCTGTATCTCGGCCTGATGTCGGGTACCTCGCTTGACGGAATCGATGCTGCGCTCGTCGAATTCGTCGGACCGTCGGAGCGGCCCGACCGATCCCGCCTCGTCGCGTTCCGAACCGATCCCTACGACCCGGGACTGGCCGACAGGCTGGCCCACGCCGTGTCCGGACGCGCCGGACCCTCCGAGCTCTGCGACCTCGGATTCGAGCTCGGTGAACAGTTCGCCAGGTCCGTAGATGCGCTGCTGGGTGACGCCGGCATCGATGCGACGAAAGTCAGGGCGATCGGCAGCCACGGGCAGACCGTGTGGCATCGCCCGCCCGCTGACGCCCGGTCCGGAACCACAATGCAGATCGGCGAGTCGGCCCTGATCGCCGAGCGCACCGGGATCGACGTGGTCGCCGACTTCCGGGTTCGGGACGTGGCGGCCGGCGGGCACGGCGCTCCGCTCACCCCGCTGTTCGACCTTCTGGTCCTCGCCCGGCCCGACCGGAGCCTCGCGATCCAGAATCTCGGCGGGATGGCGAATGTCACAGGTCTTCCCCGCGAGGGGTCCGGATCCGGACCCCTCGCCTTCGACACCGGCCCGGGCGTGGCCCTGATCGACGAGGCTGCGCGGCGACTGACAGCAGGGGCGTCCCGATTCGACCTGGACGGACGGATGGCCGCGGCCGGCGTGACGATTTCGGCCGCTCTCCACGAGTGGCTCGAGGATCCCTTCTTCGCGGAGGAACCGCCCCGGAGCACCGGACGGGAGCGCTTTGGTTCGGAAGCGCTCGCGCCGTGGCTCGAACGGTACTCGAACGAGAGCACCGAGGATCTTCTGGCCACGCTCACCGAGTTGACCGCCCGCACGGTCTCGGACGCCTACCGCTTTCTCGATTTCGAGCCGGCCGAAGTCCTGCTGTGCGGCGGGGGTGCCCGGAATCCCGAACTGGTGCGGCGGATCCAGTCTCGATTGCCGACCTGTCCGGTCCGTCCCCTCGAGACCGCCGGGTGGAACGGCGATGCCCGGGAAGCGGCTGCATTCGCCCTGCTGGCCCGGCAGCATGTCCTCGGGATTCCCTCGGACCTCGGTTGGGCGACGGGTGCAGCTGGACCACGGATCCTCGGAAAGCTGACCCCCGCGTGATACTCGCCGCTCGTCTGTTTCTGGAAGCGCTGCGATTCGACCTCGAGCCGGAGGATGAGGTGCGCCGGAAGGCCGAACGCGCGCTGACACTGGGTGCCGGCGGCTTCGTGATCTTCGGCGGTGAGGCGGAGCGGATCGCTATGTGGGTGTCGGAGTGGCGATCGGCAGTCCGTCACCGGCTGTGGATCGCTGCGGACCTCGAACGAGGCCCCGGACAACAATTCGAGGGTCTGCCCGAGCTTCCGCCACCGATGGGTCTCGCCGCCTGTCCCGACCCGCTGCAGGCCGCAGTGGAGGCGGGCCGGATCACCGGAAGGGGAGCGCACGAGGTGGGCGTGAACCTGGTTCTGGCCCCGGTGCTGGACCTGGATGTCGAGCCGAGGAATCCGATCGTCGGCACCCGCAGCTTCGGTCCTCGGCCCGACGAGGTCGGCCGACTCGGGAGAGCCTGGATCAAGGCCTGTCAGGCCGAAGGCGTGGCCGCCTGCGCCAAACACTTCCCGGGGCACGGACGGACGACCGCGGACTCGCACGAAGAGCTCCCCGTCGTGTCGGCCGGGAGGGTTGAGCTCGCGGAAGACCTGGCGCCATTTCGGGCCGTGGCCGACGTGATGGCCGCCGTGATGACCGCGCACGTGGCGTATCCCGCGCTCGGTTCCTCTCGCCCGGCGACGCTGGAGCCGCGCCTGCTCAGCGACCTTCTGCGCCGCGAGATGGGATTCGAGGGGATCGTGGTCACCGACGCTCTCAACATGAGCGGGTTCACCGATGCAGTCGATCTACCCGGCGATCCCGACGGCACCGCCGCCGGTGCCGTCGCCGCCCTGCGCGCGGGCTGCGATCTCCTCCTGTATCCCGCCGATCTCGAACGTTCCGCTTCGCTTCTCGATCATGCGGCGCTCGCCGACATGAACACGGGCGATCGGCTGGAGGCATCGCTTCGTCGGCTGGAGGAGACGGCCCGACGAATGCGAACGTCCGCCCGATCCGACCCGGAGCCAGCGACGGGAGAGAATCGTGACGGTTCCGGAGCTGTCCCGGCGCGCGACGCGGTCGAAGCGGCGACGCTCGCGGTCGACTCGATCCGGCTGGTAGGCGAGCGCCCGTGGCGAATCCGTCCCGCGATTCCCCTGCAGATCGTGTCGATCTGGGACGACCGGCCAGCGCCGGCACGCGCCCGGTTCGGATCCCCGTTCGCCGAGGAGCTCAGGCGGCGCGGTTGGACCGTGGTCGGCGCGGATGCACGGATCCCCGACCCCGACACCGCACAGACGCTGCTTCTCATCGCCTCGACCCCGCAGGCCTGGAAGGGAACGGCCTCTCTAACGGACGTGGGGCGTCGAGCGATCGAGGAAGCGCTTGATGCCTATCCGAATGCCTGGCCGATCGTGTTCGGGCACCCCCGCCTGCTCGACGAGCTCGGCTCGGAGGCTCATGGAATGATCGCCTGGGCCACGGAGGAAGCGATGGAGCGGGCCGCGGCTGCCCGGCTCGATGCCGAGTTTCGCAAGGCCGAAGGCGACCGACCGGGAGCCTCGCTCGCGTGATCGCTCTCGACTGGTGGATCGTCGGGCTGTACATGGCCGGCACGCTGGCTCTGGGCATCTGGCTCGCGCGCCGGGCGAGCGGCGGCCTCGTGGACTTCTTCGTAAGCGGTCGCTCGCTTCCCTGGTGGCTCGCCGGCACGTCGATGGCCGCCACCACCTTCAGCGTCGACACGCCCCTGTACGTGACCGGACTCGTCGCCCGACGGGGAATCGCCGGCAACTGGGAGTGGTGGGCGTTCGCGCTCTCGCACCTCCTCCTCATCTATCTGTTCGCGCGGCTGTGGCGGCGGGCTGAGGTCGTCACGGACGCGGAGCTCACCGAGATCCGCTACGGCGGGCGTCCGGCGGCGGTGCTCCGGGGCAGCCGGGCTTTCCTGTTCGCGGTGCCGATCAACTGCATCGCGATCGGCTACGTGATGCTGGCCATGCGCAAGGTGATGGAGGCGTTCGACCTCCTCGGCACCCTCCCCGCGTGGCTGCCGGGAGACGAGCGGCTCTGGATCGTGGTGGCGCTCTCCGTGTTCGTGATGGTCTACGCCGGTATCTCGGGACTGTGGGGAGTCGTGGCGACCGATTTCTTCCAGTTCGGTCTCGCCATGCTGGGCGCCCTGCTGGTGGCCGGGTTCGCGATCGGCGACATCGGTGGTCTCGCCGCCCTGAAGGAAGGCGTGATCGCGGCGGGCCGGGAGGACGCGCTGCGTCTCATTCCGCGACCCGGATCTCCGGATCTGCCGATGGGCACCTTTCTGGCGTACCTCGGGATTCAATGGTGGGCATGGCGTCGCTCGGACGGGGGCGGCGAGTTCGTGCAGCGCATGTCGGCCTGTCGTACGGAGCGGGACGCCGAAGGCGCCGCGTGGCTGTTCAACCTGCTCCACTACGTGGTGCGGGCCTGGCCCTGGATTCTTACAGCGCTGGCCGCCCTCGTGATCTTTCCGGACCTCGACGACCCGGAAATGGGCTACCCGCTCCTGATGATCCGCTACCTGCCGGCCGGTGTGCTGGGAATCGTGATGGCGTCCTTCGTGGCGGCGTTCATGTCCACGGTCTCGACGCAGATCAACTGGGGTGCCAGCTACATCGTCAACGACCTCTACGCCCGTTTCATGCGACCCGATGCCAGTCAGCGCCAGCTGGTCGCCCTCGGACGGCTCGCCTCGGTGTTCATCGTCGTCGCCGGTGGAGTGGCCGCCTTCGTGGCCGACGACATCGGTACCGTGTTCCGGTTCATGATCGCGATCGGAACCGGGCCGGGCGCGGTTCTGATCCTCCGCTGGTTCTGGTGGCGGGTGAACGCCTGGGCCGAGCTGGCCTCGATGCTGGCCGGTTTCGCGATCGCGCTGCTCACCTATCTTCCTCTCTGGGGCGGGATGGGCTTCGGCCTGCGACTGACGGTCACCGCATTCGGGGCGGCGGCCGTCTGGCTTCCGGTCATGTGGCTCACCGCGCCCGAGTCGAACGAGACCCTGGATGGCTTCTACCGGCGCGTCCGCCCCGGTGGACCTGGCTGGAACGCCAGCCGGGCCCGCACCGGACTGGACCCGGACGCACCGCTGCGCCGGGACCTGGCGCGCACGCTGTTTGCGGCCTTTCTGCTGTTCGGGGCGATGTTCGCGCTCGGCGGGGCCCTGCTGCTCGAGCCGGTCACGGCCGCCCTCTCGGCCGCCGTCGCGATCGTGGGCCTGATCGGGCTCCATCGACTCCGCCCCGGGAACGACCTCGCAAAGGGAACATGAACGCATGACCGGACTTCGCCGCCTCGACGCCCCGGCCGCCATCCGCCGGCACACGGTCCCACGGTGCGGAGCCATGCATCGGCTCTGTGCCGTCGCGTTGGTGCCCCTGAGCTTCGCCGCGTGTGCCTCGTCGGGAGATCCGGGACCGCTGCCGCCCGGCGTGATCCGCAGCTCGCTTCCCCCCGTTCCTCCCGTGACGGGACCGCTGTCGGTCTACGTCGAGTATCCCGACTCCCTGCAGCGAATCACCGCCCGTGACTCGAACTTCGTGTTCGGGACGGTCGGTACCGGCGACGCCACCCTGATCATCGACGGCGAGTTCGTCGAGGTGGAGCCGAACGGAGCATTCCTCGCCTGG
The DNA here is from genome assembly GCA_965364445.1 of uncultured bacterium. GTDB lineage: Bacteria > Gemmatimonadota > Gemmatimonadetes > Palauibacterales > Palauibacteraceae > Carthagonibacter. The sequence continues at coordinate 7,780 of CBDTXM010000054.1, read as the reverse complement.
CTCCCGGTGCCAGCGGCGACTCGCGGCGACACCGCGTCTTATCGCCTGGTCGCGCGTCGAGGAGCGGAGACCGATTCTCTCGTGCACCCGATTCTGCTGCCGGCGGAAGCGAGCTCTCCCTGGGAGGAGGGTGCCCTGCTCGACGCGGATCGGCTGGGTGTCCGCGCCGAACGCTGGGCCTGGCCGGACGAGCCCGTGACTGTCGAGATCCGCGCGAACCCCGGGTCCGAGGTCGAGATCGTCGCAGGTCGCACGACGATTGCTTTGCCGCCGGCCTCCGGTGACTTCCGGGTGCTGACGATGTCGGCGGAAGAGCTGTATCGGACCGCCTGCGTGCCGGAGGACTGCAATTGGTCGGATGCGGCGGACTCTCTGCGGCTCGAAGTGCGAGCCCGGATGGGCGAGGATCGACAGAACGAGCCCCTCATCCTTCCGCTCCGGATTCTCGATCCGATGGCTCCTCCCGTGGCTCGGCTTAAGGACGTCCCCGACGAGGTGAACGGAAACGACGGAATGGTGGTAGCGAGACCGGCCGCGTTCGGACCCTACAGGTGGCGGTTTCCCGATGGAACGCGCGCGACCGTGGACCTGCGCGTCGGCGATCGGATCCGCCTGCGCCTCGCCCCGGGGCTTCATGCCTGGGTGACCATGGAGGACGTCGAGCTGCAACCCGCGGGCACGCCGATCCCACGCTCTGCCGTCGGCGACCTCCGCTTCGAGCCGCAGGGGGACCGTGTGCTCCTCGATCTCCCGCTCGCGGCAGCGCTTCCGCTCGAGGTGACGCAGCCCGACTCGCACACTCTCGAGATCGTGCTGTTCGGAGCGACCGCGGTCACCAACCGGATTTCGCTCGGTCCGTCACCGCGTGTCATCGAGTCCGTGGAGTGGTCTCAGCTCCCCGGTGCGCGAATGCGAATGCGGGTGCGGCTCAATGGACCGGTCTGGGGCTGGCGCGCGGGCTACGACGAGAGAGCCGGTGGCCGTGCAACGCTGCGACTCGAGCTGCGAGGTGCGCCGGCGATCGACCCCTCGCGGCCGCTGGCCGGCCGGCGGATCGCGATCGATCCGGGGCACCCGGGCGCCGGGGCCACGGGTCCGACCGGCTACTACGAAGGGGACGCGAATCTCGCGATCGGCCGGATCCTCGCGCGGATCCTGACCGAGCGGGGTGCGGCGCCGATCCTGATCCGCGACAACCGGGAGCAGATGGGGCTGTACGAGCGGACGACGTCCGCCGAAAGCGCCGAGGCGGAGATCTTCGTCTCGATTCACAACAACGCGCTGCCGGACGGAGTTCGACCGTTCGGTCGCGAGGGCACGAGCACGTACTACTTCCACCCCCACGCCGCGGGACTGGCGTCGGCGATCCAGGAGGGGATGCTGGCGACGATGCGGCTGCGGGATCTCGGCGTGTTCTGGGGGGATCTCGCGGTGTGCCGCATGTCGTGGATGCCGAGCGTGCTGACCGAGGGAGCGTTCATGATGATGCCGAAGCACGAGTCCGCGCTGAAGGACCCGGGCTTCCAGGAGCTCTACGCCCGCGGTGTGGCCGATGGGATCGAGGCGTTCCTGGCCATGTCCGCGACCATCGGGGACGGCGAATGAGGGCCGACGAGCTGCGCACGGCGGCCCTCCCGACAATTGCGGAAGGCGCCTGGGTGGCGCCCTCCGCCGACGTGATCGGCGACGTCACGATCGGCGCTCATGCCAGCATCTGGTTCCAGTGCGTCCTCCGCGGCGATATCGCTCCGATCACGATCGGTGCGGGAACCAACGTCCAGGACCTGACGATGGTCCACGTGGACGTGGACCGACCCTGCCGGATCGGAGCCGGCGTCGGGATCGGGCACCGGGCGATCATCCACGGCTGCGACATCGAGGACGGCTGCCTGATCGGCATGGGGGCCATCGTTCTGTCCCACGCTGTGGTCGGAGCGGGTTCCGTGGTGGCGGCCGGTGCGCTGGTCACCGAGGGGGCGCAGATTCCGCCGGAAAGCCTCGTCGTGGGGGTCCCCGGGCGAGTATTGAGACCGGTGGACGAGGGGCTTCGCGGCCGGATCCGGCTCACCGTGGAGCACTACCGGGCACTCAAGGACCTGCATGCCGGAGGCCGCTGGAAGGAGCCCGGCTGAACCCGGTTCCGGCCCGGAATTCCGCCATCATCGTGATTCGTGTAACAGCTGAAAAATGGGCCTTGCACCCCATATGTAGGGGGGTTACACTTGGTGCACCCCAAGATATTGGGGTGTGCGCGAGGGGTCCCCGAGGCCGCTCGAAGTAGGCCGAGCTTGTCCCGCCCGGTCCGAAGTACCATGCCTTGCATAAGTTCAGAGACGTGACTTCAGGGTGCACAGCACCCTCGGGGGAGTCGTCGCCGTAGGGGGCGGGACGCAGCCGACGCAACGCGCCAGGAATCCGGTCGTCGGGACCGGTGATGATACAGGAAGCAGAACAACGGCCACGACAGGGAAAGCAGCGAGGACACACCGATGCACGGACCCGACACGACAGTCGCCCCGAAGAACGCAACGACCGCCATCAGGCTCGAGAACACGCCCGCCGATCTGCCGGAACCCCGGCTGACGGAAAACGCCCTGACCGTCCTCGCCAAGCGCTACCTGACGAAGGACCAGGACCTCGAACCGAACGAGACTCCGAGGGACATGTTCTGGCGCGTAGCGCGTGTGATCGCCGACGTGGACGCCCGATACGGCGCCGGCGAGGAGCGGGTGGAGCAGGTCGCACGGACCTTCTACGAGATCATGGCCGACGGCGAATTCGAGCCGAACAGCCCGACCCTGATGAACGCGGGCCGTCCGCTCGGACAGCTCTCCGCCTGCTTCGTGCTGCCCGTACCGGACAGCCTCGAGGGGATCTACGAGACGCTCCGTGACATGGCGTTGATCCACCAGTCGGGCGGCGGAACCGGGTTCGGATTCAGTCGGCTGCGTCCGTCCGGCGACGTCGTGAAGTCGACGATGGGCGTGGCCAGTGGCCCGGTGTCGTTCATGGAGGTCTACGACGCCTCCACCGAGGCGGTGAAGCAGGGCGGCACCCGCCGCGGCGCGAACATGGGCATTCTCCGGGTCGATCATCCCGACGTGCTCGAGTTCATCGACTGCAAGGAGGAAGGTCACAAGATCACGAACTTCAACATCTCGGTTGCGGTCACCGACGACTTCATGAATGCGGTCGAGCGGGGCGAGAGCTATGCCCTGCGCAATCCGAGGGGTGGCGAGCCCGTCGGCGAGCTCGACGCGCGCGAGGTGTTCGAAAAGGTCGTGTACGGGGCGTGGCGGAACGGTGAGCCCGGCGTCTACTTCATCGATGAGGCGAATCGCTACAACCCGGTTCCTCACATGGGCTCGTACGAGGCGACGAATCCGTGCGGCGAGCAGCCGCTGCTCCCCTACGACGTCTGCAATCTCGGATCGGTCAACGTCGGTCGCTTCGTGCAGGACGGCCGGATCGACTGGGACAACCTCCGGACGGCCGTGCACCGGGCCACGCACTTCCTCGACAACGTCATCGACGCGAACCAGTACCCGCTTCCGCAGATCGACGAGCTGTCGAAGAACATCCGCCGCATCGGTCTCGGTGTGATGGGTTGGGCGGACATGCTGGTGAAGCTCGGCGAGCCGTACGGGTCGGCACGTTCGATCGAGCTCGGCCGCGAGCTGATGCGCTTCGTTGATGAAGAGGCGAAGGTCGAATCCGAGAGGCTGGCCCGCGAGCGCGGAGTGTTCCCGGAGTGGGAGCGCTCGATCTGGGGGCCGGACGACAGCTGCGCCCGCGACGAGGCGGGTGCTCGCATTCGCCCGATGCGCCGCCTTCGGAACTGCAACGTCACGACGGTGGCGCCGACCGGCACGATCTCGATCATCGCCGGCTGCTCCAGCGGCATCGAGCCGCTGTTCGCCGTCGCGTTCATGCGGAACCAGGCGGGCGTGCTGATGCCCGATGTGAATCCCGAATTCGTGAAGGTCGCGAAGGAGGGGGGCTGGTATTCCGAGGAGCTGATGCGTCGGATCGCCGACGAGGGTCACATCCACTTCGACGAGGTGCCCGAGGATGTGCAGGCGGCATTCGTGACAGCGCACGACGTCACACCGGAGCAGCACATCCGGATGCAGGCCGCCTTCCAGCAGTACACGGACTCGGCGATCTCGAAGACCTGCAACTTCCCGAAGGAAGCGACCGTCGATGACGTCCGCCGGATCTTCGAGCTCGCCTACGAGCTGGACTGCAAGGGTGTGACGGTCTACCGCGACGGCTCACGGGAAGCCCAGGTGCTCTCGACCGGCAAGACGGCGCGCAAGGTGGCCGCCGAGGCCGCGGCGCGCGGCGTACACGCATCGCCGGGAACCGGGCTCGTCGATCCCGAAACGGTCGCCGCGTTCGAGAAGCTGGACAACACCGAGCTGGCCGCCGAGCTGGCCGGGGCCCTCGCCCGCGTCGAGGAGCTGGAGGGTGAGCTGGAGGAGCAGGGAGAGACGATATCCGCCCTCGAGGGCGGATTCATGAAGCAGCCCGAGATGCGCAAGCGCCCGGCGATCCTGAAGGGCGTGACGCGCAAGATCGACTCGCCGCTCGGCGACATGTACGTCACGATCAACGAGGATGAAGAGGGACGCCCATTCGAGGTGTTCGTGGCGCTCGGCAAGGCGGGCGGTCCTGCCATGGCCGATGCCGAGGCGATCGGCCGACTGATCAGTCTGGCGCTGCGAAGCGGCATCTCGCTCCGCTCCGTCCACAAGCAGCTCCGGGGGATCTCGTCGGATCGTGCCGTCGGATTCGGCGCCAACAAGGTGCTGTCCAGCCCCGACGCGATCGCACAGGTGGTCGAGCGCTACCTGGAGGAGAAAGAGGGGATCCAGCAGTCACTGCCGATCCCGGAGGTAGGTGCGGCGAAGAAGACGAATGGCGGCACCCAGACCGCTGAAAAGCCGGTGATCCACAGGTTCGAGGCCCAGGCCGCGATCCAGTTCATCGGTACCTGCCCCGACTGCGGCTCGAGCCTCGAGTTCGCCGAGGGGTGCATGAAGTGTCACGCCTGCGGCTACAGCGAGTGCGGCTGACCTCCGGGTCGGTCGGGCGGTAGCAGCCCGGCGGTGTGCTCCTCCTGGACGCGCCGCCGGACAACATGGCAGGTGGGACAGCGACAGCCCGGCCCTCGTGGCCGGGCTTCGCATTTGGGGGCCGGCCAGAGGCGTCGCCTTCCCGACCGTCGTGACACGGATCCGCACACGCGACGGCCCCACAGGCTACCGCTCGCCGCGCGCTCGTCGACCCGTTAGGCTTCCGTTTCAACCCCAAAGGCAGGGAGCCATGAAGCAGGTCCTCGTTCTCGGGGCCGGACGGAGCGCCCCATTTCTCGTGCACCGCCTGCTGGACATGGCGGAAGCGTCGGACTGGTTCGTGACCGTGGCCGACCTCGACCGATCGGCTGCCGAATGGCTGGTGGCGGGGCACTCCCGCGGAGCGGCGATTCGATTCGACGTCAACGATGCCGCGATGCGGGATGCCAGGATCTCGCAGGCCAATGTGGTGATCAACATGCTGGCGCCGTCCTTTCAGCACCTGGTCGCATGGGACTGCCTCTCCCACGGCACGCACATGCTGTCGGTCTCCTACCGGGATGAAGCGGTTCGCGCACTCGACGCGGATGCCCAGCGCCGTGGCGTGTTGATCCTCTCCGAGCTCGGCCTCGATCCCGGCATTGACCACATGTCCGCGATGGCTCTGCTCGACCGGATACGTGCCGAGCGCGGCCGGGTCCGGGCATTCCGGTCCTACGGATCCGGGGTTCCGGCACCGGGGCAGGAAGTGAACCCGCTCGGCTACTGGGTAACCTGGAACCCCCGCAACGTGGTGATGTCGGGAGCACGCGGAGCGCAGTACAAGGAGGCCGGTAGAATCCGGCTCGTGCCGCACCACAGGGTGTTTCGGCACACCTGGCCGGTCGAGGTCGAAGGCCTGGGAACCATGGTCGCCTACCCGAACCGGGACTCGGTGTCCTACGGCGCCGTGTTCGGACTCGACGACGCGGAGACGATCGTGAGGGCCACCATGCGCTGGCCGGGGTGGTGCGAGACCTGGGACGCGGTGGTGAGGCTCGGTCTGCCGAACGAGAGCCTTCGGATTCCGGATCTCTGCGATCGCTCGGCCCGCGAGGTCGTGGAGATGTTCCTGCCGGGAAATGGCGAACCGGCGACGGACGCCTTCGAGGTGGAATCGCGGGTGGCGGCGCTTCTCGGTCTGCCGGTGGATGGCCGGGTGATCGAGAACCTGCGTTGGCTGGGCCTGTTCTCCGACGCACCGCTCGAATGCGAGGGCCGGACGCCCGCAGAGATGATGATCCACCTGCTGCGATCCCGGCTCTCGATCCCGGCCGGCGGCCTGGACATCGTCGTGCTTCGACACGAGCTCGACGTGATCGGCCGCGACGGAAGCGAAGAGCGGATCACCTCGACGATGGCGACGAAGGGCGCCGCGGGATTCACCGCCATGTCGCGGACCGTTGGCCTGCCGACCGCGCTGGCGGCCCAGTTGCTGCTCGATGGGGAGCTGACCCTGACGGGGAGCCTGATTCCTACGCACCCGGCCGTGTATGGGCCGATCCTGGCGGCTCTGGAGGCGGAAGGTCTGGCGTTCGAGGAGGCGCGAAGGCCGATCGCGCCGGGCGGAGAGGAGCTCTCATCGCCTCCGACGCGTGCACCGGAGGCCGTACCATGAGCGAATTGCAGCGATTCGGAATCGTAGGAACGAGCCGGAAGGAGAACGAGCGCCGCGTCCCGATCCACCCGGTCCACTTCGACCGGATTCCGGGCATCGTGGCCCGACGTCTTCTGTTCGAGCGTGGCTATGGTGAGCCTTTCGGCGTATCGGACGCGATTCTCGAGAAGCGATTCGCCGGCGTGGCAGATCGCGGGGAGCTTCTGAGCACCTGCGACGGCGTGCTGCTGCCGAAGCCCGTCGAGGATGACCTGCGGGAGTTGCGGGAGGGAGCGGTCCTGTGGGGCTGGCCGCACTGCGTTCAGCAGCGCGAGATCACGGATCTGGCCGTAGAGCGCGGCCAGACGCTGCTCGCCTTCGAGGCCATGTACCTCTGGTCCGAGGGAACCCGCGGGATGCATCTCTTCTATCGCAACAACGAGCTGGCCGGCTACTGCGCCGTGCTTCACGCGTTGTCGCTGCGCGGTGAGACCGGACACTTCGGACGACCACTTCGCGCGACTGTCGTCAGCTTCGGCTCGGTGAGCCGGGGCGCGATCCGCGCTCTCCAGGGACTCGGCATCCACGACTTCGAGGTCTACACGCTGCGACCCCCATGGGCGGTTCGTGATCGCATGGCCGGAGGTCTGTTCGGCCGGATGGTGAAGGATCCGGACGGAGGCGTTCACGTCCTGGAGCCCGATGGGACCCGACGCGAGATGGTCGAAGCCTTCGCGGATGCGGACGTGATCGTAAACGGGATCCTCCAGGACACGGACGCTCCGATCCTCTTCATGCAACCGGATGAGGAAGACCGGCTCAGGGCCGGATCGCTCATCGTGGACGTGAGCTGTGACCTGGGGATGGGATTTCCCTTCGCGCGACCCACTTCATTCGAGGATCCGACCTTCCAGGTCGGGCCCGTCCTCTATTACGGTGTCGATCACACGCCGAGCTGGCTGTGGCGCAGCGCCAGCTGGGAGATCTCCGACGTCGTTGTGGCCTGGCTGGGTCGCGTACTGTCGGGGCCCGAAGCATGGGACGAGGATGAGACCCTGCGGCGCGC
>CBDTXM010000053.1:0-16739 GCA_965364445.1 uncultured bacterium | reverse complement strand
CCGGAATACCGAGGCCCTGCAGGATCGTCCGGAATCTGGGGTGATCGCGAATCGGGTCGTACACGGGCAGACCCAGCAGCTCCAGCCCGATGACCGATTCGGACAGGAGACTCTCCAGCATGTCCAGCGCCAGGTCCGATTCTCCGAACATCACGAGCCAGGGCGGCTGGGCGACCCCCCCGCCCTGTCCCATCGACAGCATTCCATGGTCTCGCGCGACTTCTACGCCCCGCTTCCGCTCGGGGGAACCAGCCCGGCTCCGGACGGCGGTCACCAGCGTCGTCAGGACCTCTGACAACTCGGGATCCAGCCGCGCCGCACGCATCGCTTCGTCGAAGCGACCCTCGTACGAGAGCTGCTGAGCAAGCAGGACCGTCGCAATCGGAAACCCTCGAATCTCCCACAGCCGCTGGATGGCCACGTCCTCGTATCCGCCCGTCAGTTCGTACATGGCGGCGACCGCCTGCTTCTGCTGCGAGAGAGGGTCGAGCTCCAGTGACAGACGGGCTTCCTCCACACTCTCTTCCACCCGGCCGACAGCAAGCAGCCACTGGGCGTACTCACCTCTCGCCTCCGCGCTGCGAGGAGCGATCTCCCGGGCCCGGGCGAGTTCCCTGCCCGCCGCCGTCCACTGGCGCCGCTCCCGCAGCACGCTGCCGAGCGCCACGTGTGCCTCCGCCGACATCGAGTCGAGGGCCAGGGCCCGGCGAGCTGCCTGCTCCGAGGTCGAGAGCGAGGCATCCACGTCCACATCGAGGTAGTACGGATACAGGGCGTAGACTTCGGCGAGACCGCCCCAGGCCGGCGCATACAGAGAATCGATCTCAATCGCCGTCCGAAAGTGCTCCTCTGCGCGCTGCAGCGCTTCACCGCGCTGGCTCACGAAGGCGCGTCCGAGCAGGTACTGCTCGTACGCCGCGATGTCGGTGCGGGGGATGCTGATCTCGGCACGCCGGTCCAGGCCCAGCGTTCCGAGGAGTTCGCCGGCGATCGCTTCCGCGATCTCCTCCTGCACCTCGAATACGTCCGTCAGCTCCCGATCGTACGTCTCACTCCACAGGTGGAAGCCGTCCGATGCCTGGATCAGCTGGGCGGTGATCCGCAGACGATCGCCCGAGGCGCGCACGCTTCCTTCCAGAACGTTCGCGACTCCCAGCGAGTCCGCGATCGTGCGGACGTCGGCTCCACCTCCCTTGAAGGCGAACGACGACGTTCGCGCCGCCACGCGCAGCCCCTCCAGTCGAACCAGGGCATCGATCAGCTCTTCGGAAAGCCCATCCGAGAAGTACTCCTTGTCACCAGCTTCACTCATGTCCTCGAACGGGAGCACGGCGATCGAGAGGTCCTTCTCCCGCGGCCCGGACCGCATCGCCTGAGACCCGGTCGAGGCAGTCTCATTCCCGGCCTCAGGGCCGACGCCCGCCATTCCGGGATCGGGCCGGCCGAGCGCGAACCAGGTGCCGAACAGCAGCAGGGCCGTGCCCACCGCGGCGGCAATTCCGACCGGCCAGCGCTTCGTCGCCGGCGCCTCGATGATCTGCGTGAGCTCACCGGGCGCAGCCTCGTCGGTGCGGACGAGTCCGGCCGCGCTCCGTTCGTAGGTCCAGGCCACCGCGAGCGCGATCGGGAATCCGACGAGCCCCAGCACCGCGATCCACGTGATCAGCTCCTCGGGAAGGTGCAGGGCCGGGATGAGGACGTCGGCGCCCTGCAGCACGCCGAACATCCCCGCGCCATAGACGGCGGCGACCTGGAAGACCTTCCGCCGCTTCAGCTCCGCGAAGAACCGCTGATAGCCGGCGCCGGTCACTCGCCCACCCGGGCCAGCATGTCCGGATCGGCGTCCGACCAGAGCGTCTCGAAGGTCCGGCGGTACAACTCGGCCGCTGCCGGATCCCCCTCCCTCTCGGCGATCTCCGACATCCGGAGCTGGGCGACGGACCGGTACGGCAGGTCGGACGGCGAGATCTCACCGAGGGTGGAGAACCACCGCTTCGCCTCATCGTAGCGTCCGAGCTCGAGCAGGATCTCTGCTCGCAGGTACCGTTCGGCGATCCGGGCGAACAGGGGCGAGGCCATCGTCTGCCCGTACCAGGCATAGTTCTTCGCGGCCTCGAGCTCAGCGAGCGCTTCCTCCAGGCGACCGGCCTCGTAGTGCACGGCCGCTCGGACCGAGTGCGAGAGGTCCGCGGCGAGGCTGCCCGACGTGGAGGGGAGCGGCATGCGGCTCAGGGCGTCGGCATGCGCGAGCGCGGCTTCCGCCTGCCCGAGCCGGGCGCGCACCAGGCCGAGCTGGTACTCCCGGATCAGGGGGTGCAGATCGTCATGCGAGCTGAACACGACGCTGGGGTTTCCGCTCGGCGGTATGGAGACCGGATCCAGCCTCTCGAGTCGATCCGCGAGGTCGGCCAGAGTCTCGTCCGTCACCGGTACGAACGGCATGGTCGATACGATCGCTTCGTATTCGAGTCCTACGCCCGGCGCGATCCGCTTCAATTCGGCGAGTTTCTGCCGGGCCGCGCTCAGCCTCCCGCGTGCCAGAGCGAAGTAGGCGAGCCAGGTGTTGCCGAGCTGACGAGCCTCGATACTCCGATTCCGGGAGGCGAGCTCCGTGGCCACGTGTTCCGCCCCGCTCAGTCGGTGCGGGTAGGTCGCGACGCTCCAGATCGCCAGTGCGAGTCCGACATCGTTCGTGTCGGGCATCCGTGCTTCGACGGCATCGATCTTCGCCTCGTCCCCGAGTGAGTAGGCCTGGAGCGACTCGATCTCCAGGGTTCGGCCGGGGTCGGGGTTGAGCGAGATGAAGCGGTCGGCGAGGGTGTCCAGCCTCGCATCGTCGCCCTCGAAGGCTGCCAGACGAGCGAGGTGGATCAGCGCCGTGGAATGATTCGGATCGAAGTCGATCACCCGGTCCAGCGTCGATCGAGACTCCGTGAACGATCGCCCGTACAGCGGGTTCGAGTGGAACAGGACTTCACTCAGGTCGAGCCAGGCTTCCATCTCGTCGGGGTGCGTCCCGAGAATCGACCGATAGGCGCGGGCGGCAGACTCGTTGTCTCCCTTCCGCCGCGTCAGGTACGCGTCGAGCATCCGGCGGTCGCGCGGCGCGAGCCGGTCCGCCCAGCGGATCGCGTTCTCGGCCGATTCGTTCGACACGGCCTCCAGGAGCGCCCACTCGGCCACGATGCTCAGCCGGTAGTGCGCCAGGGCGAAGGCGCTGTCCTCCTTCACGGCCCGTTGGAAGCTGGCGACCGAAGCCTCGAACTGACCCCGGCGGAACTGCTCTTCCCCCTCGAAGAACGCTTTGAGCGCGGGGAGACTCTCGGTGGTAACCGTGGCGATCCGGCGAACCCTCGCGGCCGGCCCCCCCGAGAGTCCGGAGAGCAGTTCCGCCGCCAGCGCGTCCACCAGTTCGAACATTTCGTCCTCGCTGCCCTGGACGCTGGCCTCGCCGACCGGTGAAGCTCCCTTCGCGGCATCGAAGAGCGCGGCGGTGATCTGCATTCGCCCACCGGCTTCGACCAGGTTGCCGACCACGTAGTAGCCGGCCCCGAACTCGCGGGCGGCCGCGGCGCCGGACGACGTGTCACCGGGCTCGAGCCCTTCCCGTTCCATCGTGTGCAGCACGGCGCGCGAGTCTACGGTCTGAAGGGCCCCTGCCCCATCGAGCTTGGTCCCGAGCAGGCTGACCATGCCCTCGCCGAGATAGGCGACATCCGGGCTTCCCTGCACCGCGAACGGAATGATCACGACACCCGTTCCGCTCGCAGGCTCGACGACCGCCTCCGCTCCGGTGGCCGCCTCGCTCGGGGTCCCGCCGGCCGATTCCGTCTCCGCATCCCCTCCGATCCGGTCCAGCGCCCACCAGCCGCCCCAGAGCAGCAGGACGGTTCCCGCCAGCGCGGCGATTCCGGCAGGCCAGCGTCGGGCGCGGGGGAGCGCCACGATTTCACCGATTTCGCCGGATGTGGCTTCCGGCGTCCGATGCAGCGCGCCGCCGGGCCCGCGCTCCAGCGCCCAGGCGAGGGCGATGGCGATCGGAAAGCCGACCAGCACGGCCACCGTAATGGTCGTTCGAACCACCGAGGGAAGCTGGAGACCGTCCGCGATGAGCTCGGTGACCTGGAGGACGATGAAGCCGGCGGCGCCGTAGCCGGCGGCGACGCGGAACACCTTTCGCCGCTTGAGCTCGGCGAACAGCCTCTGGGATGCGGGAGTTTCCTCGGACATGGGCACGAAGATCGGACCTTCAGGGCGGGAAGGGCAAGCGCGTCATGCGCTCACAGCGTATCGACGCCCGTCGCTCCGAACGTCCATCGTTCCTTCGAGGCCCGTGCCTCTTCCACGTCCACGAGGGCCAGCAGGATTCCGCCCACCACGAAGAACACCATCAGGGCGAGGATCGCCGGGCGTCCGGAGCCGGTCCGGGTCAGGACCAGCGCGAAGATCAGCGGACCCCAGATGGCGGCGAACTTCGACAGCACCGAGTAGAAGCCGTAGAACTCGGCGGACGCTTCCTCCGGGATCATCGAGCCGTACAGGCTGCGGCTGAGGGATTGCGCTCCTCCCTGCACGAATCCGACGCAGGCGCCGAGCGCCATGAATCCTGCCGGTACCCCCTCGGGCAGGAAGTAGGCGGCCACCGTGATCAACGCGAATCCGGCCAGACAGATGAGGATCGTCGGCCGAGCCGAGATCTTCCCCGCCACCCGGCCGAAAAACCAGGCCCCGCCGAATGCCACGAACTGGACGATCAGGAAGGTCGCCATGATCTCGGTGCTCTCGAGTCCCAGGGTCCCGGACGCGTAGACCGAGGACATGTTCAGCACCGTCTGGATTCCGTCCACGTAGATCATGTAGGCGACGAGGAACAGGAGCAGCTGCGGGAATTTCGTCAGTCGTCGAAGCGTCGCTCCGATACGCCCGAATCCGATGCGGGCATAGGCCAGCGGTCGCGGCACCGTCTGGAGAGCCTCGGGCATCGGGCTCGGCTCGCCTGTCTCCTCGAAGTCGCGCAGCGCAACTACGGTACAGCCGAGCCACCACAGCCCCGCGCCGGCGAGCGCGAGCCGGACCGCCATGGTCTTTTCCAGTCCGAGCGGCTCGTTGAAGGTCACGAGCAGCAGGGCGATCGCGAAGTAGAGGCCGCCGCCGATATAGCCGAATGCGTACCCCCGCGCCGACTCCCGGTCGATCGTGTCGGAGGTGGTCAGGTCGGGAAGGAATCCGTCGTAGAACACGTTCGCGCTTACGAATCCGACCTGGGTCAGAAAGAACAGACCCATCGTGATCAGCACATCACCGGTGCCCACGAACACGAACAGCGTCGTGCAGATCGCGCCCCCGTAGGCAAACACCTTCAGGAGCTTCTTCTTGGCGCTCGAGAAGTCAGCCACGGCGCCGAGCACGGGAGAAATGAGGAAGATGACGAAGGTGCCGTAACTGATCAGGTAGGCCCACAGCGCTTCGCCGGAGAGGAGGCGCCCGAAGATTTCGAAGCCACCTTCCGGGACGACGCTTCTCTCGAAGTAGGCCGGCAGCAGCGCGGCGGCGACCGTCGTGAAGTACGCCGAATTCGCCCAGTCGTACATCGCCCAACCGAACAGCGACCGGCGGTCGTTTCGGGCGCTCACCTCGCTCATCCTGTTTCCCCGTTGCCGTCGGTCGGGCCGGCATCGCCGGCCGGAGCACTCTCCACGCCGTCGCGTCGGAGCGACTCCAGCATCCGTGCAAGTTCTCCGCGACGGCCCAGCAGTTCGTCGCGCACGTCGCCCGATCTTCTCAGAACGAAATACTGACGGACCTCCCGGCGCGCATCCCGCCAGCGCTCTCGGACCGCGAGGGTGAGCAGGGCGAGCAGGGGCAGGCTCACCGCCGCCGCGATGCCCGCCGGAATCCCGAACCACCAGGTCGCGAGGACCGACAGAAGGCCGCACCAGAGAATGTACAGCATGCCACCGCCCAGCAGCTTCCGCGCGGAACGGATGTCGGGCGACAGCCCCGGGCGACGTCCGATCCAGTCAGTGGCGGCGTACGGGATGAAGAACAGCCCCGTACCGAGGAGGGCGACCGGGGCCCCGAGCAGGAAGAAGATCAGGTTCCAGGCCGTCCACCCGACCGCAGCGCGCGGCCGCGCCGTCGCCTCGAGCCCTTTCGGCGAGAGGTCGAGCGCCTCGAGCGCCGCCGAGAACGATCGCAGGCGAATGAGCAGCGCCTCCACCCGCTCGGGCTGTTCCTCGCGCAACTCGCGCAGGCGCTCGCTCGCCTGTCTCATGCGTCGGACTCGCTCCTCGGGCGCCCGGTCCAGATCCAGCTCCGCCGCGTACACGGCTTCGGCACATGCGATCAGGGGTCCGTCTTCGATCCGCTCGAGGTTGATCGTCACGTCGCGAAGCGCGTTTTCGATCCTGTCGGTCAGCTCGCGAACCGCCTCCACATCCTCTTCGCCCCGCCCGAAGAGGTCGGTGAGGTCGAGGGAGCGCCCCACGAGCACGTAGGCTCTCGAGCGGAATCGATCCTTGTGCGGAAGTACGATCCCCATCGGTACGATCGCAGCTTCGACGCCCGTTCGTTCCGCCGCCCCGAGTACGATCCGCGCGGCTCCGGTTCGAAGCCGGGCCAGCGATGGCTCGGAGTGGCTCAGTCCTTCCGGAAAGATTCCTACGGCATCTCCTCCGGCGAGCGCGGCGTGCACCTGCTCGAACACGCTCGCGTTACGTTCTACGAGCACCGGATCGTCCTGGCGTCGGTACACCGGGAGCGCCCCGGCCGCCCTCACGAGCGATCCTACCAGCCGCTCCTCGAACAGTGGTGCCTTGGCGAGAAACCGGACCGGACGGTCGGCGGCGGCGGTCACCAGCACCGGGTCCACCAGCGAGTTCGGATGGTTGGCGACGAACAGCACGGGCCCGACCGCGGGAGGCGTCTCGCCCACGACCCGGATCCGATAGAAGATCCGTGAAGCGGCTCGCGCGAGGCGAGCGGCATGCGGCAGGAGCCAGGCCCGGGCCGGCGTGGTCAGATCCCCGGTTCGAGGTTTTCGGCGAACCGACGCATCCCCAGCCGTTCGAGGGCCGCGAGGAATCGCGGTTCGTCCGCCAGAGCGGAGATTCCGGCGATCGTGAGGATCGGCGCCAGCAGGCCGCCTTCCTCATTGATCATCCGATCGATCTGGTCCATCGCACGCTCTCGTTCGTCCACCAGCAGCAGCCACTCGGCGGCGGTCCAGCGACCCATCGCAGATGGCACGAGCCGGTCGATCGCGCGGATCAGCCTGCCGCGCGCCTCTGTCCGCCTTGCACCTGCGATCAGGTCCGCCGCGAGCTCGGGTGCCCGATCGACATTCGCCGCGACGAGCCAGCGACGGGCCATGGTCTCCGCCCCGTCCCAGTCTTCCAGGCGGACCCGCGCATACGCCGAGCTCACCAGGGCCGATGAGAACTCTGGATCGATCGACAGGCAGCGGTCGAAGATCTCGACGGCCTCGTTCCACCGCCCGAGCGACAGAAGCACCTGCCCTTCCGAATTCAGTGCGTGCACGGAAGCCGGGTCCGCCGCCGTCGCCCTGCGGACCCAGGGCAGCCCTTCGTCGAATCGCGCCTGGTCGGCCAGGAACTGCCCGTACCAGGTCATGCCCGGGGGGTAGTCCGGGTCGATACGCATGGCATGGGCGAACAGCCGCTCCGCTTCGTCCCAGTTCCGGTAGAATTCGAAGGTCGTCGTGGCGAGGGTGTAGAGCGCTTCCGCGTTGTCGGGATCGAGTTCGAGGGCGCGCTGTGCCGCCCGTCTCGAACGCTCCCCTCCTTCGTGCAGAGGATAGTCCGTCCACCACGGCAGCGCGTTATATGCCGCGGCGAGTCCGACCCACGCCGGGACGAAGGCCGAGTCGCGCGCGAGCGCCGCTTCGAAGTATGCGACCGCGTCCTGCAGACCGTCCGGAGTGCGCGTAGCCCAGCCGTGACGGCCGAGAAGATAGAGGTCGTAGGCTTCGAGATCGGACGTCCTCCGCGGCGTGGGCACGATCCCTTCACCCGGAGTCGTGCCACCCGCGAACGGCCCCGCAGATTCTCCCGGCGCCGTTCCGGTCGCCAGCGCGAGGGCGACCGAATTCGCGATCTCCTCCTGGATATCGAACACGTTGTCCGCGGTCAGCGACCGGTCCCAGTCGCTGGACCACACGTGGAATCCGTCGGCCGCATCGATCAGCTGCGCCGTCACCCGGACCCGCCCACCGGCCCGCCGCACGCTGCCCTCGAGAATCGTCTCGACGCCCAGCGCTTCTCCGATCTCGCGCAGATCCTGGTTCTCGCCCTTGTAGGCGAACGAGGAGGTGCGCCCCGCGACCTTGAGGTCGGGTACCCGGGCCAGGACGTTGAGCAGTTCCTCGGTGAGGCCGTCGCTGAAGTACTCGTCGGAAGGATCTTCGCTCATGTTGGCGAACGGGAGCACGGCGATCGACTCGTAAGCACCCGACGGTCGATCGCCCGTCGCGGACGCCTCGCGGGGGGAAGACTGCCAGCCGAGAGCCCACCAGGCCCCGACCATGAGCAGCACCGTGCCGGCAGCCGCGGCCAGACCGACGGGCCAGCGACTCGCGGCGGGCGCCGAGGCAATCGCCTCGAGCTCTCCCGTTTCCGCCTCCCCGGTGCGCCGCAGGCCGGCCGATGTGCGCTCGTACACCCACGCGACGACCAGAGCGACCGGGAACCCGATCAATGCGAGCACCGCCACGAAGGTGACCGTCCAATCCGGCAACCCGATGCGGGGAAACAGGATGTCGGACGCTTCGAGGATCGCGAACGAGGCCGCGCCGTACACGGCGGCGACCCGGAACACCTTTCGCCGCTTGAGCTCCGCGAAAAACCTCTTGTAGGCGGGAATCACGGGCGCCACCGCGGTCTCGGGTCAGTCACGGGCCGGCAGGTCCATGCGCTCCCACATCGCAAGGAAGCGTGGATCGGAATTCAGGGGAGCGTGCGACCCGCCGACCATGTTTGAAGCCATGAACGGATCGCCGGCTGCCTCGGCCAGTTCGAGGTTCCGCATCGCGGCATCGGGGTCGCCGAGGAGGCCGAAGAAGATGGCGAGATGCCGCGGAGCCAGCTTTCCTTCTCGCTCCCAGTCGGCCATCACCGCCAGCGCCGCTTCCCGCTTCGATGGCTCGGCCGTTCCGTCGATCACCAGCTTCGCCTCGGCCGCGTCGAATCCGATCCAGTCCGCCCAGGCGGCGAGCGACGTGCGTGCCGAAGCGAAGTCTCCGCGTTCGAGATGTACGAAGGTCTCCAGGAAACGCGTATCCCCATTCGCGCTCTGGCCCGCGAGGTCTTCAGACAGCCGGCGGGCCCGGGCGAGCTCCGCGAGGGAACGGTCCCATTCCCCGAGGTGCCGATAGTGGTCGTGCAGCGACATGGCGAGCGCGCGGGACGCGGGATTCAGCCCGAGCGCCCGGTTCAGCGCTGCCTCCGCCTCCGGGTATCGTGCCCGTGTGTCGTAGTGCTCACCCAGCCACTGGTGCGCAGTCGCGTAGGATGGATCGACGGCCACGGCCTTGAGCAGGTAGGATTCCTCGTCGGCCCAACGATGCTCGCAACGCGCCACGAATGAGCGGGCCGCGTACGCCTCGGCCACCGTCGAGTCCAGCGCGAGAGCGCGGTCGGACAGCCGGTTCACGTTCCCGGCCAGATTCGAGCAGGGCACGGCCGCGTACGCGTTGAGCAGCACGGTGGCGACGGCCTGGCCGGCTAGCGCTCGCGCGTAGTCCGGGTCGAGTTCGACGGCCCGTCGGAAGTCCTCGATCGCCGCTTGCAGATCCTGCGCGGACTGCCTCGCGTTGAGACGGCTCCTTGCCCTCAGATACAGATCATGCGCCTGAACGTCCGACGTTCCCCCGCCCACCTGGGTACCGAGAATCTCTCCCCGGAGCCGGGGCTGAAGCGCCTCGGCGACCGATTCCGCGATTTCGTCCTGGAGCCTGAGCACATCGTCCGCCGGTCGGTCGTAGGTCTCGGACCAGACATGGAAGCCGTCATCCACATCGATCAGCTGCGCCGTGACGCGCAGACCGTCTGCTCCGCGCCGGACACTGCCTTCCAGCACCGTCTCCACGCCCAGCGTCTGACCGATTTCCCGGATGTCCGCGTCGCTGTTCTTGAACGCGAAGGACGAAGTGCGCGCCGCGACCTTCAGTCCATCGATGCGAGCGAGGACGTTCAACAGCTCTTCCGACAGGCCTTCACTGAAGTACTCGTCCTCCCCCACCCCGCTCATGTTCACGAACGGCAGGACCGCGATCGACTCGTACCCCTCGGCGTCGTCGGCCCCGACCGGCGCGGCCGGACGCCCGAGAGTCCACCAGGCGCCCACGAGCAGCAGCGCGGTACCGGCCGCACCCGCGAGACCCGCCGGCCAGCGTTTCGCCGGTGGCGCCGCAACGATTTCCTCGAGCTCGCCGTCCGCCGGCGGCTCGGTATGCACCACGCCCCCGGCCGTTCGTTCGTACACCCACGCCATGGCGACGGCGATCGGAAAACCAAGCAGCGCGAGCACGGTCACGACCGTCAGAAACGATTCCGGAAGACGCAGGCCTTCCTGCAACAGATCGGCCACCTGCATCACGACGAACGCGGTGGCTCCGTACACGGCGGCCACCCGGAACACGTGGCGCCGCTTGAGTTCGGCGAAGAACCGCTGGTACGAACGTGGCTCGCTCAGCTTCGCCTCCGGGTCTTCCCCGGCCGGATCCTCACGTCCGCTCCCTGAGATAGCCGGGGCCGCCATTGGGCACCCCCAGCTCCTCCACCAGCGCGTCGAATCGGGGATCGCCCCGCAGCGGATCGAAGCCGCGCCAGCAGCCGATCCATATCGCTTCGGGGGCGCGGGTTCTGAACGCCTCCTCGACCAGTGAAATCGCCTTCTCGCGGTCTCCGATCAGGGCGTAATACTCCGCGAGCGGGAACGATGTCGTGGCGCCGATCCGATCGATCTCGTCGAGCAGGGCGCGCGCCGCCGCCAGTGATTCTGGAGTCGGATGCTCAACGGCCTCAACGAGCTCCACCATGCGCAGCGGATTCGGCAGGCGAAACGCCGACCCCGCATATGGAGCGAATCCTCGCGCCTTCGTCCAATCCTCCGCGAGAAGCGCCAGAAAGAGATTCGTACTGTTGATCGCTCCTGCGCCCGGCGACAGATCCGCGGCCCGCCGCGTCGCCACGAGGGCCTCGTCGAGTTGCCCAGCCACGGCGAGCGCCGTGCCCAGAGCCCACCACGTCATCTGGGACATCGGATCCACTTCGACCGCGTGCCGGGCACGCTCGATCGCGGTCTCCGTGTCCCCCACGAGAACGGCCGCGTCGGCCGCCCAGTGCCAGACCGGCGTGTATCCCGGGTTCAGCTCGATCGCCTGGCTGAACAGGCGCTCGGCCCCGTCGAGGTCCCAGTCGAATTCCATCGCGATCAGCCCGAGGCTCGCGTGTCCCTCCGCCAGGTCCGGCGCCAGCTCGATCGCCCGGAGAGCGGCCGCCCGGGCCCGGTCCACGACCTCCCGTGAGTCGCCGCTGACGAAGTAGGCGTAGGCGTCCAGCGCGTCGGCCAGACCGGAATAGGCGAGACCGAATTCCGGGTCCGCCTCGATCGCCCGTTCGAAGTAGCCGAGCGCCGACTCGATTCCCTCGGCGGTCCGGCCCGCCCAGGCGTGCCGACCAAGCAGGTAGAAGTCGTAGGCTTGCAGGTCTTCCGTTCGACGCTGCGCGACCGCCGGGCTCTCCCCGCCCGCGATCGTAACCTGCAGCGCATTCGCGATCGCCGTCGAGATCTCGTCCTGGATCGCGAACACATCGGTGAGCTGGCGCTCGTAGGTGTCCGACCACTCGTGGAAACCATCCGAGGTGTCGATCAGCTGCGCGGTGACGCGGACCCGGTCCCCCGATCTCCGCACACTGCCCTCCAGCACGTGCGCCACCCCGAGCAATTCACCGATCCTTCGCACGTCCTCCTGCTCGTCGCGAAGCGCGAAGGAAGAAGTGCGAGCGGTTACCTTCAGGTCGGACGACCGGGCGAGGAGGTTGAGGATCTCTTCGGCCAGACCGTCGCTGAAGTAGGTATCCGTATCGTCTCCACTCATGTTGACGAAGGGCAGAACGGCGATCGATGTCTCGGGTGTCGCGCCGCTCTCCGCTTCAACGGAACGGGGGGAGCTCACCGGATCCGGGCCAATCCCGGCGGCTCCCCCGGAAGCGTTCGCCTGGTCCAGCGTCAGCCACAATCCAATCGCGAACATCGACACGCCGATCAGCGCGATGATCCCCGAAGGCCAGCGCCGGGTCGCCGGGAGCGAGGCGAGCTCGTCGACCTCGCCGGAGGTCAGCATGTCGGTGCGGGTCAGTCCGTCCGGCGTGCGCTCGAATGCCCAGGCCACGACCAGGACGATCGGAAATCCGATGATGGCAAGTACGGTGACGACCGTGAGAACCGTGTCGGGGAGCCGGAGGCCCTCGCCGAGGAGATCCACGACCTGGAGGACGACGAACGCGCCGGCCCCGTAGGCACCCGCGACCTGAAAGACCTTGCGACGCCTCAGTTCGGCGAAGAAGCGTCGATACGCCGGGGGAGACGTCTCCTCGTTCACCGGATCAGCGCCCCGTCCGCATCGGGACGCGGCCCTCGAGGTCGAGGCGGCGCAACATGTCCCGGTATCTCGAATCGTCACGCAGCGGGTCCCAGATGGGCGTCCACAGGAGATACGGAACCATGAAGGGCGGATCGAAGGTGAGTTCCTCGAGCTCGCGCAGCGCCCGCGCCGTATCGCCGACCAGCATCCAGGCCTCGGGCAACGGTGGCAGGTCTTCCACTCCCTGCGGCATCAGAGACGGGTCCCCGGCCCGCAGCGCCGCGAACACCTCCCGGACCATCGCCGAGTCCTCCGCCGTCGGACTGAACCTCTGCAGCGCGAGACTCTCGGTCGAGTCGAAGTCGCGGGTGTACAGCCCGCACTGCCACAGGAGCAGCGTGGTCGCCCTGAGCTCGGGCTGCAGCTCGTACGCCCTGCGGGCCGTGGCGAGTGCCGCCTCGCAGTCATCGTCGAGGAACTCGCCCCAGCCCACGATCCCCTGACGGATCCCGGAAAGCGGGTCCAGTTGCCGCGCGTGCCGGGCGACCTCGAGTCCGTCCGCGATCCGTCCCTGTCCGAAGAGATACTCGGCGTACTGGTGCTGAGCCTCCACGTTGTCCGGGTCCAGCTCGAGCGCCGCCGCCAGCTGCTCGCCGGCGGCCTCCCATTGCCGGGAGTCCCTGCGGATGCTCCCTAGCGCCACCCTGGCGGATGCGTTGTCGGGATCCAGCGCCAGCGCCCTTCGCGCGGCCGTCTCGGCTGAGGCGAAGGCGCTGGCCCAACCCGCGGAATCCGGAAACGGCTCCTGGTGATGCGGAAGCAGCGTGTAGCTCTCCGCGAGACTGGCCCACGCCGGGGCGTAAGAAGAGTCGCGCGCGACGGCCGCTTCGAACAGCCCGATCGCCTCATCGACCCCCGGGCCGCGCTCGCGCATGCGCGCCCGGCCCTGCAGGTACAGGTCGTACGCCGTCAGGTCCCCGGTGGAGGCCACGAGCGTCGCTGCATCCGCTACGCCCAGCGACACCTTCAGCCCCTCCGCGATCGCCTCGGCAATCTCCGTCTGGATCGCGAAGATGTCGTCCAGCGTCCGGTCGTAGGTCTCCGACCAGAGATGGAATCCCTCGTCGGTCTCGATCAGCTGGGCGGTGATCCGCAGACGGTCTCCATCGGTCCGCACACTGCCTTCCAGGAACGCGTCGACACCCAGGTCCTCACGGATCGTGTCGAAGGACGGGCTGGCGTCCTTGTAGGCGAAGGTGGAGGTGCGCGCCGCCACGCGCAGGCCGCGGATCTTGAACAGGGCGTTGAGGATCTCTTCGGTCATCCCGTCGCCGATGTACTCCTTGTCGCCCTCCGGGCTGAGGTCGGCGAACGGCATCACGGCGATCGAGGGACGCGAGTCCTCCGGATCGGCGAGCGCGAGCTGGATGCCGCGGTCCGCGGCGTCCCCGGATCTTGCATCCGCACCCTCCGCCAGACCGGAAGCCGACTCGGCCGGCGCTTCCGAAACTCCGTCGGCGACAGGCTTCAGGGTCAGCCAGGTCGCGACCGCAAGCGCGAGGACGCCGACGAGCGCCAGGAGTCCCGACGGCCAGCGGCGGGCCGCCGGCTGCTCGATGATCTGCGTCAGCTCGCCCGTCTGCGCATCGTCCGTCCTGCGAACGCCGTCCGGTGTCACCTCGAACGCCCACGCGAGCACGAGGGCAACCGGGAAGAGGAGGATCGCGATCAGCGCGATGCCACGCATGAACGCATCGGGGAGCGCCAGGGCCGGGACCATGATGTCCGCGACCTGGAGCACGACGAACGACACCGCCCCGTACACGGCGGCAACGCGGAAGACCTTCCGCCGCTTCAGCTCGGCGAAGAACCGTTGGTAGCTATGGGGTTCGGACATGGGCGCCAAGATCGCCGCGGAGAGCGACGCATGGCAAGGAAGATCAGGGCTCCAGGCCGAAGCCCCTCGTGAGGTCCCGGTAGCGCGGTTCGTCTCGAAGGTCGTCGAACACCGGGTCGAGCAGGACCTCGACCCAGTCGACCCTGGCCTCGATGCTTTCCGGGTCGCGCCCGATCTCCTCCAGGTAACCGAGCGCGCGATCGGTATCTACGCGGGCCCACGCACTCGCCGCGAAGACGCGTCCTCTGCCCTCACCAACGGTCGAATCCGATGCGGATCTCATCAGCTGAGTCTCTACCTGCCGCGCGAGGAAGGCGGGGAATCCGTCATCTCCCACAACGGCCAGCGAGTCGCGAGCCATCTTCGTCAGCGGTCCGGGAGCGCCTTCATCGGCAGCCAAGTCGATCATTTCGTCGTACCGCCCCAGCATGTACAGGGAGAGGAACTTGTACATGGAACCGGGCGCGAAGCTGTTCCGGTCATCGGCCATCAGGCGCTCCGTCTGCTCGATCGCCTGTTCATACTGGCCGGCGTTGTACAGTGTGCGCGAGAGGTTCCAACGGATGATCATCGTCGGATCGAGCTCGACCGAGCGCCAGGCTTCGGACACCGCCTGCTCGTGTCGATCTGTAGCGGAGAGAAGCTCGGCGTACCACTGGTGGGCCGTCGCGTACTGCGGATCGAGCGCGATCGCACGCTCGAAGCTCGATTCCGCCTGCTCGAAGTCGAGATCCCGCATCATCAGGGTCAGCGCGAGCGACGCATGCGCCTGGGCCAGCGTAGGGTCGATCTCGATGGCCCGTCGCGCATATGCCTCCGCCGTGTCGAGAGCCGGCACCGGGTCTTCCCCCCAACCGGACGGCACGGCACGAGCGTCCGCGATCCCGGCATATGCGGCGGCGAACGTGGAGTCCGCCGCGATCGCCTTGTGGAAGAGCCCGACCGCGACATCCAGATCCGCCGGCGTTCTCTTGTTCCAGAAGAAGCGCCCCTGCAGGAAGAGATCGTACGCCTCGGCGTTCCCCGTGCCGGCCTCGGAGGCCCGTGGCCGGGAATTCGGATCGAGAGCGATCGCCAGCGCATCCGTGATCTGCTGGGTCAGATCGTCCTGGATGTCGAGGAGGTCGGCAGGAGCTCGATCGTAGGTCTCGGACCAGATGTGAGATCCGTCGTCCGTATCGATCAGCTGCGCGGTCACCCGGAGACGGTCCGGCGAGCGGCGCACGCTTCCCTCGAGAACCGTCGCGACGCCCAGCGAATCGCCGATCGCGGTCGCTCCGAGGTCGGATCCCTTGAGCGCGAAGCTCGAAGTACGGGACTCCACATCCAGGCCTTCGAGCCGCGTCAGCGCATGGAGAAGCTCTTCCGCCAGGCCATCGCCGAGATACTCGTTCTCCGCCTGGCCGGTCATGTTCACGAACGGTAGCACGGCGATCGAGTCGTAGGTGCGCGTCCCGGTCCCCGGATCGTCGGACCGGCCGAGCACCCACCAGACCCCGAGTCCGAGCAGGACGATACCGCCGAGCGCCGCGAGACCGAGGGGCCACCGGCGCGCCGGCGGCTCCGCCACGATCGCCTCCAGCTCGCCCGTCACGGCCGGATCGGTCTTCTGAAGGCCCTGCGGAGTCCGCTCGTAGGCCCAGGAAAGGATCAGCGCAAGCGGAAAGCCGACCAGCGCGAGCGCCGCCACGAGCGTCACGGTCCAGTCCGGCAGACCGATGCGCGGGAACAGGATGTCGGCCGCCTGCAGGATTCCGAAGCTCGCGGCACCGTAGACCGCAGTCACGCGGAACACGTGCCGCCGCTTCAACTCAGCGAAGAGTTGTCTGAGCCCGCGGGGTTCGCTCATGAACGCGAAGATCGCGGCGACCGGCGGCCGCGGGCAAGCCGGCCCGCGGCCATTGCGGGGCGGGCTCTCAGTCGGCCCCGAACTGCTCCAGCGCCATTCGAGCTCGATTCCGGAGATTCTCGAGCGCCTCCGGATCGGCATCGGTATCCGCGGGGATCGCTCGCAGTACCTGCCGGTATGCCTCGAGCGCGGCCACCGTGTCTCCCACCGCCAGGTAGCCATCGGCCAGGCTGTCCCAAGGGTTCGCGCGGTCCGGATGACGCTCCGCGTTCCAGCGGAACACCTCCACCGACTGCGATCGGTGACCGGACTGCAACAGGGCGTAGCCGAGCAGGTTGACCTCGTCCTCCGGTGCATCGGTCGCCTGGAGGCGGGCGAGGCCTTCATCG
>CBDTXM010000052.1:0-16918 GCA_965364445.1 uncultured bacterium | reverse complement strand
CGGCGCGAGCCAGGCCCGGCCAGTTCGTCATGGTGGGACTCGGTGTCGAACAGGTTTCGGCTCCCTTCCTTCCGCGTCCGTTCAGCGTGGGCCTCGGGGGCCCGGACCGCACGGTCGGGCTGCTCCTTCGTGAGTTCGGCGCGGGAACCCGGCGCCTCGCACGGCTCCGGGAGGGAGACCGGGTTCTGCTGCTGGGTCCGCTCGGGCAGGCATTCACGGTGCCCCCGGATCGCCCGGTCGTGTGCATCGCAGGCGGCGTGGGGCTCGCGCCCTTCCTCTTCCTCGCGGCCGAGCAGAGAAAGCTCGGACGCCAGGTCGAGTTGCTCTACGGGGAGCGGACGGCCGATCGCGTGTTCTCCCCGGAACTGATAGAGGAACTGACGGGCGCGGCGCCGATCGTGTTCACGGAAGACGGATCCATGGGCCAACAGGGCCTGGTGCTCGCGGGAATCCGGCCGGAAGAGAGGCCCGCGCTGCTCGCCTGTGGTCCGACACCCATGCTGCAGGCGGTCGCCCGGCTGGCGTTCGACCGCGAGTTGCCACTTCAGGTCTCCGTAGAGGAGCACATGGGGTGCGGTATCGGCACCTGCCAGGGCTGCGTGGTACGCAGTGCGACGGGAGAGTGGATCAAGTCCTGCACGGAGGGCCCGGTGTTCGACGCACGGGAACTGTCATGGCCGACCTGACGCAGAAGCTGTTCGGGACAGAATGGCAGAGCCCGGTACTTCTGGCATCGGGCACGTGCGGCTACGGCGAGGAGTACGCCGATCTGATTCCCCTGGACGAAATCGGCGGAATCGTCACCAAGGCCGTGAGCCTCGAGCCACGGGGGGGGAATCCGCCGCACCGGGTGTCCGAAACGCCGGGCGGCATGATCAACGCGATCGGTCTTCAGAACGTCGGTCTCGCGGCTTTCGTGCGGGAGAAGCTTCCCTGGCTGCGTGAAAACCTCACGCGTGCCCGAGTGCTCATCAACGTGGTGGGCCATACCGAAAGCGATTTCGAGGCCGTCGTCGCCGGACTCGATCGAGAGGATGGATTTCTCGGATACGAGATCAACGTCTCCTGTCCCAACGTGAAGGATGGCACGCTGTTCGGGACGGACCCGGCGGGCCTGGCCGCTCTGGTCGCGACACTCAGGCGCGCCACGACCCGGCCGCTGATCGTGAAGCTCACACCGAACGTGCCCGACATAGGTCTTTACGCTCGCATCTGCGAGGAGAACGGTGCGGATGGGCTGAGCGCCATCAACACGTTTCCCGGGATGTTGATCGACGTCGAGAAGCGACGGCCGGTGATCGGAAACGTCTCGGGCGGCGTCAGCGGACCCGCGATTCTTCCGATGGGCGTCTATCTCACCTGGCGGGCCCAC
The DNA here is from genome assembly GCA_965364445.1 of uncultured bacterium. Lineage (GTDB taxonomy): Bacteria > Gemmatimonadota > Gemmatimonadetes > Palauibacterales > Palauibacteraceae > Carthagonibacter. The sequence goes on along the minus strand of CBDTXM010000052.1, from coordinate 15,546 downwards.
CAGTCGAGCAGTCTTCCGATCCTCGGAATCGGTGGAATCCGCTCGGCGGAGGATGCGCTGCAGTACATTCTCGCCGGAGCGAGCCTGGTGCAGATCGGGACAGCGCTTTTCGTCGATCCCGAGGTAGCGGTGGCAGTGCATCGAGGGATCGAGGCGTACTGCGCGCGACTCGATACCCCGCTGCGAGAGCTCGTCGGCGGCGTTCAGATTCCGGACCGGGATTGAGGAGGAATTGGTGGCCGGCAGACCCGAGGTGATCGTGGCGCTGGACTATCCCGATTCGGAGTCGGCGTGGGCACTCGTGGAGCGCCTGCCCGCCGATACGTGGTACAAGGTAGGGCTGGAGCTGTTCACCCGTGCCGGGCCGCCGATCGTCGAGAGACTGGCTGGTGAGGGTCGAAACGTGTTCCTCGATCTCAAGCTGCACGACATCCCGAATACGGTTGCCGGGGCGGTTCGGTCCGCGTCGCAGCTCGGCGTGCGGCTGCTGACGGTTCACGCGGCGGGAGGAGAAGCGATGCTCAGGGCCGCGGCCGATGCATCCGCTGAGGCAGCCGAAGCGGGACGTGGCACCGGAACCCGGGCGAACGAACGGCTTCGCCTGCTCGCCATCACCGTCCTCACCTCACTGGACGATGCCTCCCTTTCCACGGTATTCGGTCCCGGCGCCACAGTGGACGAGACGGTGGGACGGCTGGCGGGGCTCGCTCGTGAGAGCGGGATCGACGGGGCGGTTTCCTCCGTCAAGGAGTGCCGGGCGATCAAGCTCGCCTGTGGAGATGAATTCATGGTCGTAACGCCGGGAATCAGGCTCGCGGGCCAGGGAGTTCAGGACCAGGCCCGTGTCGCCACACCTGCCGTGGCTTCAGCGGCCGGGGCCGACTATCTGGTCGTGGGTCGGACGATCACGAAATCGGACGATCCCCCGGCCGCGCTGGAGAGGGTCCGCGCGGCGATCGATCTCTGACCGCCGGAGGTTTCGGCCCCGGAGTCAGATCTCTCCGGGTGACAGCACCACGGGCTCCGTCTCGTTCCGCTGGTCGAGGTACCTCCTGTATCGCTCGGAGTGCACGGATCTTTCTCGGACCGCTTCGTCGTATCGACCGGCCAGTCCGAGGAGGAGTTCAGCCGATTCGCGCACGGCATGTCGGCCGCCCTCCCGACCCGTCGCATAGTCGAACCTCTGCTCCCGCGCGGCCCAGCCCTGCAGCAGGGGAGCCGCGCCGTTGCGGACCAGAATCCGCAGTCCGCAGGCGTCGGCGACGCCGAGGTCGAGCACGTCGTCGAACAGAAAACAGATCTGATCGGGTCGGACCCCGAACCGGCCCTCCAGGTCTCGCAGGGCGTGCAGCTTGTCCAGAAATCCCCGGTACACGACGTGAAAACGCTCGCGCTCGGCCAGCGCTACGGCAGCCGGATTGTCCTGACCCGTAAGGATGCCGACGAAAGGCAGCCGATCGTCTCTCAACCACCAGCCGAACCGGAGGAGATTGGTTCCCATGGCGTCCGACTCGGAGAAGCCGCTCGGCGAGCCGGCTCCTTTCATGCCCGCGTTGAAGACACCATCCCAGTCGAAGAGAAAGCCCTTCACCACGGCCAGGCGTGCCCGGATGTCTCCGGGCGAGACCCTGAGCTCGCCTCCACCGGAACGGAAAGGCGCGAGAAGCCGGTCGTCCCGCTCCTGAAAGGTCGGATTTGTATCCTGCGACGGCATCAGAGATCCTGAATGTCGAGCATGCCGGCCGGACGGCCCTGATCGACGACCAGAAGATTGTCCACTTTGTGCTGGTGAAACAGCTCGTCGGCCTCGCTGAGCCGGGCTCCCCTCTCGATCGAGATCGCAGTGCCATAGGTGAGATCGCCCATCCGCCGATCGAGCACGTCGCGCCCGTTGGCCTGAAGCAGGCGCCGCAGGTCGCCGTCGGTGAACACGCCGACGAGGTCGCCGCCTTCGTTCACCACCGTAACGCAGCCGAATCCGTATTCGGTCATGTTCACGATCGCGTCCCGCAGCACCGTGTCTGCCGGGACCGTCGGATTGACGCTGCTCATGACGTCGCCGACGGTGCGCGTCATCATCCGGGTATGCAGCCGGAACTGATCCGTGCCGACCGAGGTGAACACGTTTTCCGTGAGGCGCGCCAGGATGGGAAAGGGAACGGTGATCGTATGCGCACCCAGTTGAAGGGCGTTGCGCACATGCTCCACGTGGCGGACGGATGAGAACATGACGCGCGTGTCGTATCCGTAGCGTTCCACCGCATCGACGGCATCTGCGACCAGGGCCAGGGCATCCTGCCCCTGATCCTGCAGACGGCCCACGAGGGGGCAGACGTAGGCGGCTCCGGCATGCATGGCCATGTACGCCTGCTGCAAGGTATAGACGAGGTGAACATTGACCATCAGGCCCTCATCGGTCAGCCGGCGACAGGCCTTGATGCCCTCCAGCGAGACCGGGATCTTGAAGACCGTGCAACCCGGCTCGAGCCCGAGCTCAAGCTGGCGGATCGCTTCTGACCGGATCTCGTCGGCCGTGTCCCCGAGGGCCTCGACCTGCAGTACCGGAACGATCCGGGCGAGGTCGAGAAGGTACGCGTCCACGTCCTCGATGCCGTGCCGATGCATGAACGTCGGTGTCGTAGTCAGACCGTCGAGGATTCCGAGTCCGAAGGCCTCTTCGATCTCCCGTCGATCCGCACTGTCCAGGTACAGCTCCATGTAGATCTCTCTTCCGTTCTCTCAGACGACCGGACGGTGACGCACTTCCACCTCGTGAATATCCAGCAACGGAGCCAGAAACGCTTCGAGGTCGAAGACGCAGAGCTGGCTCGCCGCATCGCAAAGGGCGTGAGCCGGATCCGGGTGGGTCTCGATGAATACACCGTCCACTCCGGCGGCAACGCCGGAACGGGCAATGACCGGCAGGAACTCCCGCGCTCCGCCGGATGGATCGGCGCTCGGAATGCCGTAGCGGCGGATCGAGTGCGTGATGTCGAAGACGGTGGGGAATCCCGTCTCGCGCAGATGGTAGAAGGCGCGAGGGTCCACGACGAGGTCGTTGTAACCGAACGTATAGCCCCGTTCGGTGAGGATGATCCGTTCGTTGCCGCGAGCCAGAACCTTCTCGACGGGCCGCATCATGTTCTCGGGCGCGAGAAACTGACCGTGCTTCAGGTTCACGGCCCGACCGGTGTCAGCGGCAGCGACCACGAGCTCCGTCTGCATGCACAGGTATGCCGGAATCTGAACGACGTCCAGCACTTCGCCGGCCGTCGCAGCCTGGGCCGGCGTATGGACGTCCGAAAGGATGGGAAAGCCGAATTCCGTCCGGATCCGGTCCAGGATTCGCAGCCCCTCGTCGAGCCCCGGTCCCCGGTAATAGTCCAGGGAGCTTCGATTGTCCTTTGAGAACGAGGACTTGAAGATGACGCCGATTCCCGTCGTCGCCGCGACCCGTGCCAGCTCCTCGGCCGTGCGCAGCATCACGCTCTCGTCCTCGATCACGCACGGGCCCGAGATCAGAAACAGACCCTCGCCCCCGACTTCAATGTCTCCGAGCCGGAATGTCCGAGTTGCCATGCCTACAGCCTCCGGAAGATCGCCTCGAGGCGGTCCAGGGTGATCTCATTCTGCCAATCGGGCCCCAGGGCGTGGTCCCACATGTGTGGAAGGCCGTAGGCGATCTCCGCCATTCGCCGCACCTGCTCGTCGCTCCAGCCGGCGGACATTCCCGTGGGCAGGTCGATCTCGTGCTTTGCGACCATTGCCTCGAATTCGTCCACGCCGCGTGGATAGAAGTCACGCAGCTGTCGGAAGGCGACACAGTTGGCGAACCCATGTCGCATCCCGAGGACGTAAGAGAGCCCGTACGAGATGGCGTGGCAGGCGCCCACTTCCGAGTAGGTGAGGCTCAACCCGCCGAACAGCGAGGCGACCATCAGCTTTTCGTCGTTGGCCGGGGACCGTCCCGCGCTCTCGGCCAGGAATACCTCGCGGCAGAGTTTCAGGGCTTCGTCGCCGTAGGCCTGGCTGAAGGCATTGTAGTGCCGGCCGGTTTCCGCCTCGATGCAGTGGATGTAGCAGTCCATCCCGGTGTAGAACCAGTGATCGGTCGGGACACTGGCGATCAGGTCGGGATCGAGGATGAGCTGGTCGAAGGGTGTCCACTCGCACTTCAGACCGAGCTTCTTCTCGGGTCCCGTCAGGACGGCAGTCATCGACACCTCGGCCCCGGTACCCGAGATCGTCGGGATCCCGCAATGCCAGACCCCCGGCCGCTCGACCAGGTTCAACCCCTGGTACCGGGTTGAAGAACCTTCGTTGGTCAGCATCAGCGAGAGGGCCTTCGCGACGTCCATCACGCTGCCGCCGCCGATTCCCACGACGCCGGAGGGAAGACCTGTACGAGAGAGGATGCCATCCCTCATCTCGTCGACCTGTTCTGTCTTCGGCTCCTCGTGACTCGCGTCGAGATAGTGAACCTCGTCACCGGGCGCGACCGGGAGCCGTGCCTCCAGCTCCCGGCCTTCGAACCAGTCGTCCACCAGGAAGACCACCGTCCGCGGTCCGCCTTCGCGCACCGGATCCAGAATCGACCCCAGCTGGTCGAGTGCCTTCCGCCCGTAGACGACCTTTCCGACGTTGCGAAAGTTCCTGTGCATTTCTCTTATGCCTGTCCGCCCAGCACGGAAGCCAGCGCTCCCCTCAGGGCTCCTGCGATCCGCTCGGTCTCCTCGGAATCCCAGCTGCACCCGACACCGATCGAGACGAGACGGCCGATCACGTCCTGTGCGCCGGGCAGCTCGAGCGCCCTGTAGTCCTGAGGGGCCCCCAGCGCGTGAATCGCCAGCGGTGCCGCCGCGTCGAGGTTCTTCACGTGGTCCCACTGGTTGATGAAGTGATACATGTTGGTGAACCAGTAGTTGACCCCGGGGATGGCTGCGGAGCGCATGGACGTCACGGCGGCTGCGGCGCTCTCGGCGTCGGGCAGCAGCAGATTCAGAAAGGTGCCCGAATCGCCATCGGGGTCGGGCATGCGTCGGAATCCGAGACCCGGAAGATCACTCACGGCGTCCCTGAGCCGGGCCTTGTTCGCCCGCTTCGCGGACCGGATTCCCTCGAGCTTCCGCATCTGGGCCACTCCCACGGCCGCATGAAGCTCGCTGATCCTGTAGTTGAAGCCGAGGATCGGGTGAGCTTCCATTCCCCGGTTGTCCCCCACGTGGTCGTGCCCGTGGTCTGCATAGCTGTCGGCAAGGCGGTAGCGCGTCTCGTCATCGGTGATGAACACGCCGCCCTCGCCGGCCGTCGTGATCTTGAAGAAATCGAACGAGAAGGCGCCGGTATGCCCGAACCGTCCGACAGAACGCCCGTGATACCAGGCTCCCAGCGCCTGCCCGGCGTCTTCGATCAGGACGAGATTCCGCTCGCGGCAGAGCTGGAGCAGCGGGTCCATGTCGGCGGCCGCCCCGCACATGTGAACGAGCAGGACCGCCCGGGTGTTCGGGGTCAGCGCGGCACGGACGCTCGCGGCGTCCAGACAGAGCGTGTCGTCGATGTCCGCGAATACGGGAAGGCCACCTGCCAGCAGCACGGCTTCGATCGTCGCCAGGTACGTGAAGGGCGGCACGATCACCTCGTCGCCGTAGCCGATACCGGCCGCCGCCAGGGCGCAGGCCACGGCGGTCGATCCGCTCGACACGGCGAGGGCGTGTCCAGCGCCCGTGTAATCGCGGACGAGGCTCTCCATCTCACGCGCCTTCCAGCGGTTCATCCGTCGATCTTCGTGACCGTATCGGAAGAGGATGCCGGTTTCCAGCACCTCCATGACTTCCCGTCTTTCCTCGTCACCGAACAGCTCGGTTCCCGGCATCTCGTGTCGCTCTCGTGCGGGTTGCAGAAGACTCGGACGGGCCGTTCCCGTACAGGCGAGAGAAGCTACGGGCGGCGTCCGGGAGCGTCCAGCGGCATGGCATGGCTTGATCCTCGCGGTCCGGCAATGCAACGTACTCCGCGACGGGAGCCTCGGATCGGTCCGTGATGGGTGAATCTCCATCGAAGGAGACATGTGAGCAGGTGCGCGATGCCCCGACGATTCGCGGCAGCGGTCGGTCTCGTAACGGTAGCCGCCCTGGGCGTTCCGGTCGCCGCCGGGGCCCAGGTCGAGATTCCTCGGCCCGTGGGCCTCGTCAACGACTTCGCACAGATCATTCCCCCGGCGGCAGAGGCCCGAATATCGGAGATGGCCGAAGAGGTGCGTGCGAAGTCGGGAGGTGAGATCGTGGTCGTCACCCTTCCCGACCTCGGCGGCGTGCCCCGAAACGAGCTGGCACACCGGATCGGAAACGAATGGGGGGTAGGGAAGGCCGGCGCTCCCGGCGAGTCGGCGCGGCAGTCGGGTGCCGTGGTGCTGGTGATCCCGAAGGAGACCTCATCGGACGGCCGGGGCCACCTCGAAATCGCACTCGCATTCGGGGCCAACACGTTCATCACCGCATCAGAGGCCGGCCGGATCCGGGATCGCTACATGATTCCCGCGTTCCAGCGACAGGACTATGCGACCGGAATCGAAGACGGGGTGCGGGCCCTGGCGGGACAATACGCTGCCGAATTCGGATTCGATATGGACGGCGTGATTCCACCGCCGACGTTGCCGGCCGAGGGCGAAGGCATCCCGCTGGGAACGATTCTTCTGCTCCTCGGACTTCTGTTTCTGGTGCTTCTCGCGATCTCGAAGGGGTCGCGCGGGGGACGCGGCGGGCGAGGCGGTCCCGGTTCCGGAATGGGTGGCGGCGGCCGGAGGGGTCCGGTGATCGTGCCGTTCCCGATGGGAGGAGGGTCGCGCGGAGGCTGGGGTGGGTCCGGTGGATTCGGGGGCGGCCTGGGGGGCGGTGGATTGGGCGGTGGCGGCTTCGGCGGAGGATTCGGGGGCTTCGGCGGAGGTGGCGGATTCGGCGGTGGCGGCGCAGGAGGCAGCTGGTGAACGCGGCATTTACGAGGGAGGCAGTCGGGTGAGCTCCACGCGCGCGGTAGTGGCGAATTCGGAGGTGCTGGAAGGACTCGCCGCAGAGTTCGCCGGGAGGTTGAGATCGGTCGTCCTGTACGGTTCGGTCCCGCGCCATGAGTCGGTTCTGGGCGTGAGCGACATCAACCTGCTGATTCTCCTCGACCGGGTCACGCTGGATGATCTGCGCGGCGTGTCGTCGATCGCACGCCGCTGGATGGACCTCGGAGGGGCGGCGCCGATGCTCTTCGGCTGGGACGAGTTTCGACAGGCAACGGACGCGTTCGCGATCGAGATGGCGGACCTGCGGGACAGACGTGAAGTTCTGTACGGCGAGGACCCGGTCGCAGATCTGATTGTGCCGCGAGTCGCACTCAGGCACCAGCTCGAACACGAGATCCGGGCGCGGCATGCGCAGCTCCGGGAGGGACTGATGCTCACGGCGCCCATTCCCTCGGCCGTCGGCGAGTTGCTGGAGCGTGCGCTGCCGGCGTTCGTCTGCTACCTGCGGGCGATCCTGCGGCTGGCCGGGCGCGAGGTTCCTGCCACGTCGGAGGACGTGATCCGGGCCTCGGCCAACCTGGTAGCGGCCAGGCCGGACGCGTTCCTCGACGTGTGGGGAGCTCGCCGGGCGGGCTTCGTGCCCGAGATCGACATCAAGGATCCCATTGTCGAGGCGTACCTCGAGCTGGTGGAGCGGAGCATCGACTGGGTGGACGAGTTTGGAAGGAACAGCGCGGACGGATGAGCGGGAGCCGAGAATCGGCATAACGATCGGCGCAACCTGTGCCGGTGTACCTCTACGGCCCACAGGGCGGGCCTGGACTAGGGAGACTGATGATGAATACGAGACGGTCGGCCGGTCGGCTGCCACTTCTTGCTCTGGTGCTGACGCTTCCCCTCGGAGCCTGTGGCTACAATACGATCCAGGAGCTGGACGAAGGGGTCGAAGAATCGCGCGGCAATGTCGAAGCGGAATTGATGCGCCGGAATGACCTGATTCCGAACCTGGTGGCCACCGTGGATGAGGCGGCGGCCTTCGAGGAGAGAACGTTCACCCAGGTCGCGGAAGCCCGGTCCGGACTCACCGAGTCACGTGAACGGCTGGAGCAGGCTGTGCAGGGTGACGCGTCTCTCGAAGAGCTGAGCGCTGCGAGCGCGAGCGTGGCCGACAACCTGAGGCTGTTTCTCAACGTGTCGGTCGAGGCGTATCCGACGCTTACGGCCAATCAGAGCTTTCGGGCGCTGCAGGACGAGTTGACCGAGACGGAGAACCGGATCGCTTTCTCGCGCCGTACCTACAACGAGACCGTTCGCAACTACAACACCTTCATCCGCCAGTTCCCGCAGGCGATCACCGCCTGGGTGATCCGTGCCAAGCCCCACGAGACGTTCACTGCACCGGCTTCAGCCATGGACGCGCCTGCGGTCGAGTTCGGCGGTTCGTCGGACGGGTGAGGACCACCATGAAAAGGATCCGATTCCGTTCGCTGCTGCCGATCGTAACGGTCGCGGCCGCCGGGGCCTTCCTGCAGGCTCCTGCATCGCTGCAAGCCCAGCAGAGCGAAGCCGAACAGCGGGTGGCGGAGCTCGCCGCACGGTACCAGAAGTCGGAGCATCGCGTGGAAATGCGCGATGGCACTTCGCTGTACGTGGCGCTCTACGAGCCACGCGAGAGATCGGGCGAGGCGCTACCGATCCTGCTTACGCGAACGCCGTACAGCTGCAATCCGTACGGGCCGGACCAGATGCCGCCGCGGATCGGGCCGAACCGCCTGCTCGAGGATGAGGGCTACATTTTCGCCTGCCAGGACGTGCGCGGACGCTTCCAGTCCGAAGGTGCCTACGACAACATGCGGCCTCACGTTCCCGGCGAGCTGCCGATCGACGAGAGCTCGGACACGTGGGACACGATCGAGTGGCTCGTCGAGAATGTCCCGTCGAACAACGGCAGGGTGGGGATGTGGGGAATCTCCTATCCAGGCTTCTACGCGGCGGCGGCGCTACCCGAAGCACATCCGGCACTGGTGGCTTCTTCACCCCAGGCGCCGATCTCGGATTTCTTCTTCGACGATTTCCATCACCATGGGGCCTACACGCTCGCATACTGGTTCATCACGCCGGTCTTCGGATACCAGCAGGACTCGCTGAACACGGGGAACTGGTTCCGCTTCCCGGCACGCGGCTCCCGGGACGGATACAAGTTCTACATGGACCTCGGACCACTCGGGAATTCGGACGCCGTCTACGACTCGACCAACTTCTTCTGGCGGCAGCTGGTCGAGCATCCGAATTACGACGAATTCTGGCAGGCACGGAACATCCTTCCTCACCTGCGGGACGTCGATCACGCCGTGCTCACGGTCGGTGGCTGGTACGATGCGGAGGATCTCTACGGTCCGCTGAACATCTATCGAACCCTCGAGCGCGAGAATCCCGACATCGCCTACAACGGACTCGTAATGGGTCCGTGGGGACACGGGGACTGGGCCCGCACACTGTCCCCCCACGTGATCGGTGACATCGACTATGGGGACGACATCTCGGGATGGTATCAGCGCGAGGTGGAAGCACCCTTCTTCCGCTACTGGCTGAAGGAAACCGGGACTCCCCCCGCGTTCGACGCGTTGACGTTCGATACCGGGAGCAAGGAATGGCGCGCCTTCCCGGCCTGGCCGCCGGTCGAGGCGGAGAGCCGCTCGCTCTTCCTGCGGGATGACGAAGTACTCTCGTGGCAGCCGCCATCAGCCGGAGAGAGGGAGTTCACAGAATACGTGAGCGATCCGAACGAGCCGGTCCCCTACACGGACGATATCCGGTTCGTATTCACGCCGCGCCGCTACATGAACGAAGACCAGCGCTTCGCCGAGCGGCGTCCGGACGTCATCGAATTCCAGACCGAACCGCTGGAGGAGGAGCTGACCCTCGGAGGCGACGTTCTCGCGCGACTCCAGGTCTCGACCACCGGTACGGATTCCGATTGGATCGTGAAGCTCATCGATGTCTATCCCGACGGCACGCCGAACGGCGAGCACACGCCGGAGGGCGTGGTACTCGGTGGATATCAGCAGATGGTGCGCAGCGAGATCTTTCGCGGCCGATTCCGCGAGAGCTACGAGTTCCCGAAGGCGTTCGTTCCCGGGGAGCGCACGACGGTGGAGTTTCCCCTTCAGGACGTGCTGCACACCTTCAAGCCCGGGCACCGGATCATGGTCCAGGTGCAGAGCAGCTGGTTTCCCCTGTTCGACCGCAATCCGCAGACTTTCGTGCCGAACATATTCGAGGCGAAGGAGGAAGACTTCGTAAGGGCCACGCAGCGCGTATGGCACGCACCCGGAGCGGCCAGCCAGCTCGAGGTCAAGGTGCTGCCACCCGGGGCCGGCCTGAGAATGGGGGACGACCAGACTCCCCGGTAGGAAACGGTTCAGGGTCGGCGGGGCTCACCGGATCCGGGCCGGGAACCGGGTCCGGGCCGCCGCACGTGTCGCACCCAGACTCCGCTGTACACGGCCAGGTTGAACATGAGCAGCAGCACGCCGAGCCAGATGTGCAGCCGATCCCAGTCGGCCGGGTAGAGAATCGGGTCGAGGTAGCGTTCCAGAAATCCTCCCTCGATTCCAGCCTCGCCTGCGCGGGCGCGCAGATTCCACTCCAGGGGGGTCAGCGGACAGACCCACCCGACGAGCTCGATCGCGATCGCGTAGATGAGAACCGGCAGGTGAAGCCACGCGAGGCGCGGTCGCAACAGGACCAACAGGCCTCCGAGTGACGCGAAGGCCGCGAAGGCGAAGTGAACGAGCATTACGAGGTCCGCCGCCAGCGACCAGCCCACGTCCCGACTCCTTGTTCGCGGTCCCTCGGCTACGGTCCGTGGTGTGTCAGGGGCTTCGCATCGAGTGGGTCCCGCCCTTGGCGGACTCCACCGTAACGGTGAACGGACCGCTTCCCCGAACCAGCCACTTGACCGCGACCGTGCCCATTCCGTCGATCCGCTCCACTTCAATGCGCTCGGGACGGTGCTCCTGCTCCACGGCGGTTCCCAGCAGGGGGTTCTCGATCCGGAATCCCGCGAGCACGCGTCCGCCCTCGATGCGAATCCGGTCGGGTGGACTGATCCCGTGGACGACATCCTGCTCCGTGCGGGTGGGCGTGAGCCGCTGGTTGGAGATCAGGGCGCGAACCTCGCTCACGCCGCCGCCCAGCGACTTCACCGCGACGGAGTCGACCCGAGCGAGAGGCATCTGACCCGCCTGATACAGAGTGAACGCCATGTTCCGATGCGCCTCTTCACGAAGCAGGAAGCCGGGGATCGCCCGGGTGTACTGACGCTTCACTCCCCCCACCTCGATGGGGCCGTACTGGGGGTGATCCACCTGGGTCCAGGGGACCACAGCCTCCCCGAACAGCAGGTATCGGTCGAATCGGTAGTCCGCCCGATCCCACCGGTCGCTCTCGGGTGTCTCGCGAAAGAAGTTGAAGGAGGTCCAGAGCTCGTTGCTGAACGTGATGATCCCGCGGCCGGCGTAGAACCAGTCGAGCTCGTTTCCCCAGGTCGTGTACAGATCCTTCCAGATCGAGATGTACCGATAGCCGGGCAGAATCATCTCGCCCCGCTCTCCGATCTCGTCCATTACCCTGAGGTCGGACGCCCGAACCGTGTCGGACTCGGTTCCCGGGCCGCGCAGGATCATGCCGCCGTTGTTGTGATACGTCTGGGCGGCCGCGATGTTGGGGTGCGCCAGGACGAACTCCACCACGGCGCGAGTCTCGGGCAGGGAAGTGGGATACGCATCGGAACCGGACTGCACGTAGGCGGGGGCCCAGCGCCACGGCCAGTTCCGGTTGGGGTCGTAGTAGCCGCGACGGTCCTCGTTGACCCGACCGTCACCGTCGTTGTCGAAGCCTTCGCTGCCGAGCAGTTCCCACTCGCCCGGCTGGTCGGCATGGGCCCTGACCATGATGCGCGGATCCTCGGGCGACGTGATCCAGCGCCCGTTCGAGCTGCGCCGGCGCATCATCGTGATGTGTCCGTCGCCATTCAGATCATCGAAGTCGTCTTCGTCGAACAGGCCATCGCCGTCGTCGTCGCGCGGGGCGAGGCCGCTTCGCGGACTGTGCGGCGAGTTGGGTTCGAAGAGAAAATTGTCCCTGCCATCCGGGTTGATCGTCGGGACGATGTAGAAGGTCCGGTATTTGAGCAGCTCAGCAATCCACTCGACGCGATCGGCCATTTCGCAGAGGTACCAGGCCGTGTACAGGGCGATCTCGGAGCCCTGGATTTCGTTCGCGTGGATATTGCCGTCGATCCACATGGCGGGTTTGGCATCCGCCTCACCGGATCCGTAGTCGGTAACGGTGAGCAGCCACAGCTCGCGCCCCTCGACGCTCCGGCCGATGGAGGAGAACCGGCAGCGGTCGGGCCAGGCCTCTTCGAGACGTCGGCCGATCTCCCCGAGGGTCTCGTGGTCGAAATAGCGGTCCCAGGAGACCGAGACCTTCGGATCGGGTGGGGCACCGATACCGGCCAGCGCACCCGGAGGGGATTGCTGACCGAACGCCGTGGCGGGAGGAGTCGCCACGAACAGAACGCCGATGGCGATGGAAGCGAGGGCGAAGGAGCCAGGTATCCGATGGGTCATCGCAGTTCGATCTCCTTCCGATCGCGTCCGGCCGACGCCGATCCGGCGCTGACGGCGACGCGTCCGTTGCCTCTTCCGACCACGATCCAGGTCAGTTCCTGTGCAGACCCGCTCCCGGGAATCGCCTCGAGAAGCCGAACCGCGCGCCCGCCGGCGAGCTGCTGCCCGCTCGTCTCCAGGTCGACCCGGACGGGTCGCGGTCGACCCAGCCTGTCGGCCAGCTCGGTGCGCGTCGGCAGAAAACCGGTGTTGGCGATCCGTGCCGAGATCCTCCAGGTGCCATCGCCCAGCGACTCCGCTGTCGCCTCCACGATCTCGACCCGGGGAAGGAGCGTCGCGACCTCCAGCAGGAAGTCCACTTCGCCACGCACGATCGAGTCCCGGATCGCAGCCGGGGGCGTCCACCCGGCAAACGGTCTGAATCCTCCGACCTCGACCCGGCGATCGGTGAAGTCAGGGTGATTCACCGACTCCCAGTCCACGAAGTCTTCGGGTCGGTTCGCCCGGATCCATCGGAGCAGCCTTCGCTCCGCCGCTACGGGGTCCGCTTGCAGGTCTTTTTGTGCGTCGCCGGCTCCCGACCTCGCGGCGGAGTCCGGTTCCGCCTCTGCGTCTTCCTCGGGTGAGCCCGCGCTGTCAGGCCGGGCCAGGGCGGGTGGGGTCCAGACCGAGGAACCGAAGGCCCAACGCCCCATCTGGAAATACGCCCAGGAAAGCGGGTCGCCGCCCGCGGGCCGGATCCCGAGGGTGTCGGACTCCGAGCGTCCGGTCGTCTCGCGATACCGTCGGGCGATCTCCGAGAACCACTCCGCGTCGTCGTCGAGCACGGACTCGAGCGGCTCGCTGATCCGCCCGACCTCGATGTCCGACTCGCCACTGCCCGGCTTCGGTTTCCACGGCGTAAGGAGGTTGTCTCTCGTCCCGAATACCACGACCATACCGATTTCGTCCCGGTCGGCCAGCAGCTGGGCGACTGCTCGGGCTTCGGGGGCAGAGAGGGGATAGTCGCCGGCTGCCGATTCGAACCAGGGATACTGGCGCGGGAAGTTCATTCCGATGTCCACGCCCCCCTTCGGATCCTCGTTGAATCGACCATCGCCGTCGTCATCCCTGCCCTCGACCATCAGCCTCCAGGCAGGGCGATCGCCCCGGGCAGGTGTCGCGATCCTCATCAGACCCGGATCGTCTTCGTCTTCCGTGTATTCTCCGGTCGGGTCCTCGATCCGCATCATCGTGATCCAGCCGTCGCCATTCAGGTCGTCGGGCCCATCCTCGTCCGCAACCCCGTCACGGTCGTCGTCTCGGGGCCGGTCGTTCCGGTTGTCCTCCCGGACCGGGCGCTCGCGCGACGAGCGTTCGGCATCGGGACTGAGCAGCGGTATGAAATGAAAGGTCACCCGGTCGAGCAGCGAGGTGATCTCGGGATCCCTGCCGTATCCGTCCGAAAGACGCTCGACTGCGGCGATGACGACTTCGGTTCCGATGGCGTGTGCTGCCTGCTCGCCTGCGAGGACGAGGATCGCAGGTCGGTCGTCCTCCGAACCGGAAATGGTGGCCATGAGGACATCTCTTCCTCCCGGCGACCGTCCAATGGACGTGACATCGACCCGGTCGTAGCGGTCCAGTGCCCGGATCTGACCCGTGGGATCCTGAGCCGCCGCGTCTACCGGGTCGCCCACCATCAAGGCGAACAGCGCGATGAATGCCGGAGCAGAAAGAGCCCTGTCCAGACTGCGAATTGTCATCTACCGAAACCTCATGAACCGGGAGCACGGTGACCGGCGGCTTTCGAGACCGGAACGTCGTGCGGAAGGCGGAATGCGGCAAGCGGCATGGACCCGGAAGGTGGACCCCACCGGGCGCGCCGCGGTATTCGTACTCCGGGGGAGGTCATCCATGAAAGCGATTCGCATCCTGCGGCCCGGCGATCCGGACGTACTGGAACTCGTCGAAGTCGACTCCGCGATTCCCGGTCCGGGGGAGCTCGGGGTCTCCGTTCACGCCACGGCAGTGAATCGGGCCGATCTGCTGCAACGCCGGGGTGGATACCCGGCGCCACCCGGTTGGCCTGCAGACATCCCGGGCCTCGAGTTCGCCGGGATCGTCGAAGAGGTCGGCGAGGGTGTCGACGAATCCGTGGTCGGATCGTGGGTCATGGGTCTGCTGGGCGGAGGTGGCTACGCCGAGCACGTGGTGACCGGGGCCTCTCATGTCATTCGAATCCCCGCAGGCCTCCAGTTCATCGAAGCAGCCGCCCTGCCTGAGGCTTTCTTCACGGCATACGACGCGCTCGTTCTGCAGGGAGGGCTGAAGGAAGGGATGACGGTACTGGTCCATGCCGCCGGGAGTGGCGTGGGCACGGCCGCACTGCAGGTGGCGAAGACCTTCGGTGCGTCCCGTATCTTCGGAACCGCCTCCTCGGGAAAGCTCGATGCGATCGCAGAACGAGGACTGCCGCTGGACGTCCCGATCGACTACACCCGCCAGTCCTTCCGGGACGTCATCCGCCGGGAGACGTCCGGCCGGGGCGTCGATCTCGTCCTCGACCTCGTGGGTGCGACCTATTGGAGCGACAACGTTGCCAGCCTGGCGCCGCGCGGCACGCTGTTGCTCGTCGGCCTGATGGGCGGAACGATGGCGCAGATCAATCTCGGGGTCCTCATGCGACGCAGATTGACGGTCATCGGCACCGTCCTGCGTTCGCGGGAGCCCATGGAGAAGGCGGCGTTGACCCAGATGGCCGATCGAGACCTCTCGCCGCTCTTCGCGAGCGGAGAACTGGAGTCGGTCGTGGATCGCGTCTTCCCGCTGGCCCGTGCGGCGGACGCGCACGCCTACGTGGAAGAGAACCGCAACCTCGGAAAAGTGATGCTCCGGGTCAGGTCCTGACCTCCTGCGGCTCGC
>CBDTXM010000051.1:0-17243 GCA_965364445.1 uncultured bacterium | reverse complement strand
ACGCTGGCGGGTGCGATGAGCACCGCCGAACTGGGCCTGTCGCTCGCCGAGATGATCAGGCGCGACCTCGTGCACGCGATCACCTGCACGGGCGCCAACCTCGAGGAGGACCTGTTCAACCTCGTCGCGCACGATCACTACGTGCGAATCCCGGAGTGGCGGAACCTCACGCCGGAACAGGAAAAAGACCTCGAAAGCCGCGGTCTGAACCGCGTTACCGACACCTGCATCCCCGAAGAGAAGGCGTTTCGTGCCCTGGAGTCACACATCCTCGAGGTGTGGAGACGAGCGGACGAAGCCGGCGAGCAGAGGCTGCCTCACGAGTACTTCTACGAGCTCATCAGGAGCGGGGTGTTGGACGACGCCTTTCAGATCGATCCCGAGGACTCCTGGCTTGTCGCCGCTGCGCGCCGGGATCTGCCGCTGTTCGTGCCCGGCTGGGAGGATTCGACGATGGGCAACATCCTGGCGGCCAACGTGATCCGTGGGGACCTGTCACGGACCAGCATCGTGGGCAGCGGGGTGGACTACATGCTGGCGCTGGCGGACTGGTATCTCCAGACGACGATGGGCGAGACGGCGAGCGAAGCGATCGCGGTGGGCGGCTCCGAAGCACGCTCCGGGAAGCACGGGGCAACGGTGTCGGCCGAAGAGGCCGTTTGCACGGTCGGTTTCTTCCAGATCGGGGGCGGGATCGCCGGGGATTTTCCGATCTGCGTCGTGCCGCTCATTCACCAGGACCTGGAGCTGCCCTGCCCGTACTGGGGCTACTTCTGCCAGATCAGCGATTCGACGACCAGCTACGGTTCGTATTCCGGCGCGGTCCCGAGCGAGAAGATCACGTGGGGCAAGCTCGACATCACGACCCCGATGTTCGTGATCGAGTCGGACGCGACGATCGTGGCGCCGCTGATCTTCGCCTACCTGCTCGACTGGTAGGAGACTCTCGCGTCAGTCCGCCCGACGCTGTCTCCGATCTCGTCACAGCGGGTCACGTCCGTCACACGAGTTCACTCGGTCATGCTGTCCTGGAGGTGTAGCATGGCCTGCTGATTCGTCGTGAACACGCCGGTGCCCGGCCGGTCCAGGTCCACGATGAGGATCGCCACCAGCGCGAAGGCGAGCACCAGGGCCAGATTCGCGACGGACCTCCGGGACCCGGATGTCGCGAGGAAGAAGCCCACGGCGAGCATCGCGAGGATCGACACCAGGTAGAGCACGACGAGTATGGCAGCCGGAAGCCGGTCATAGATCCCCGCGACGACACGCTGTTCGTGAAGGTCGATTACTTCGTTCAATGACTGCGTGAACAGCAGTGTGCCGAATGACCCGGGATCCTCACGGGACGCCCGGACCGCCGCATTCCACAGGTCGACCTGGATGTCCTCCGAGCGGGCAATCCCCTTGGTCACATCGAGCGTCTGAACTGCCTCGACACGCACATCGACATACTGCCGCAGGAGCGCTCGGACCTCCGATTCGAGCAGAGAAGAGAGCAGCTCGGCCCTGAGATAGCAGGTGCCGATCGCGTTCGCCTCGCTGATGACGAGCGTCTTGCGGGCCTCGAACCGGGTGACGGCCATGTTGAACGTAAGGGCGAGGATGAACGCCAGCAGAGCCAGGATCGAGCCCTGGATGCCAGCTGCCGAGCCATCGGCTCCGGAAGTGCCACGAAGCACATGCTTGCTGCCGATCCGGTAGCCGGCCTCGATGGCGAGCCAGGTGGTCGCAACGATGAACAGGAAGATTACGGGAACCGGGAAGACGTCGAGGAAGCTGCGCACGCGTTCGACCCGCTCGGCTCGAGGGGAAGATCCATCACACTCGAAAGCTACCGGCCGGAGAACACCTCGGCCAGCACCCGGTGCACCAGCTTCGCCGCGATGAAGTCGCTCGCATGCTCGCCCGGCATCGGAAGCAGCTCCACGACATCGAAACCGACGATCTGCCGCTCGCGAGCCACGCGGCGAACCAGTTCGTTCACCTCGTACCAGCCGAGCCCGCCGGGTTCCGGCGTCCCGGTGGCAGGTAGCAGGGACGGGTCGAACGCGTCCAGGTCGATCGTCAGGTACACCGTCTCGGGCAGCAGCTCCACGACCCGGTCCATCCAGCCGCTGTCAGCGCGCCCCGCGATCTCGTGCGCCCAGAACACCCGATCGGGATCGAGCCCGGGCAACTCCGATGCATCGACGGCCCGGATGCCGACCTGCACGATCGAGCAGCGCTCGCGGGCCCGCGCCATCACGCAGGCGTGGTTGTGCGTCGAACCCTCGTACGTCTCCCGCGTATCGCCATGCGCATCGATCTGCAGCACGCCGATCCCCGGGAAGGCGTCGGCTGCGGCCTCGACCGCGCCGATCGTCACGGAGTGCTCGCCCCCGATCAACACCGGTACCGCTCCGCGGGCCAGTACCTCGGCCGTCGCAGCACGAACCCGTTCGGCCAGTTCCTCCGGGCCTCCATCGTGCAGAATCGGAGGCAGCGTGACGATTCCCCGTCTCCATGGCTCGGAGTCCGTCTCGATGTCGTACAGTTCGATCGTCCCGGATGCATCGAGCAGCGCCGACGGTCCCCGGTCGGCGCCCTTCCGCCAGGTGCTGGTCAGGTCGTACGGCACCGGGATGATCGCGGCCGCTGCCGTCGATGGGTCGACGATGACGCCGTCCTCGCCGAGGAATGGCGGATACGCAAGGTCGCCCGGAGTCGATGCGTGCCCGTTCACTGAAGCGCCTCCAGGTAGGTGTACCCTTCCAGCGCGTTCTGATAGAACCGCAGCAGGGTCCGGGTCTCGGGAAGCGTCATGCGCCCTGTCCGCACGGCCGACTCGCAGTCGCGGACCAGACGGGGATACAGTCGGTCGACAGCGTACTGCATGTAGCCGAGGACCTCCCGCGCCGTGTCTCCCTTGACGAACTCTTCGATCGACCAGCCACCCTGCTCGTGCAGTCCTATGTGCACGACGTGCGTGTCTCCGAACAGGTTGTGCAGGTCGCCGAGTGTCTCCTGGTAGGCGCCGACCAGGAAGACCGCGAGGTAATAGTCCTCTCCCGGCCGGAGCTCGTGCAATTCGAGCGACTTCTTCACGTCCCGCACATCCACGAACCGATCGATCTTTCCGTCCGAGTCGCAGGTCATGTCGGCCAGCACCGCGCGGTGCGTCGGCTCCTCGTCGAGCCGGTGGATCGGCATGATCGGGAACAGCTGGTCGATCGCCCAGCTGTCCGGCAGGGACTGGAACAGCGAAAAGTTGCAGAAGTAGGTCTCGCTGAGAATTTCCTCGAGCGGTTCCAGCTCTTCAGGCGGCTCATTCAGGCGACCGGCGGCGTCGGCGACCCGGGCGCAGGTTGCCCAGAACAGACGCTCGGATAGACCTCTCAATTCGAGGCTCAGATATCCCAGGTTGAAGAGGTTGAGTGCCTGCTCCCGCGCCAGCACCGCATCGTGATACGCTTCGACGAGCGTCCGCTCGTGAACCGACTCGTAGGCGGAGATCAGATCCCGCACCGGCTGTGGCAGATCTTCGTCATCGGCGACCTCCACATCCAGCGAGTAGGTAGTCCGCGGTCCGGCCGCCCCGAGCACGTTCACGACCAGAACGCTCTGGTAGGCGGCCATGGCCCGACCGGACTCGCTGATGATCGTGGGGTGCGGCACTTCCCTTTCGTTGCATACGCTGGCGATCCGGTATACGACCTCGTTGGCGTATTCCTGGACCGTGTAATTCATCGACGAAGGGTAGTTGGTCTGGCTGCCGTCGTAGTCCACGCCCAGTCCACCGCCCACGTCGACGTATTCGATGTCCACCCCCAGCTGCACGAGTTCGGCATAGATGTGACTCAGCTCGCCGACCGCCTCCTTGAGTCGCCGTATGTCCTGGATCTGGCTCCCGGTATGGCAGTGGACGAGCTTCAGGGAGTCGAGCATGCCGTGCGCGGTCAGCAGCTCGACCATGTCCAGCACTTCGCTGACGAACAGACCGAACTTCGACTTCTCGCCGGCCGAGTCGCGCCAGCGTCCGGCTCCCTGGCTGGCCAGCTTCACTCGTACCCCGATCCTGGGCTTCACGTCGTAGCGGGCCGAATGCTTGAGCAGCAGGCGAAGCTCGCTGAAGTTCTCCACGACGGGGATGATATTCCGGCCCAGCTTCGTCGAGAGGATCACTGCCTCGATGTAGCTGTCGTCCTTGAATCCGTTGCACACGATCAGGCGATCGGGCGCGTCTTCGGTCAGCGCCATCACCGCCAGCAGCTCCGGCTTCGATCCGACCTCGAGGCCGAAGTCGAAATCGGTTCCGTACCGGTACACTTCCTCGACAACCGGGCGCTGCTGATTGACCTTGATCGGATACACCGCCACGTAACGGCCTTCGTACTCGTTCTCGTCGATCGCGGTCTGGAACGCATCGCGCAGGGATCGCAGCCGGTGCGCGAGAATGTCGGAGAATCGAATCAGTAACGGTGCCGAAAGGTCGCGCTCGCGCAGACCTTCCACGACCTCGAGCAGGTCGATCTCCGCTTCGTCGTTCGCGTGGGGTCGGACGAGCAACCGTCCATCCACGGAGACGTCGAAGTAGCCCTGCCCCCATGCCCCGACCTGGTAGAGATCGGCACTCTCCGCGCCGGTCCAGCGCGTGTTTCGAATCCCGCGGGGCGATTTCCTCGTATTCATGGGTGCGAAAATACCCTGACCACTTCCGGCCGGGAAGTTCGTACGGTCTTTTCAACCATTGGTGACCGTGCTCGCTCTAAGAGGGTGTCGTACGTGCACCCGCTCGCGATGGCCCGAATGCGCTGGAGAATCGAACATGACCCAATTCAGTCGTAGTGGACGAGGCCTGCTCCCGCTCGCGACACTCGTCGCGATCCTTCTTCCCACGGCGCCCGATTCGCTCCTCGGTCAGCAGGCGGAGACCTTCCGCCTGCCCGGCGACGAGGTGGCCGTGTACAATCTCGCCGGAACGGTGCAGGTACGGGGCGGCTCGGGATCCGACGTCGCCGTGGAAGTGCGCCGGAAGGGTCCTGACGCCGAGCGCCTCGCCGTTCAGACCGGTCGGGTGGACACGAGGCAGTCGGGATTCGGCTCGGTCACGTCCCTTCGGGTCGTCTATCCCCAGGAAACCATTGTCTACGCCGATGGAAATGGAAGCGCCGAGGTCCGGGTGCGCCCCGATGGCACATTCTTCGGTGGCTACGACGAGGACCGGGACGAAGGCCGGAAGGTCCGTATCAGGAATTCCGGCTCCGGCGTGAAGGCACACGCGGATCTCGACATCACGGTGCCGGAAGGTCGGGCGCTCTATCTCGCTCTGGCGACGGGCGCCGTACGGGTCGAGAACGTGAATGGGCGGCTGTTCGTGGATGTCGCATCCGCCGACATCGCCTCAGCCGACGGACGAGGCGACTTCGTGTTCGATACCGGATCCGGGGACGTCGAGGTCGAGGGTCACGAAGGTGGACTGGTCTGCGACACCGGGTCCGGAGACGTGAAGATCGAGCGCGTGGAGGGCGGCGAACTGTCCTTCGACACGGGCAGCGGCGACGTCACGGGGAGCAGCATCCGGGCAGATCGATTGATCGCCGACACGGGATCCGGCGACGTGGAGCTCGAGGGCGTTCGGGTCGACCGGATCAATGCGGACACCGGTTCAGGGAATGTCGATCTCGAGCTCGTGACCTCTCCCAGCGACATCCTGGTCGATGTCGGCAGCGGCGACGTGAGGATCCGGGTCCCGGACGGTTTCGGGGCGCAGGTGGAGATCGACACCGGCTCGGGCGGCATACACGCCGGAATGCCGATCCAGGTCGAGGAAATGGACGATGACCGGCTGCGCGGCACCATCGGCGACGGCTCGAGTCGTCTGCGGATCGACACCGGTTCGGGGGACGTCCGGATCGAAGGAAGCTGATCGCCGGATGGGCACGCTTCCGCGGGCACGTGTCCGCGGAAGCTCGCCCGACCCCGGAATCCTAGCCCTGCGGCGGCGCTCCCGTCGGCCCCCAGACCGTCACCTTTTCCAACTGACCGCGCGTCTCGGCAGTGTCCATCACGACCACCGTTTCGGCCAGCTTGTCCTCGAGGCCCTGCCGATTCGGGTCCCAGAGGATTCTCAGGAATCCCTCGAAGCCGGTGAACAAGGAGGCGGCATATCCGCCGAATCGCTCGAAGGAAGCCCAGTAGCCGAGGGGCTTTCCATCCAGCCGGACCACCCGGACGTTCAGGAGACGCTTTCCGGGCGTCCGCCCACGCAGAAAGGCGGTGAGGAAGGTGAAATAGAGCCCGGACCAGCCGAGCCCGAGACCGAATTCGTCGAGCAGGTTGGTGATCGTGCGCCGTATGCCGCGCTCCTCTTCCGCATGGAGCTGCTCCTCCATCTCTTCGATCTCCTGCTCCAGCTCCTCGTTTTCACGGCGAAGCGATCGAATCCGTCGGTCCCGGTCTCCCAGTTCGGGCGCGGCCAGCTCCGCGACCACGGGTCCGCGCAACGAGTCCACCGCCGTCGAGTCCCCGGCCTGCAGGGCCGACGCGAGCTTCAGCAGAGAGCCCTCCAGCGGCTGCTCTTCACCCGATTCGGCCGCGTCCGCCGCACCACCGGCAGCCTCCGAGTCCGCGGAGGCCGGGACGGTTCGGCGCACCACGTCGCGGAGCACTCCCGCCAGCTCCGCGTTGTCGGGGCTGTCGCGCTCGATCGTCTCCACGAGATCGAACATCTCTTCCCGACTCATGCCCGACTCGCGGTACCGCTCCACCAGACGCTCGGCCGCCGCGACGGCGTCGACCGTGTCGGAGTCGGTCACCAGGTCCAGCAGGTCGCCGACCGCTCCAATGGAAACGGGCACCGGCATGCCTCCCGGACCCTCGGCTTCGAACAGCACGGCGTCGTCGGGGACGAGGCTGGGCCCGAATATCATCAGCACCGCGAAGAAGGCAAAGGTCGCACCGAGGCAGCCCAGCCCGGTCCGCCTGGTCATGCTCGCCTGCGAGTCTTTCCGTCCACGAATCGCCAGCCAGAACAGGAATGCCGCCGCCGCGAGCGCGAAGAACACGGCGCGCACATTGGCGAGAAGTCCGATCAGAGAGAGATCGATCAGGATGGCCACGAGCCGGCGCCAGGGGCTGGCGAGCGGGATGCCGAGCAGACCCGGCGCGACCGAGAACGCGTCGGGAGTGATCGTCCGGCGTGGATCGTGGGTCTGGTCCATTCCAGCAACTTCCGCACGCGCTGTCGGAGAGGCAACGGCTCCCGACCGCGCCGGGGAGACGGCTCCATCTCGTCCGCCTCCCCGGGGAACAGAATCCGTCGTTGCAGATCAGCGGCCCGCGCAGATCAGGTGCTGACCGTCTCCGTGCCATGCGACTCCACGTGCACGTCCCCCTCCGGCAGGGTCCATGTCTCGAGTTCCATCTCGGGAATCTCGATTCCCTCGAGGATCTCGGGGATGATCATCATCGCACCCTCGATCCCCTCGGGCACGCTCCAGACGGCCCCTTCCGGCGCCTCGTTCCATTCGAATTCTGGAACCTCGGGCAGCTCGACCGTAACCGTCCGCTCCTGTCGATCGCGCAGGATGCCGATTCGCATCGGGCCCTCATCGGCTTCCCGAATCTTGCGGGCGAGATCGCCGGTTCCGTCGATCGTCTCGCCGTCGAGGGTAAGGATCACATCACCGGCCCTGAGCCCGGCCGACGCGGCGGGTGAGTCCTCCTTGACCGACGTGACCAGCACGCCGGTGCGGCCGGAGAGTCCGAAATACTCACCCAGCTGGTCGCCGATCGACTGGATGCCGACGCCGAGTCGTCCACCGCCCATGAACGCGAACACGCCGTGCTCCATCCCCGGGGCGCGGAACTGGAAATGCTGCCCCCCGCTGCGCAGCCTCTCCTGCAGCTTTTCCATGGCCTCCGGCGCAGGTCCCCGAAACGAGTACCTTCGGACGAGTGACTCTCGCTCACCGATCGTTACCCGAACGTCCCGGTTCCGGCCGTCCCGGACCACCTTCAATTCCACCTCGCGGCCGGCGGGCGTCTCCTGGACCAACCGCTGCAGCTGCGCGGCGCTCTCCACCGCGGCTCCATTCCACTCGAGGACCACGTCGTCCTTGAGCATGCCTGCCTTCTGCGCGGGACCGTCCTCGGTCACCTCTTCGATCAGGGCGCCTCGCTCGCGGTCCAGGCCCAGACGCTGCACGTCTTCGGCGTCCACCTCGGCAATGTAGACCCCGAGGTAGCTCCCTCCCCCCAACCCGCCGCGTACCACGAAGGGTGCGGCGCGCTTCCCGACAACTACCTGCTTCTCTTCCTCGGGCTTGGGCGCCTGCTCCTGGGCCGAGCCGCAGCGAGCCGTTGCCGTCACGAGAGCCGCCGTTCCAAGCGTCACCGCCATCCAACGCCATCGTCCGATCTGCATTGTCGTACCTCTCTTTGCGTTCGACGGGGGGCCCCTGCCCCCGCGTCACCCGATTGTCTGATCTTTAGGACGATGGAGCCGGCGCGGGGGTTGCCCGGTCCGAGCGGGCCGGAAGCCGGCATGCCCGCTCGCATCTCTCGGAGGAGCGTCTCAGGGGCGAACGAACGCGACCGCGTCAGAGCGAATCTCGAACTTTGCGCTTCCCGAGCCCCAGGCCTCTCCGTCGCGGTTGTAGGGAAAGCCCGGATGGGATGCGACCCGCACGGTCCTCCCCCGCGCGTGGAACACGCCGGGTTGATCGAGGTGACGTCCGGAGAGTACGCGGGGAACGAGGCGAAGCACGCCGGACGGAGTCCCTGCTCGGATTCCGACCACATCCAGACATCCATCATCCACCCGCGCCTCGGAGGCGAGTGGAATGCCGCCGCCGGCCCTGCTTCCGTTCGCGATTACGAGCATCAGCAGGTCGAGGTCGTGAGGGGCGCCGTCGATCTCGAGGTGCACCTCGTTCGCTGAGAGATCCCGAAGCTCGGAGAGAACGGCCCGAAGGTAGGCGAACCGGCGCCAGCGGCGCTTTCGCGCGGGTGTCAGATGGGCCGACACGCTCCCGCCGAAACCGGCGACGACTGCATTCCATGCGAGGCAACGGACCTGTCCGGATCCGATCCCTCTCGAGGCGTTGCAGACGATCGCGTCGATCCGACGGGCCGACCCGCTCCGCAGGATCTCCACGGCCCGGTCGAGCCGCCGGGGGATGCCGAGAGCCAGGGCCAGATCGTTTCCGGTCCCGATCGGCAGAATTCCGCACTCGAGCCCGGGGTGCTCCTCGCCGGCTGCAAGCACAGCCGAAGCCACCTCGCTCACCGTTCCGTCGCCTCCCGCGGCGACGATCCTCTGGAATCCATCCGCCGCCGCCGTCCGTACCAGGCGCGCGATCGCGGCCGGTCCGTCGCTTTCGCAGAGCTCGGCGTCTGGAATCGACGCCATG
Source organism: uncultured bacterium (assembly GCA_965364445.1). Lineage (GTDB taxonomy): Bacteria > Gemmatimonadota > Gemmatimonadetes > Palauibacterales > Palauibacteraceae > Carthagonibacter. Next base: position 7,851 of record CBDTXM010000051.1, on the reverse strand, counting down.
GACTGCCGCACGCCGGCGACAGAATTGCCCGAACCGGCAGCGGGGTTCAGGATGACACACGTACGCATCAGCCCGTATCGCCGGGGAGGACGTCCGGCCCGGTCGGTGCGGGCGTTCGCCCGCGCCAGTTCGGAGGTGTTCGATGACGGATCTGGAGGCGCGCGAGTACGCCCGGCGGCTCGTCGCGAGCGCCCGAGCGATTGCGGTCCTCACTGGCGCCGGCGTCTCCGCGGAGAGCGGGGTACCGACGTTTCGCGGGGAGGGAGGCCTGTGGCGAGGCCGGAGCGCTCTCGCCCTCGCCACTCCGGAAGCGTTCCGGCGCGATCCGGCGGAGGTCTGGGAATTCTACCACGCCCGGCTGGTGGGGCTGAAAGACGTGGCTCCGAACGAGGGTCACCGGGCGCTGGCGGCCCTGGAAGCCACGCGGGATCGATTCTGGCTGCTGACGCAGAACGTAGACGGGCTCCACCGGCAGGCCGGAAGCGTCAACGTCATCGAATTGCACGGGACCATCAGGACCGCCCGCTGCTCTCGCTGCTCGCGCTCGCTTCCCATGTCGGAAGCTCTTCGCGACTGGACGCCGGGTGCCGTACCCGCGTGCGATGCCTGCCCGGCTCCGCTGCGTCCCGAAGTGGTCTGGTTCGGGGAGGCCCTCCCCGAGCCGGCTCTGCGGCAGGCAGAAGCGGCCGTCGCCGGCTGCGACCTGATGCTCGTCGCCGGCACATCCGGCGTGGTTCAGCCCGCCGCCTCCTTCGCATTCAGTGCCCGGTCACGTGGCGCCCGGGTGATCGAGATCAATCCCGAGGAGACTCCGATTTCGGCGATTGCGGACGTCGCGTTGCGCGGACCCTCGGCCCGCGAGCTTCCGTCGCTGCTCGGCGAGGAAGAGAGAGCCCGGCTCACTCCGCACACTGCGGGCGACTGACCGTCTCGAGAAAGGCCACGAGCAGCGAGGTATCCAGACGCCCGTCCTTCCTTACTCCTGAGCAGACATCGACGCCGTAGGGGCGAACGACGCGAACCGCCTGGCAGACGTTGTCGGCATTCAGACCACCCGCGAGCAGGACCGGAAGCTGGATCGCCTCCGAGATCGCTCGACTGATCTCCCAGTCGTGCGTCTCCCCGGCGGGATTCCTCCAGCGGAACGGAGGCTCCGAGCGACCGGAATCCAGCACGAGGGCGTCCACGTGGCGGGATACGCCACGAGCGACGTCCAGCGCGTCGTGTTCCACGACGTGGATCGACTGCGCGATGAAGATCCCCGGAAACCTGGATCGGAGCGTCTCGTAGTCCTCTGAGGTCAGCGGGTCCCAGAGCTGGAGCGTCTTCACACCGGTCGCCACGTAGAGATCGGCGAGCTGGTCTGCGTCCGTTGCGGAGGTGAGCACGAATGTGCCGATCGAGTCGGGCACCGAGCGGACGATCTCGGCCATCTGCTCCACCGGAATACGCCCCTGCCCGGTCGGCGTCTCATCCACCATCCCGATCGCGGCGACCCCATAGGACACCGCTGTGCGCGCCTCCTCCGCGGAGGTAATGCAACAGACCTTGACCTTGACCGGTGGGACGATATCCATCCTGCCTCCCAGGGCGAGCCCCGTGGTCCCCGGACCAGAAGCGAGCGGTGCCAACGTCGGTAGTTGCAGGATCCGGGCCGCGCATCGAGGAGTCCCGCCGAGGCCCGACGGTATCCCTGCACCGAATTGAACAGGGCTCAGAGCAGTCCGTCAACCGACAGGTAGACCCGCCACGCGTCAGGATCCCGGCCCCGGAGCGACCGAGCCACGTCCAGCCTTATGAGGCCATCCAGCCCGGACGCGCCGATTCCTGCGCTGATCGCGGGATCGTCGAAGCTGAAAGCGGAGCGGGCACCCGCCCAACCCGTGTCGCCGAACAGGAGGATCCTGCCGACGGGTGCGCCAATCGCCAGCTCCGCGCGACCCCGCCAGAAAGCGGTGCCCCGGTTCGCATCAGGCGTGTTGGGAAAGGCGCGCAGCGTCTCGACGCCGCCCAGGTAATACCAGCGCTGCGGCGGAGGCGCGCCGGTGGTGCTCCCGGCGGACGCCTCGAGCGCGAGCGACAGTCGTCCGGTCAGCGGGAAGCCTGCGGTGCCGGCGCCAGCGTATCGAAGAAATTCCCGGTCGCCGACCGCACCTTCCGCCCAGGCGGTGGCCGTGTAGATCGGTCGGGACGGATCGCGACCCGCCTGCCAGCGAACCCGGCCCGAGATACCGAACAGCGTCACTGTCTCCGCCTGCACATTGTCCGGAAACTCCGTGTCTCCGAGCAGATTGGGGAGCGAAACGTCCGTCTGCTTCGGGGCATCGCGCTGGCCTTCGGCGAACGCCTTCAGCTCCGTGCGTACGGGTCCTCCACCCTTCCACCCGAAGGACGCCCCATAGACCCGGTAGTACTGGGCGTCGTCGTACGCGAGGAGGAGCGCATGGGCCGAGGGAAGAAGAGCGAACGGATGACCCCAGTCGCCGATGTCCGTCAGCTTCCAGTAGCCGGCCATCTCGAGCTCTCCGTTTCCGGAGCGTTGAACCAGAGAAGCGGTCAGATTCGGAACGAGGTCAGCGACCCCGAGTCGGGCCTCCGCCTGGAGGCGGGTGCGACCGTCCAGCGGCACGTCCGCCCGTACGCCGCCGCTCAGCGCTTCGATCCGGTTGTACCGGAAGGACGCGAGTCGTACCGCGGGAGGCTCGCCCGGCGCAATGGGAAGCGGAATCCGACCTACCTGATCTCGAATCTGGCTTAGTTCATCACTTGTAAATGGCTGTTCTTCATTTATCTCCACCGCCTCATCCGTGTCGAACCAGGCGGTGAGATCTTCCTCGGGAGGGAGCAGGATGACCCGCGTGGGACCGTCGGGATCGTCGCAGGGCGCGTCGGCCGAATCCGCGCTCACGGGCGGCACCTCGGCGTGGTCCCGCTCACCCCGGCGCTCCTCGCGCGCCCGCCGCCTTCCTTCCCGGGGATCGTCGCACGGACCGATCTCGCTCCTCGTCCACCCCTCGGGCACGGGGAAATCGGGGTCCAGGCCGGGCTCGTTCACCTCCATGTCCCGCGCGAACAGCTCCACCACCACGGGAATTTCCAGAAGCGTCCCCATCCGCCCCTGCCCGTCGAAGCGGACCCGGGTCGGCAGCCACCAGCGCAGTTCGTAGAGCGCGTACTCTACGATCATGGTCTCGACCGTCACCGTGATCGGCTTCAGGAACCCGGGGACTTCATCCGCCTCCTCGGGTTCGTCGAGCTCCAGGTTGAAGGGTCGGGCCGGCCGGAAGGCTCCCCGCACCAGCGCGGCGCTCGACGCGTCGAACCAGAGCGATCCGGCAAGCAGGTCGAACCCCGATTCGCGCGGCTCCACTCGCACTTCCGCGAGGACGACCTCCCGCCCCGAGGGCAGGATCACTCGCATGGTGTCGCCCGACGAGTAGCGGTACCAGGCGCCGGCGGAGTCCGCCAGCGGATGACGGAAAGGGGAGCCCGCCAGGACCAGTCGGTCTCCGGCCGGATCCACGGGGAACTCGACCAGGTTCTCCGGGCTCTCCGCCTCGATCTCCGCTGCATCGCCGACGATCGGTACGGCGCGGCGGATTCCGAACCAGCGGATCGTCTCCACGCCTGTGGAATCCCACCGGACCCGCCCGGTGCGATCGCTCGTATACAGGCCTCGCTCCCGACGCAGGTCGCGTGTGGTGAGACCGACGGAGATTCGCTCGTGGATCGTGGCTTCCCAGCTGGCCAGCCCGGCAGCCTCTCGTCCCCGTTGGGCACGAGCGCGCAGAATCAGCTCGCGCGACTCCGCGTCCAGAAATGTGTCGGCCGCGACCGCGGAAGGCTCCACTGGCTGGGCCAGCGCCGATCCGGGAATCGCGATGGCGACGGACCACAGAGCAGCAACGGTGGCGGTTCGGATCATACCGATCATGCCTTCCTCTACGCTCGCGACCGCAGAGGGGTTTCGAGGCCACGCAAGAGGATTGCACGCCACCGTCGAACACCGACAACTTGTCGAGGCTGTGCGGAAGAGCCGGGCCTCTTCCGGGGGTTCGCTACGCGATGCGCCATCTCCATGCCTCACTCCTGCCGGGACGGTCAGAATGCCGCTGCACAGTGTGAACCCGGCCACCGGCCGGGTCCTCGAAAGCTACGAAGAAACCGATGCCGTTGCGGTGGAAGGGTGTCTCGCTCGCGCGGCGGAGGCTCAGCCCCTGTTCGCTGCACGGGACCTGGCGTCGCGAACTCGGATTCTCGAGCGTGCCGCCGAGCTTCTGGAGTCGAGGGTCGGCGAATATGCCCGCCTGATGACGCTCGAGATGGGAAAGCCGATCCGCGCCGCGGAGGCAGAAGTAATGAAGTGCGCGCGTGTCTGCCGCTGGTACGCCAGGCACGCGCCGCGGCTTCTCGCCGACGAGACCGTGGAGACCGAGGCCCGGGAGAGTTTCGTCCGCTTCGAGCCTCTGGGGATCGTCCTCGCCGTGATGCCGTGGAACTTCCCGTTCTGGCAGGTCTTCCGCTTCGCCGCTCCCTCTCTCGCCGCCGGCAATGCCGGACTCCTGAAACATGCCTCCAACGTGTCGGGTTGCGCCCTCGCGATCGAGGATGTGCTCCGCGATGCGGGAGCACCCGAGGGCACCTTCCAGTCCCTGCTCATCCCTTCGTCCCGGGTCGATCCGTTGATTCGAGACCCCCGGGTCAGGGCCGTTACGCTCACGGGCAGCGACCCTGCCGGGCGAGCCGTGGCCGCGGCGGCCGGTGAGAGCCTCAAGAAGACCGTTCTCGAGCTCGGTGGGTCGGATCCGTTCGTCGTCTGCGCGGACGCGGACCTCACGAGAGCGATTGCCGCGGCCGTGACCGCACGCACCATCAACAACGGGCAGTCCTGCATCGCCGCGAAGCGATTCCTGGTCGAGCGCAGTATCGCCGACGGATTCGAGATCGGATTCCGGGACGCGATGGCCGCGCTGAAGATGGGCGACCCGCTGAATCCGGACGTGCAGATCGGCCCGCTCGCAACCGAGGCGATCCGCGCGGAGCTGGCAGACCAGGTCGAAGCCACGATCGCCGCCGGCGCGAGAAGGCTGCTCGGCGGCGAGGTCCCCACCGGACCGGGCTGGTTCTATCCACCGACCGTGGTCGCAGATCCGCCACCGGGCTCACCGCTTCGGGTCGAGGAAAGCTTTGGACCGGCAGCCGCGATTCTCCGATTCGATTCGGACGAAGAAGCCGTCGCGCTGGCCAACGAGACGGAATTCGGACTCGGAGCCTCGGTCTGGTCTCGCGACCTGGAACGCGCCGGCCGGTTCGTATCCGGCCTGGCAACCGGTTCGGTGTTCGTGAACGCGATGGTCGCCTCCGATCCGCGGCTGCCCTTCGGGGGCGTCAAGAACTCAGGATACGGGCGGGAGCTGTCCGGATACGGGCTCAGGGAATTCCTGAACATCAAGACGGTGTGGGTCGAACGTTGATGCCACGGCCAGCGGGATAGGCTGTTGCCCGACCCCGGAGTGATCGGCAGGTTCAACGGAGTACCGCGGTTCGATCCGCGGAGCCGGCCGCAGGACCGAGAACCAGATAGTCCGGGAGTGTGGAGAATGATCAGCGATACGCTGCGCGACGAGATCAACGAACAGATCAAGTACGAGATGTACTCGGCTTACATGTACCTGGCGATGTCCGCGTGGTGCGCCGAACGCAACCTCTCCGGGTTCGCGCACTGGATGAACCTGCAGGCGCAGGAGGAAGTGGATCACGCCATGCGCTTCTTTAATTTCCTGCTCGAGCGAGGGGCCCGGGTCGAGCTCCAGGCGATCGATGCCCCGCCCTCCGATTACGGCGATCCTGTAGCCGTCATGCAGAAATCCCTGGAGCACGAGAAATTCGTGAGCTCCAGGATCCACCACTTGTACAAGCTGGCCGTCGAAGAGGGTGACTACCCGGCGCAGGTCATGCTTCAGTGGTTCGTGTCGGAGCAGGTGGAGGAGGAGGCGAGCATTGACGAGATCGTCGAGCGGATGAAGATGTTCGGGTCCGATGGGACCTCGTTGCTCATGGTCGACACCCAGCTGGGCGCCCGCAAACCAGAGGCGGAGGAAGCGGAATGAGGATTCGACTGCGAACCACGGCTCTCGTAGGCGCGCTCGTCGGCCTGGCGGCCTGCGGCGGAAGCGACGAGGCCGATGAGGCACCTGTCGCCGAGTCCCCGGAGCCTGCGGCCGCGGCCCCTTCGCTGCCCGAATTCGCCGAGACCCTGAACGTGAGTCTCGGTGACATGCAGCGTTCGCCGACGGGTCTGTACGTGCTCGATGTAGACGAGGGCACGGGCCTCGCGGCCAAGGAAGGGCATGTCGTCACCGTGCATTACAGCGGCTGGCTGCCGACCGGCGCGTTGTTCGACAGCAGCGTCGAGGGAGGCGAGCCGTTTTCCTTCCAGCTCGGACGACGAGACGTGATCGCCGGCTGGGAAGAGGGCGTCAGGGGCATGCGCATCGGCGGCAAGCGCCGGCTGGTCATCCCGCCCGAGCTCGCATACGGTCAGCGGGGTTACCCGGGCGCGATTCCGCCGAACGCCTATCTGGTGTTCGACGTGGAACTCCTCGACATCAAGATGTAGGGAGGCGGACGCGCCTCTGGAAACGGTGACCGGGGGGGACGAGAAGGACCACGTCCCCCCCTTCGTTTCGCTCGTGATCGGCCTGGTCTCGGGCTCGTTCGGCGGGCTGCTGGGCATTGGTGGCGGCGCCGTCATGGTTCCGCTGCTCACGGGCTGGGCCCGTCTGGACCAGCACTCGGCACACGGCACGAGCCTCGTGGGAGTCGTGTTCACCGGCATCGTCGGCGCCCTGGTTTACGGCAAGGGAGCCGCCGTGGACTGGGAAGCCGCCCTTCTCCTCGCGGTCGGCGCCGTTCCGGCCACGATCGTCGCCGCGCGGTCCAGCGCGAAGATCCCCGCTTCGATGCTCAGGCGATTCTTCGGGCTGTTTCTCATCGCCAACGCGGTTCTGCTTCAGTTCAGGGACTCTTTTCCCGTGACCGGTGTGCTGCACGGACCGGCGGCATCGGTGTCGCTCGTGATGCTCGGGATCGTGGTGGGAGGGCTCTCCGGCCTGCTGGGTGTGGGAGGTGGAGCCGTGATGGTCCCCGGACTCGCACTCGGGCCGGGATTCGGTCAGCAGCTCGCCCAGGGCACCTCGCTGGCGGCCATGGTCCCGTCGAGCGCCATGGGCGCCGCCGTCCACGCGAGGCTCGGGCACGTCCGTCGGGAGATCGTGCTCCCGCTGATGGTGGGCATCGCGGCCGGATCCTGGATCGGCGGACTCAGCGCCCTTTCGCTGCCGGACCGGACGCTCCGAACGGCCTTCTCGGTCGTGCTGATCTGGTTGGGGCTGCGCTACCTGGTCAAGCGCCCTGCCCCGCGCCCTCCTCCACCTCGGTGATTTCAGCCTCCCAGTCGACCTCCACCGCGCCGGCGAGCGAGGATGCCGTTGGACACTTCGAGGCATGCCGTTCCAGCGACCGCTCTACGGCCTCCCGGCTGCCGGCCGGAATGTGCAGGCGGTATCGGACCACGATTCGGGTGAGTACGGGAAGTCGATCGCGAATCTCGTTGATCCCCTCGACCTCGGCCGTGAGGTCCTCGTTCGACAGAAAGATCTCGCGTGCCTCCAGCACGCCGTTGAGCGTACCGAGCATTCAGCCACCGGTAGCCGCGACGATGTAGTCCACCGGGAGCGGGAGCTCACGGGCATCGATCCGGTAGTGCTCGCGGATGGGACCGTGGACGCCCATTTCGAAGCGGGTCCCCGCCGCGATCTCGGCGGCCCGGTGTACACCCTCCACCTTGAA
>CBDTXM010000050.1:0-17285 GCA_965364445.1 uncultured bacterium | reverse complement strand
GCAGCTCCCCCCGGCTTTTCGCAGCTTGCCACGTCCTTCTTCGCCGTCCTGTGCCCAGGCATCCACCCCGCGCCCTTACTGCTTGATCCACTCACTCTCAAGTAAGTAGACCACCTCACTGCGCCCTCTCGGCACTTCCTACAACAACGACCCCCACTCCTACTTGTCAAAAAGCAGCCCCCGTTTCCACGGGGGCCGGAAATAGTAACGACAGGCTGGCTGCAAGTCAACGCGAGAAACGGCGCGAAATCCCGCCGCTCCACTCCCGTCCCGAATGAAGCCTTCTACTCTTCGGACGCGTCCTCGATCACGCGTTCGGCCAGCACGGAGACCTCGTTGTTGACGACCTGCAGAAAGCCGCCGGAGACCCGGGTGCGGTGCTCTTCCGAGCCGTTCCGCACCACGACCTCCCCGTCGCCCAGCAGGGTCATCATCGGCGCGTGGCCGTAGAGGATCCCCATCTGGCCGTCGTAGGCGGGAACGATGACGCTCTCTCCCTCCCCCACGTACCCGATGGAGGTCGGCGAGATGACGCTGACCTGCAGCTTGCGTCCGCCCTCCTCGATCACGATCCGCCGCTCTCGATCCGACGGGCCTGCTCCACGGCCTCCTCGATGTCGCCCACCATGTAGAACGCCTGCTCGGGCAGGTGGTCGTAGTCGCCGTTCACGACCGCTTCGAACGAGTCGATCGTCTTCTCAAGCGGCACGTACTTGCCGGGAATGCCCGTGAACTGCTCGGCGACGTGGAACGGCTGCGACAGGAAGCGCTGAATCCTCCGGGCGCGCCCGACGATCACCTTGTCTTCCTCGCTGAGCTCGTCCATCCCGAGAATGGCGATGATGTCCTGGAGGTCCTTGTATCGCTGCAGGGTCTCCTGCACCTGGGTCGCCACGGCATAGTGGCGTTCCCCGAGGAACTGCGCATCGAGAATCCGACTGGTGGATTCGAGCGGATCGACCGCGGGATAGATCCCAAGCTCGGCGATCTGTCGTGACAGCACCGTCGTCGAATCGAGGTGCGTGAAGGCCGCGGCCGGCGCAGGATCCGTGAGGTCGTCCGCCGGCACGTAGATCGCCTGCACGGAAGTGATCGAGCCGCTCTTCGTGGAGGTGATCCGCTCCTGCAGTTCGCCCATCTCGCTGGCCAGCGTCGGCTGGTAGCCCACCGCACTCGGCATGCGGCCGAGCAGCGCCGACACCTCGGATCCCGCCTGGCTGAACCGGAAAATGTTGTCGATGAACAGGAGAACGTCCTGGTTCTCGACGTCGCGGAAGTACTCCGCGACCGTAAGCCCCGAGAGGCCGACCCGGAGGCGCGCCCCCGGCGGCTCGTTCATCTGACCGTAGATCAGCGCGGTCGAGTCGATGACGCCGGACTCGGTCATCTCCAGCCACAGGTCGTTGCCTTCACGGGTCCGTTCGCCCACGCCGCAGAACACCGACTTCCCGCCGTGCTCCTGGGCGATGTTGTTGATCAGCTCCATGATGATCACGGTCTTGCCGACGCCGGCACCGCCGAACAGTCCGGTCTTGCCGCCCTTCACATACGGAGCGATCAGGTCGATGACCTTGATGCCGGTCTCGAAGATCTCGGTCTTTGGCTCGAGCGCCACCATCTTCGGCGCGTCGCGGTGGATCGGCCAGCGCTCGGCGGCGTTCACCGGGCCCTTCTCGTCCACCGGCTCGCCGAGCACGTTCAGAATCCTGCCAAGCGCGGCCTCGCCGACAGGCACCGAGATCGCCTGTCCGGTGTCCACGACGTCCATCCCGCGTCGAACCCCGTCGGTGGAATCCATCGCCACCGCCCGGACCTGGTTACGACCGATGTGCTGGGCGACCTCGAACACGAGCCGCTCCCCCACTTCATCGCCGTCCCAGTTCAGCTCGAGGGCGTTGTAGATCTCCGGCATGTTGTCCGGATCGAACTCCGCGTCGATGACGGGACCGATGACCTGGACGATCTTCCCGACGTTCTTGTTCTGCTCTGCCATAGCTCCGGTATCTCTGCTCTATTGGCCGGCGAGGGCCTCTGCGCCGCCGATGATCTCGGCGATCTGGCTCGTGATCTCTGCCTGCCGTGCGCGGTTGAACTGTCGTCGCAAACTGGTCAGGAGGTCGTCCGCGTTGTCGGTGGCCGCCTTCATGGCGGTCCGACGGGAGCCCTGCTCCGCCGCCGCGGTCTCTACCAGTGCCCGATAGGTCACGTTGTCGATGTACAGGGGAAGGATCCGATCGAGAATCTCTTCCGCCGAAGGGTCGAGAATGTAGTACGGCTCACGGGACGGGCGCTCCTCCGGCACCTGCACCGGCAGCAGCCGCTGCGAGGTGGGTGGCGTGCTCATCACACTTCGGAATTCGGCGTACACGATGTAGATCGCGTCCAGCTCCCCGGCCAGAAACCGGTCGACGAGCGGGGTGATCAGGTCGTGTGCCTGCTCGGGCGTCGGCTCGTCCCCGATATCGGTCCGAGCCGTTCCCAGTTCCACGTCCCGGAATCGGAAGTAGGCGATCCCCTTCTTGCCCACGACATGCAGCTCCGTCTCCACGTCGGAGGCTCGCAGGTAGTCGACCTGCTCCCGGGCCTTTCGAATCAGGTTGACGTTGAAGGCGCCGCACAGGCCTCTGTTACTGGTGACCAGGACCACGGCCGCACGCCGGATTCGCTCCGGCTGGCGGAGGAGCGGCTCCAGCTCCGCCAGTTCGGGCGTGATCAGATTCTCCACCACGGCGGAGAGCCGGTCGGCATAGGGGCGCGCCTGTACGACCCGCTGCTGCGCCCGGCGCAGCTTCGAGGTCGCGACCATCTCCATGGTACGCGTGATCTTGCGGGTGCTCTGGACGGACTTCATCCGCCGTCCGATCTCTCTTGCCTTGGGCATCGGCTACCGGATTCCGCTTCGTTCGGGTCTCATGCGCTGATCGGTCTCAGGCGCCCGCGGCCACGGCCGAACCGGCCGTCTCGGCCCGGAACATCCGCTTGTGCTGTTCAATGGCGGACCGAAGCTCCTTCTCGATCTCCTCGGACATGACCTTCTCGTTCCGAATGGCTTCTCCCACACCCTTGTGCGCCGTGTGCATGAACTCGAGAAAGCTCGATTCCCAGGCCTGGATCCGGTTGACGTCCACGTCATCCAGGAAGCCCTGGGTTACCGCGAAGATCACCATCACCTGGTCCTCCACGGGGAGCGGAGCGTACTGACCCTGCTTCAGGATCTCGACGGTGCGCTCACCGCGAGACAGCTGCCGCTGCGTGGCCGCGTCGAGGTCGGAGCCGAACTGCGCGAAGGCCTCGAGTTCGCGGAACTGCGCCAGGTCGAGACGCAGCCGTCCCGCCACCTTCTTCATCGCCTTGATCTGCGCCGAGCCACCCACTCGCGACACCGAGATTCCGGCGTTCACCGCGGGTCGGACACCCGAGTAGAACAGGTCGTTCTCCAGGAAGATCTGCCCGTCGGTGATCGAGATCACGTTCGTCGGGATGTAGGCGGAGACGTCGCCGGCCTGCGTTTGAATGATCGGCAGCGCCGTCAGCGAACCGCCCGGCTTCTCGATTTCGCCATGCGCCTTGATCACGTCGGGATCCTCGCTGAGCTTCGCGGCCCGCTCGAGAAGGCGGCTGTGCAGGTAGAAGACGTCACCCGGGTACGCCTCGCGTCCCGGCGGGCGCCGCAGAATCAGCGAAATCTCGCGGTAGGCGTCGGCCTGTTTCGAGAGATCGTCGTAGATCACCAGCGTGTGGCGGCCCTCCTTGTACATGAAGTACTCGGCCATCGCGCAACCCCCGTACGGGGCGATGTACTGAAGGGTGGCCGGGTCGGAAGCGTTGGCGGCGACCACGATCGTGTAGTCCATCGCGCCCTCCTCCTCGAGGCGGGCGACGACCGAGGCGACCGTGGAGGCCTTCTGTCCGACGGCGACGTAGACGCAGACCACATCTCCGCCGCGCTGGTTGATGATCGTATCGATCGCGATCGCCGTCTTCCCCGTCCGACGGTCGCCGATGATCAACTCACGCTGACCGCGCCCGATCGGGATCATCGAGTCGATGGCCTTGAGACCCGTCTGAAGCGGTTCTTTCACGGGCTGACGGTAGACGATGCCGGGCGCCTTGCGGTCCACGATCATCGTTCCCGTCGCCTTGATCGATCCCTTTCCGTCCAGCGGCGCGCCGAGCGGGCTCACGACCCGACCGAGAAAGGCAGGGCCGACCGGCACCTCGAGCACGCGACCCGTCCGGCGGACCGTGTCGCCCTCCTTGAGGACCAGATAGTCGCCCATGACCACGGCCCCGATGTTGTCTTCCTCGAGGTTCAGCGCGAGGGCCGTGACCAGTTCACCCGTCTCCGAGGACTCGATCTCGAGCATCTCGTTGGCCACTGCGGAAGAGAGTCCCCATATCCGGGCGACCCCATCCCGGACCTCCAGGACCTCTCCGACCTCTTCCATCTGGAGGTCTTCGTGGTAGTGGTCGATCTGCTCGAGCAGCGCCTTCTTGATCTCGCCGGCGCGCAGCGTTGCGTCAGACGTCGCCATGATTCTCGTTTTCCCGCCGTTAAGTTATCCGTGCGTGCCGGAATCGCCCGCGGCCACGCGGACCGCATTCTCGTCCAGCAGGGCGCGGCGCATGAGCTGAAGCCGACGTCGCACCGACCCGTCGAGGACCCGGTCCTTCACCCGTACCACGAGCCCACCGATGATCTCCTCGTCCGTCCTGAAGTCTGCCGCCACCTCGCCCTCGAGGATTCCGGAGAGCGCCGTCTCGAGCTCTGCTCGGAACGCCTCGTCGGCCTCGAATGGCAGCGTCACGCTCGCGTGCACGCGTCCGGTCCGCTCGTTGAGGATCTCGCGGTAGGCTTCCTCCATCAGCGGGATCAGACCCTGTCTCCGCTTGTCGATCACCACCTGGAGAAACCGGATGAACGCCTCCGGATACCGGTCTCCGAGCACCGAACGCAGGACGCGCTTCTTCTCCTCCGGGGCCACGCGGGGCGTGTGCAGAAACGCGCGGAATGGAGGACTCTCCCGGTAGAGTGATCCGATCTCGCCCAGCATGGTCAGCCACGCTTCCTGCGCGTCTTCGCGCTCGGCGAGTTCGAACAACGCGTCGGCGTAATTCCGGGCTACCGCGTACCGGCTCACTCGATTCCCGCCATGTAGTCACGAACCAGACGGCGATTGCCGTCGTCGTCCAGTCTCTCGCGGATCAGCCGCTCGGCGGCGGCGATGGCCAGATCCACCGACTCGCGGCGGACGGTGGCCATCATGTCGTCCCGCTCGCGCTCGAGCTCCCGGCGGGCCTTTTCGAGCATCTCTTCGTGCTCTCTCCTCGCGTCGGCGAGGATGTCCTGCCGGAGCTGTTCGCCCGCCTCCCGACCCTGGGCGAGAATCTCCTTCGCCTCGAGGCGCGCCTCGTCCAGCTGTCGCTGATGCTCGTCGAGCAGGCGCCGGGCCTCTTCGCGGTCCGCCCGCGCCGAATCGATGGCACCCTGGATCCGCGACTGCCGCTGCTCGAGTCCGCTCGCGATGGCGGGAAACGCCTTCCACGAGAGTACTCCAAGCGTCAGCAGAAACAGAACCCAGGTCCAGATCATCAGCCCCGGGTTGAGCGAAAAGATGCCCGATCCGCCCTCGGCAGCGAGAACTGCATCAGGGAGGGCGAAGATCAGCATCATCGCCCCCGAAATTCGGCGTGTCAGCATACCTCTCCGACCGACCCTTCCTTACTTGATGAAGCCGGCGATCACGAGCCCGAACAGCGCGGCACCCTCGATGAGCGCGGCGAGAATGATCGATCCGGTCTGAATCTGTGCGGCGGCTTCCGGCTGACGTGCCATCGCGTCGGCCATCTGGCCTCCGATCCGGCCGATGCCGATTCCGGCGCCGATCACCACACCGGCGGCGCCGAGCACGGCCATTCCGGCTCCGATGTCGCCGATCCCGGTCTCCTGAAGCAGAGCGAGCATGTTGAGCATCTCGGGGGTCTCCTTGTTAGTCCCGTTTGAAACGTCCGACCCGGTCCACCGGCCGCATCAGTGTGCGTGCCGGATGAGACCGATGAACACCGCTGTCAGCGCGGTGAAGATATAGGCCTGAAGAAAGGCCACGAAGATCTCCAGAAACATCACGAACAGTCCGAGCAGGAGCGAACCGCTGATCGCCGCAACGCCCGTAATCCGCGTGAAGCTCCCGTACGTGAGAATGAGTCCGAGCAGCGCGAGAATCACGAAGTGCCCTGCGGTCATGTTGGCGAACAGTCGAACGGCGAGAGCGAAGGGCTTCGCCAGTTTCCCGATCAATTCGACCGGCGTCATGATGATCAGCATCACGACCCGCATCACCGGGTGCAGCCCGGGCGGGGCGTAGAATATCGTGCCGAGCCATCCCTTGAAGCCCAGTTCCGACATCCCGGCCGCCTCGACGACCACCAGCGAGATCAGGGCGAGGGCCGCCGTGACCATGATGTTGGATGTCGAGGTCGCGCCGAAGGGCACCAGGCCCAACAGGTTGGCGAACAGGATGAAGAAGAAGAGCGTCACCACGTACGGGACGTACTTCTCTCCACCGTGGCCGATGTTCGCGAGTGCGACATCATCGCGCAGGTAGACGTAGAAGGTCTCGAATGCGTTGAGCATCCCCTTCGGTGCTTCGTCGTCCGCCTCGGTCCTCGAAGCCCGCCGGGCGGCGAACCAGACGGTCAGAATCGTCAGCAGCGTCGCGATCCACAGGAACACGACATGCTTGGTCGGCGACATGTCGATCTCGAAATTCCCGATTCGGATCGGCGGCACGCGCGGCAGCTCCACCTTGACCGAGCCGAACTCGAGTTCATGCGAATCGACGATATGGTGCATCATGGCTTCGGTGCCCCACTCCTCGGAGTGCGCACCTTCGTCGGCACCATGCTCCTCTGCCCCCCCGGCGTGCTCCTGGGCTTCCTGGCCGGCTGCCTCGCCGTGCTCGTCTCCGGACCCTCCGGTGGACTCACCATGGTCCTGCGGAGCGATCGCGATCGGCGTGGCTGCAGAATGCACCTCGACCACGGGCGCCGCGGATCGCGCGGCGACGGAAGCCGGTGGAAGCGCCACCAGCGATGCCATCAGGAGTGCAGCGAGCATCGACCTCTTCACCGATTCATTTGTGCGGGCGGTGCGGATCGCGCCGTGAGCGCCAGCCAGACCGCCTCCAGCAACAGGTACGTCACCATCGCGAACGCGTAGGCGAGCACCGCGTTCCTGCCTCGCCCGAGCATCGCCGAAAGCCCCCACAGAACCGCCAGTCCGCCGAATCGGGCTGCCATGCCCGCTACCCAGGCATTCGTCGCCGGCCGACCGGCTTCGAGGGCACCAGCCAGCGGCCAGAAGCTTGCAGCCTGCACTGCCCAGGCCAGCGCGAGTCCCGCCGCGATACCCGACGCAGCGACTCCGGATGCGATCGCCGTTGCGCCCGCGACCACGGCCATCAGGCCCGTGACGGCCACGTACGCGACACGGCGCGTCTCCACCTGATCAGTCACTTTCCTGCTCGTCGTCCTTTCGGGTCCGCCGGGGATCGAGCACGAGTGCCCGGTACATGGCATAGAAGCCGGCCCCGAATCCGATGAAGGTCCCGAGTAAGACGAAAAGCGGCCCCGTCTGGAGCCGCTCGTCGGCCATCGATCCCAGCCACGCGAAGAGCGCCGTGGACAGGCCGAGAGTGAGTCCGTGCCCGCTGTAGCGGCCCAGCTGGGCCAGGGCACGATTCTCGCGCCCGTCAGTCTGCTGCACCAACCTCTACTCCCGGTTACGGCCGCGGCGACTATACCCGCTTGTGAAAATGTACGCAAGATCGAGTTCTTGACGGGAAGCGATCTTCTGATCTACGCTCCTCGCCGCTGGATCGATCGGCCGGGCCGACCGGTCGGACACGTCGGACCACGCCGAACGCGGACGCGGGGATGCTCACTGGAGCGAAGTCAGGGACCGAGGGCGGTGGAGACGTCCAGCTTCTCGAGAGGCTCACGGCCACCCGGGCACGGATCGAGGCCCAGGTCGCGAGACGGATCGTCGGCCAGTCGGAGGTCGTCGAAAAACTCCTCGTCGCTCTGCTCGCCGGTGGACACGCGCTGGTCGTCGGTGTGCCCGGTCTGGCCAAGACGACGCTCATCGCGACCCTCGCTGATACGCTCGACCTTAGCTTTCACCGCATTCAGTTCACACCTGACCTGATGCCGTCGGACATCACGGGCACGGAGGTCCTCGACGAGGACCACGATTCGGGACGCAGAGTGTTCCGGTTCGTTCGCGGGCCGATCTTCGCGCAAGTGATTCTGGCGGACGAGATCAATCGGACCCCTCCCAAGACCCAGGCGGCCCTGCTGCAGGCCATGCAGGAGGGCGAAGTGACGGCGGGCAGTTCGACGTTCTCCCTGGACAGGCCCTTCTTCGTGCTCGCCACGCAGAACCCGATCGAGCACGAGGGAACCTATCCTCTGCCGGAAGCGCAGCTCGACAGGTTCATGCTGGAGCTCCGCATCACGTATCCGAGCTTCGAGGAAGAACTGGCGGTCGCGTCGCTTACGACGGGTGGAAGTCCGCCCGAAGTGGAGCCGGTGATCGACGGGGAGCAGCTTCTTGCGTTCCAGGCACTCGTACGGCGGGTGCCCGCGCCTCGCTCTGTCGTGGAGGCCGCCGTGAGGCTGGCCCGCTCCACGCGTCCCGACGATTCCGAGGCACCGCTCTTCGTGCGAGAGATGGTCGCGTGGGGAGCCGGGCCGCGCGCTTCGCAGTACCTGGTTCTCGGCGCCAGAGCGAGAGCTGCACTTCATGGTCGCGCGGCCCCGGACTTCGAAGACATTCGGGCCATCGCGCCCGACGTGCTGCGGCACAGGATCGTACCCGGGTTCGAAGCGGAAGCGGCCGGGCGGAGTGCCGACGATCTGGTGGCCGAACTGATCGACACAGTGATTCCCTGATCCTGCGCACCGGGAGACGATGACCACCCTCGCCACGCTCCTTCTGCTCGGCGGCCTCGTGCTGCTCTCGGGATTCTTCTCGGGGGCAGAGATCGCGCTGTTCTCGGTCCCCCTGACGCGGGCCCGTGCGTTGGCCGACGAAGGCGTGACGGGCGCGAAAGCGCTCTACCGACTGAAATCGAATCCGGAGCGGCTGCTGGTCACGCTTCTCATTGGCAATAACGTCGTCAACATCGGAGCGGCTTCCGTTGCCACGTATGCGGCAACCGAGGCATTCGGTTCGGCGGGCGTCGGGATCGCCACCGGAGGCATGACGCTTCTCGTGCTCTTCTTCGGCGAGATCATTCCGAAGACCTATGCGGCGGCGCACGCGCTCAAGCTTTCCCTCCTCACCGCGCCGCTCTTCCTCTGGCTCACCCGGCTGGCCCTCCCGATCGTCCTCCCCTTCGAGGCGATCAGTCGGCTCGTTCTTCCCCGGAGTCGCACGATTCCCAGCGTCACGGAGTCCGAGATCCGGGCTTTGACACAGCTCGGGCACCAGACGGGGGCGATCGAAGAGCACGAGCGTGAGCTGATCGAGCGAGCTTTCGCCCTCGACACGACGCGCGCCTGGGAGGTCATGACTCCGCGGACCGAGATCTTCGCCTGGCCGGCGGACCGGAAGCTGCGTGAGATCGCGGACGAACTGGACACGGTTCCGTACAGCCGCATTCCGTTGCACGGCGAGTCGATGGACGAGATCGTCGGCGTGCTCTACGTGCGGGACGCCTATGAAGCATTGAAGGCGGGCCGGGGGGATCTTCCGCTGGGGTCCCTGGGCCGCCAGCCCCTGTTCGTGCCGCATTCCGTTTCCCTCGTGCAGTTGCTCGGAAACTTCCGTTCGCGTCGGATCCACATGGGAGTCGTGATCGACGAGCACGGTGGCACGGACGGAATCGTCACGCTGGAAGACATCCTGGAGGAGCTGGTCGGCGAAATCGTCGACGAGCGCGACCTCCCGGAGGAATTGGTGGTCCGGGTGGACCGGAACGAGATCATCGTCGAGGCCGGCATCGATCTGAAGGAGATCAATCAGCTCCTCGGAACCGGGTTCCCCGTGCTCGAACACCGGACGATCAACGGCGTGCTTCTCGACCGGTTCGGCAGGGTACCCGAAGCAGGTGAGACCCTCGAACTCGACGGGGTGACGATCGAGGTCCTCGAGGCGAGCGAAACGCAGGTGCAGCGTGTGAGGATCCGAAGCTTTCCGGACCCGGACGCGGGACACGACGAGGAGAGCGACACGGCAACCGGCACGGCAGGTTCGCCGGCGCCGACCCGCGAGGCCGTCGAGGAAAAGGATGCTCCCGAGGGGCCCTGACGAAGCCTAGAGAAACATCGTTCGATAGCCTTCCACCAGGGTGTCGGCGAAGAGGAATGTGATCGCTGCCCCGAGCGCAAGAAACACCCCGAAGGGGACCTCCTTTTTCGTCTTCAGACTGATCGGCCCGAAAATCAACGTTCCGGCGAGGGCCCCGATGAAGATCGTCAGCATCGCTCCGGCCGGCCCGAGGAACGCCCCGACCATCGCCATCATCTTCATGTCGCCACCACCCATCGCGGGCTTCCGGAAGGCCCACTCGCCGAGGATGCCTACGGCGAAGAGAACGCCGAATCCGAGTGCCGCGCCCAGGAGCGCGACGACCGGGGCAGGACTCCCGGGAAGCAGGGAAAGGGCCATTCCGGCTCCCAGCCCCCCCAGGCTCAGGGCATCGGGAATCAGGTAGTGCCGGGCATCGATCAGCGCGATGGCAAGGAGCAGACTGAACAGAATGGCACCCTGTAGCGCGTGCCACGTCGGTCCGTAGAGAGCAGCGAGTCCGACCCAGATCGCGGCCGTAGCGAGCTCGAGCGCCGGGTAGACCCAGGAAATCGGCTCGCGGCAGGCCCGACATCTCCCCCGCAGCGCCAACCAGCTGACGATCGGGACATTGTCGTACCAGGATATCGGCTCTCCGCAGCGCGGACAGCGCGAGCGAGGCCGGATCAGGCTCTCTCCCTTGGGAAGTCGTCCGATGCAGACGTTCAGGAACGACCCGACGGCCAGTCCCAGGACTCCCGCATAGAGCAGGAACAGCACCTCAGTCGCTCCCTGCACCCGCACCTCCGAGAATTCGATCCAGCAGTATGGCCGCCGCTATTGCCACGTTGAGTGACTCGGCATCGCCGGCGTGTTCGATCGCCACGATTCTCTCCGCCGCGTCTCTGATCTCCCGGGAGACGCCCGCTCCTTCATTCCCCACCGCGAGCGCGACACGATCGGGGCGAGCATCACCTCTCTGCAGGGCGACGCCGTCCGCGGCGCTGGCCCATATCGGGATTCCCCGCTCGCCGAGGAATCGGATCGCCTCGCCGTGATTCAGTTCCACGAGTGGTATCCGAAAATTCGCACCAGCCGCCGACCGCACGACCTTGGGCGACCATGGATCCACCGTTCCGGGCAGCACGATCACACCCTCGGCACCCAGTGCCTCTGCCGTTCGAATCAGGGTGCCCAGGTTTCCAGGATCCTGCACGCCGTCCACCGTGAGCAGGCGCGAACCGACCACCTCCAGGTCTGCGCGCGGAATGGCAGCGACCACGAGGATGCCCTGCGGCGTGACCGTGTCCGAGAGCTCGGCCAACTCGCGCGAAGAAACCTGTTCGCAGGGTACCTGTCGATGCGCGAGCCGATCGAGGATCTCGCGCACCGGAGTCTCGGAGCCGGCCTGATCGGTGTAAAGGCAATGTCGGACCTCCACTCCCGCGTCCACCAGCTCGCCGACGACCTTCCATCCCTCTGCCAGAAACAGACCCGCTTTCTCCCTCTCCTTGCGCCGGGAGAGCGCAGTCAGCCGCTTGTGAAGCGCGCGACTGATCATCGAGATCGACATTCCGGTCGATCGATGGAGCCGACACCCGTTGCGGCGCTGACGGCCGGCGGCGCAGTGGAACGCAAAGGGAGCGACATGATGGATGCAGCAGTTCGGCCGCCGGTAGCCCTGACCATCGCCGGAAGCGATTCCGGAGGCGGCGCCGGTATCCAGGCCGATCTCAAGACCTTCCACGCCTTCGGAGTATTCGGGACCTCCGCCGTGACCGCGATCACCGTCCAGAACACGTCGGGTGTCCGCGCCGTCCATGCCGTCCCCCCCGCCATCGTCGAGGGGCAGATCCGGGCGGTATGCGAAGACCTCGAACCCGCCGCGTGCAAGTCGGGCATGCTCGCCGACGCACCCATCATCGAAACCGTGGCTCGAACGCTCGTCGAAGCCGGCATCCCAGAGTACGTGCTGGATCCGGTCATGGTCGCGACCAGCGGAGACCGGCTGCTCGTGGAATCCGCGGTGGCCGCGCTCCGCACCGAGCTGATTCCGCTCTGCACCATCGTCACACCCAACATCCCGGAAGCCGAGATCCTCGCGGGGATGGTGGTGGAGGACGAAGACGGTATGAGGAGGGCTGCCGATCGAATCCTCGGCATCGGGGCTCCCGCCGTCCTGATCAAGGGCGGCCACCTGACCGGCGCGGAGGTCGTGGACCTGCTCGTCACGTCTTCAGGGGAGGCTGCGTGGCGCATCGATCGACTGCCCGCCGGAAACGCGCACGGAACCGGCTGTACGCTCTCGGCCGCGATTGCGGCCGGTCTCGCCGCAGGGCAGGAACTGGCTTCTTCCGTGGATCGGGCCATCAGGTATACCCGTCGGGCCCTCGAGACCGCCCCGGGTCTCGGTTCCGGTGCCACGCCGCTCAACCACTGGGCGCGTCCATGAGACACCTGTCGGCGGCCGTGACGGCGGCCGACACCAGGTCCTGGAAGCTCTGCGCGACCCGATCCGTCGTGGATATGACCTCCTCGTGGTCCAGCGCCGCGCCTCCGAGCCCCGCAGCGTAGTTCGTCAGGCAGCTCACGCCGAAGCAGCGGATTCCGCGCGCCCGTGCGACGATCAGTTCGGGTACCGTGGACATGCCTACTGCATCTGCACCCAGCATTCCCAGCATTCGGATCTCCGCGGGTGTCTCGAAGCTCGGCCCGAGCAGCGCTGCGTATACTCCCTCGTGCAGAGGCACCCCGGTCTCCGCTGATGCCTCCCGCAGTGCCGAGCGCAGCTCGACATCCCACGCGGTCGTCATGTCCGGAAACCGCGGCTCGCCCGGCAATCGGGGGCCGACGAGGGGGTTCATCCCGGTCAGGTTCAGATGGTCGTGGATCGCCATCAGGTCGCCGGGAACGAAACCGGGGTTGATCGCGCCCGCAGCGTTCGACAGGAAGAGTGCTCGAATCCCGAGCTCTCCGAGCACCCGGATCGGCAAGGTCACGAGCCGGGCCGGATGACCCTCGTACAGGTGCGACCGGCCTCGCATGGCAACGCAAGGCACGCCTCCGAGCTCACCGAGGACCAGATCGCCGGCGTGGCCCTCCACGCCGGGCTCGGGAAACCCCTCGATCTCACCGTACGGTATGCTCCTCCTGCCCACGAAACGTTCCGTAAGGCCACCAAGTCCGGAACCCAGCACGAGACCGATTCGCGGGCGGATTCCGGGAACCCGCTCTCGGATCGTCGCCGCGCTGCGAGCTGCCCGTTCGGTGAGGTCCGCAGGTGCGCTCACGCCAGAACTCCCGCCAGAGTCGCTGTCATCCACGTCGCCACAGTGCCCCCGAGCATCGCGCGCAGTCCGAGGGTCGAGAGGTCCTGTCTCCGGGAGGGCGCGATACCTCCGATGCCACCGATCTGGATGGCGATCGAGGAGAAGTTCGCGAAGCCGGTCAGAGCGTAGGTCGCGATGATGGCGGACTTCGGTGAGAGGTCGGAGCCGGCGGCGAGGCCGCCTGCCAGCATCTGGAACGCCACGAACTCGTTGGCGACCATCTTCACGCCGAACAGGCTTCCAATCTCTGCCGCGTCCTGCATCGGGACACCGATCAGCCAGGCGACGGGCGCGAACAGATATCCGAGAATCATCTCCAGTGTCACGCCCTCGACGCCCACGAGACCGAGCGTCCAGCCGAGGATTCCGTTGCCGAGAGCGATGAGGGCGAGAAAGGCGATCAGCATGGCTCCCACGTTGAGTGCGAGTCGCATCCCGTCGGTCGCTCCGCCCGCGGCCGCATCGATCACGTTGGAGTAGTCGAGTTCCAGCTCCGTCTCGATCCCGTCGGCCGTGACGGGCTTCTCGGATTCGGGCACCAGCATCTTGCTGACGACGATTCCGGCTGGCGCCGCCATGATGCTCGCCGCGAGCAAATGGCCTGCGATCGTGGGAAAACTGCCGGACAGCATGGCCACGTAGGCCGCCATCACACCGCCGGCAACGGTCGCGAATCCGCCGGTCATCACGGTGTTCAGCTCCGACATCGTCATCTCTTCGACGAACGGCTTCACCAGCAGCGGGGCCTCCGTCTGTCCGACGAAGATGTTTCCGGCCGCGGCGGTGGTCTCGGCGCCGCTCGTGCCCAGCGTCCGCTGCATCAGCCAGGCGACACCGCTGATGATCTTCTGCATGACACCGACGTAGTAGAGAATCGTCATCAGTGCAGAGAAGAAGATGATCGTCGGCAGCACGCTGAATGCGAAGTTCGCGAACAGCGGAACGCTCGCTCCATCCTCCAGCGGGACCACCGGCTGAACGAGATTCCCGAAAACGAAAGAGGCGCCTGCGTTCGTATAGCCGATCAGGGCGACGAATACATCGTTCACCACTCTGAAGAACCCTCGACCCCAGTCCGTCTTGAGGACGAGAAGCGCGAACACCAGTTGCAGTCCCATGCCCTTGGCGACGAGGGACCACCGGATCGCTGAACGTCGACTCGAAAAGAACCACAGGGTGGAAAGCAGAACGGCCAGCGCCAACGCTCCCCGCGCCGCGCGTACCGGGAACGGCTCCTCGATGGCGTCCACGTCGACGAGCCCGGAACGGGGGCTGCCGGCAGCCTGTTGAGCCGGCGCCCGGACGATCGCCCCGGCCGTGACCCGGAGATCCGGCTGCTCGGCCCGGACGACCTCCGGAGCCACCACCGGATCGCCGCTCAGCCGAGCCCCGGTAATCGGATTGGCAGCTGACAGCACGAGGCAGAGGAGAACGCCCCGGCGCACTCCGGTCACCACGAGCCGAAGCGCCCGATCTGTTCCTTGGTCAGTACGATTCCGGCTTGCTTTGCCTCGACGAGATTCTTGCGCGCGAACAGCTTGATCAGCACGACCCCGGCAGCAAAGCCGCCGACGTGGGCCCAGAACGCCACGCCGCCACCCGCTCCGCCACCCGCCGCGAGACCCGAGAACAGCTGGATCCCGAACCAGAGTCCGAGCACGGCCAGGGCCGTCATCGGGATGACTCTGACGTACACGACGAGGAAGATCAACGTCTGGATTCGCACCTTCGGATAGAGGACGATGTAGCCGCCCATGATGCCGCTGATCGCACCCGATGCACCTACAGTGGGGATCGCGCTCGAGGGATCGATGAAGATGTGGGCGAGCGCCGCCAGGACGCCGCACAGCACGTAGAAGATCACGTAGCGAAAGTGCCCCATCGAGTCCTCGATGTTGTTACCGAAGACCCAGAGAAACCACATGTTTCCGAGAAGATGCATCCACCCGCCGTGCATGAACATCGATGTGAACAGGGTGGACCAGGCATGCCCCCCGATCGTGCAGCTGGCTTCGCCGAGTGAAATCGTCTCACCCGGTCCAATGGCACCGGTGATCTCGGCGGGAATCGCCCCGTAGGCGCAGAGCGAGTTCAGGAACGGATCGGCGACACCTCCGCCCTGCACGAGCAACCAGACGAGCACGTTGGCCGCGATGATCAGAATCGTGACGAAGGGAAACAGCTCGGTCGGGTTGTCGTCGCGCAAAGGAAACATGCCCGGAAGGGTAGACAGGCCCTTCGGGAGACGCAATACGGACACCGGCGGATCGGCTCTTCCCCACCTTCCCTGCCTTTCTGACACGAAAACGGGTGGCGGGGTGCCAGAATAGCGGAAATATGGCCATTTTCGCGGCCTTCGGACGGCACATCGCTTGCACCTCCCGGGTGACGAACGAATCCACGAACGACCCGGTCTCCCGCCCGCCGGCGCGGCGCGGCCTCCGGGCGGGAGCGAGAAAGGGAAAGAACTCTATGAGCAAAGTCATCGGAATCGACCTCGGAACGACCAACTCCGTGGTTTCCGTGATGGAAGGCGGCGATCCGGTCGTGATCCCGAACGCGGAGGGGGCTCGCACGACTCCGTCCGTGGTCGCGTTCACGAAGGACGGAGAGCGCCTGGTCGGACAGGTGGCCAAGCGGCAGGCGGTCACCAATCCCGTCAACACGGTCTCATCGATCAAGCGGTTCATGGGCCGGAAGTGCTCCGAGGTCGAGCATGAGCGGCAGCTGGTTCCGTACGAGATCGAGTGTGACGGACAGGACAGGGTGCAGGTCAGGATCCCCGCGGTAGACAAGACGTTCACGCCGCCCGAGATCTCGGCGATGGTCCTTCAGAAGATGAAGCAGACCGCGGAGGACTACCTGGGCTCCGAGGTCACCCAGGCCGTGATTACGGTGCCGGCCTACTTCAACGATGCCCAGCGTCAGGCCACGAAGGACGCGGGCAAGGTCGCGGGCCTCGAAGTGCTCAGGATCATCAACGAGCCGACGGCGGCTGCCCTCGCGTACGGGCTGGACAAGAAGAGCGACGAGAAGATCGCGGTGTTCGATCTCGGGGGCGGAACCTACGACATCTCCGTGCTCGAACTGGGCGATGGTGTCTTCGAGGTGAAGGCGACGAACGGCGACACGCACCTCGGAGGAGACGACTTCGACCAGCGCGTGATCGACTGGATGGTGGAGGAATTCAAAAAGGATCAGGGAATCGACCTGTCGAAGGATCCGATGGCCCTGCAGCGTCTCAAGGAGGCCGCGGAAAAGGCCAAGATGGAGCTGTCCACCACGACCCAGACCGACATCAACCTGCCGTTCATCACAGCGGACCAGAGCGGCCCGAAGCATCTCCACATGACGCTCACCCGTTCGAAGTTCGAGCAGCTGGTGGACGACCTGATCGAGCGCACCAAGGAGCCAATGAGGAAGGCGCTCGATGACGCCGGACTCAAGCCGTCAGAGATCGACGAAGTGATCCTGGTGGGTGGATCGACGCGGATCCCGAAGATCCAGGAGACGGTGCGCGAGTTCTTCGACAAGGAGCCGCACAAAGGAGTCAACCCGGATGAGGTCGTGGGCATCGGCGCCGCGATTCAGGGGGGCGTTCTCGCCGGAGACGTCAAGGACGTTCTCCTCCTCGATGTGACACCGCTGTCGCTCGGCATCGAGAC
>CBDTXM010000049.1:0-17617 GCA_965364445.1 uncultured bacterium | reverse complement strand
CCTGCGGCGTTCCGGGGCGGACTTCCTCGGGCAGCCGGCTCAGAATGTCCTTCGTCTCCTTGCGCAGTTCGCGGGTCGGATCGGCCTCTTCGAGCTCGCGTTGAATCTGGTTGAGGCTGCGACGGAATTCACGCATCGCACTGCCCAGGGATCGTGCCACCTCGGGCATGCGCTTCGGCCCGAAGAAGACGAGCACGATGACGAAGATGACGAGGAGTTCGGAGATTCCGAGACTGCCGAAGCCCATGTGTGTCCGTCCTCAGACCGAGATGGCGTTGAGAACGTCTTCTCCGTAGAACATTCTGATGTAGCGGGCCTGGATCGGGGTGACTCGACGGACGGCCCAGATCAGCTCTACTCCGCTCGGCACACCGGGCTGACTCAGGAGCCGGAAGCCGCACTCCGATGGAAGGCGATTCGCCTTTCGGAGATTGCAGCGGCTGCACGCGGTCACGACGTTGAGCCAGCCGTTGTCGCCGCCTCGGGAGATCGGCACGACGTGGTCCCGCGTCAGGGACTCCCGATAGCCGAGGTCCCGCTTGTGTCGGCCGCAGTACTGGCAACTGTAGCCGTCTCGCGCGAACAGGAAAGTGTTCGTGACCTGTCGCCGGAATCGCCGGGGTACCTGAATGTAGCGCACCAGGCGGATGACGACGGGAGTCGGCCACGTGGCCTGCTCGGACCGGAACGGGCGTTCGGGGTCCACCTCGAGTGCTTCGGCCTTTCGGTCGATGACCAGGCGCAGTGCCCGACGCACCGGGAGGATCGTAAGCGGCTCGTACGAAGCGTTGAGTGCCAGACAGCCCATGGATTCTCTTTGAAGTTGGAACTGCGTGTCGCCGGAGTTTAGAGGACCCTCGATCCCATCGTCAAGAATGCCGCGATACTGCACACGAGAGACGGAAGGTTGGCGCCAGTGACCGGATCGGACGCCGGTTCGGGCGGAAAGGAAGCGAGCGTCGCCCGCGTGAGCCTGCCGAAGCCCGTGCTGCAGGGCTTCCACTACCGGGTTCCCGAACGGCTTCGATCGTCGGCGCTGCCCGGGACCCGCGTGGTCGTGCCGTTCGGCCGGCGAAGGGAGACGGGCGTGATCGAGACGCTCGTGGACCCGGACTCGGTTTCCGACAGGAAGCTCCGCGAGATCGACCGGGTGATCGATTCCGAGCCCGTGCTGTCGACCGAGCTGCTCGAACTCTGCCGCTGGGTCGCAGACTACTACGTGGCTCCCGCCGGCCTGGTCTACAGGGCGGCACTTCCGCCGGGCCTGCTCGGGGGCGGCAGCAGGGAGAGCGGTGAGTTGAGGAAGCAGGTGGTTCGCATCCTCCGCGAGCTTCCGACCCTCACCGAACGCGAGGAAGCCTTTGGTCGGGCCCGCCGTCAACGGGAAGCCTACGAGACCCTGGAGTCGATCGGAGGGCGTGCGGAAGTCACTCACATGGAGCAACGGCTCGGATTCGGACGGGGTATCCTGGCCGGCCTGGCCGAACGCGGCCTGGTCGAGATCACGAACGAGGTCGTGGAGCGGGATCCGTTCTCCGACGTCGAGAGTGACGAGGCAGAGATCGAGCTGAACCCGCGGCAGCAGGGCGTTCTGGCGGAACTCGAACGGCTCACGGACCGACCCGAGCCCGGTGTCGCGGTGTTGCGAGGCGTCACAGGATCCGGGAAGACGGTCGTCTACATCAGACTGATGCGGCGCGTCGTCGAGCGTGGCAGAGGTGCGATACTCCTGGTGCCCGAGATTTCCCTGACGCCTCAGACCGTGGCGCGCGTGCGAGCCGAGTTCGGTGGCGAGGTCGCGGTGCTGCACTCGGGTCTCTCCGACGGCGAGCGTCGGGATGCCTGGGCGGCACTCCGTGACGGGCGAAAGCGGGTCGTGGTCGGAACGCGATCGGCCGTGTTCGCCCCGGTCCTCAACCCCGGCGTAATCATCGTCGATGAGGAACACGACAGCAGCTACAAGCAGGGGGAGACGCCTCGCTACAACGCGCGGTCGGTAGCGATCGTTCGGGCCGAGCGATCAGGCGCTCTCTGCGTCCTCGGGTCCGCGACCCCATCGCTGGAATCCTGGGCCCGGGTACGTGACGGCGCGTGGACCGGATTGGAGCTTCTGGACCGCGCCACGCCCCACCCGTTGCCGGAGGTCGAGCTCGTGGACCTGCGGGAGGAAGAGGGACCTGTACCCACAGTCCTGTCCGAGCGACTCCGGAGCGCGCTCGAGACACGGATCGACCGGAAGGAGCAGTCGATCCTGCTGCTGAATCGTCGAGGACACTCGACCTGGGTCTCGTGCGACGCCTGTGGCTGGATCGCCATCTGCCGGAGCTGCAACGTGTCATTGACCTGGCACCGGAAACGCGGGCGCCTTGTCTGTCACCACTGTGCCTACGAAGAGCCTTCTCGCGAACGCTGTCCGGATTGTGGGGAGGAGACACTCGCCTATACCGGCGTGGGCACGGAACAGGTCGAGAGAAGGCTGGGCGAGCTGTTTCCGGAAGCTCGGATCGCCCGGATGGACGTGGACACGACGGGCCGGAAATGGTCACATCGCGATATCCTCGATTCGGTTCGGCGCAACGAGGTGGACATACTCCTCGGCACCCAGATGATCTCGAAGGGACTGGACCTTCCCGGTGTCACCCTCGTGGGGGTGATCGACGCCGATGTGGGTCTGAACCTCCCGGATTTCAGAGCCTCCGAGAGGACGTTTCAGTTGCTCTCCCAGGTCTCTGGCCGCGCCGGCCGTGGGGACCGACCGGGAGAGGTCCTGGTGCAGACCTCTCGACCGTCTCATTTCGCGATTCGGAGCGCTCTCCAGCACGACTACGAGGGATTCGCCGAACGAGAGCTGTCGGACCGCGAAGAGCCCGGATACCCGCCCCATCTCCGGCTCGCGAACCTGGTCGTCAGCGGACGCGACGAGGACGAGGTCGAGAGTGCCGCGCTGGCACTGGGGGAGTGGCTGGAAGGGCTGGTGGAGGCGCGGTCCGAGCTGATCGGGACCCGCTTGCTGGGACCCGCACCGTGCCCGATCGACCGCCTTCGCGGACGCTGGCGCTGGCACCTTCTGATCAAGCAGCCCCACGCGGGCCGACTCGGCGCGATTCTCCGCTTCACGGCGACACATGCGCCGGTACCCGGAAGCTTGAGGCTGGAGATCGACAGGGATCCGGAGAATCTTCTCTAGGGCTCGCGGAGGTCGAACCGGACCAGCAAGGAGTCGGGTGGTGGCGTTACATGCAGCGTGTCAGTGGGCAGGAGGCCCGCAATGCGGGCGGTCAGCCAGACCGCGAGCACCTGTCCCCCTCCTTCGTTGATCCCGGTCAACCGGTAGCGCCCCGCTGTCCGGCCCGGCCGGCCTTCGACCCACTCGATGACCGGCACGCGGATTCTCCAGCCCCTGATGATCCACGCCCCCGTAGGAAGCCGGGCGAATTCCACCTGCCCCCCCAGTCGATCCGTGTCTACGGGCACATCCAGGTTGACGTAAGAGTAGTCCAGCCGCCTGAGTTCCGAGGAGGCCGGATCCAACCACATGATGCCTTCGATGTCCGGCAGGCGGCTCTGGGGAAGCGCTTCGAACTCCAGCCCCAGAAGCCCGGCCCGATCTGCGCCGCCCCGGACCAGGCGGAAGCAGTGCCTCCTCACGAAGGTCTCGGAGAGCAGGACGTCCGCATCGGGGGCGTAGTACGCGACACGGCCTTCGGGCTCCTGAACGAACCCGCCGAACACGAGGTCCCGGGCCGGAATCGAACGAAACGGATGTCGCCCGTATAGACGGACCTCTTCCAGCACCGCCTCCGATAACGGTCTTCCGCGCTCGTCCAGCGCGTGGCTGTGCATGACCGCATCGAAACGGAAGTACGGCTGCTGGCCGGTCCAGGCAGTGGCCGTCAGCGCCTTGCGGGCCTCATCCCAGACGCTCTGCAGCTGAATGCCTTCGTCGGGGAGTACCTCGCATCGGGCTCGCTCGTTCACGGTGATCCGCTGGAGGCGAATCGGGATCGGTTCCACCCGGAAACGGTAATCCAGTGTTTCGCCGGATTCGAGGCGCAACCACGGCGACACCGCCCTCTCGTATCCGATTCGGTCGGTCCTCAGCCGGTACGTGCCCGAGGCGGGTGCACCGAGACGATATCCTCCCCCATCCCGGGTCAGCGTCCGCGCGACTACCACGCCGGCTGCGTCCTCGAGCACGACGAAAGCGGCCGGGATCGGCACACCGGACGAGTCCTCCACGATGCCGGAGATCACCTGGGCGGTCGCGGCCGCCGGGCGAATGGCGAACACCGCCGCGATGATTCCGCCCGTCAGGAAGGCGACCCGGATCGAAGTCCCGACATTCCTCATTCCGCGGCGCCTGCCCGGCGGACCCCCAGTCCCGGTTCCGGGCCCAGCACGAGCCGCGAATCCTTGAGCCCGGGACCCTCGAACGGGTCCTCGGCCAGCAGCGCTGCGCCATCGAGATCGAGCCGATCAGCCAGCGGTGCCAGGTGTGCCGCCGCAGCGATTCCGAGAGTGCTCTCGAGCATGCACCCGAACATCACTTCCAGTCCGCACGACCGCGCCGTATGGACGGTTCGCAGGGCTTCGCGAATCCCGCCGCACTTGGTGAGCTTGATGTTGACGCCGTCCACGAGCCCGATCAGGCCGGGCACATCCGAGGCCGCGATACAGGACTCGTCGGCGAAGATCGGCAGCGGGGAGCGATCTCTGACCCATCGCCATTCGTCGGGCCGGCCCGGGGGGAGCGGCTGTTCGACCATCTCGACACCGAGGTCGGCCAGCATCCGGATGTTCTCGACCGCTTCGTCCGGGCTCCATGCAGCGTTGGCATCCACCTGAAGCCGTCTCGTCGGATCGGCCGCGCGAATTGCCTCGACCATCTGCCGGTCCCGGTCGGTTCCGAGCTTGATTTTCAGAATCGGCCATCCGTGAGCCTCAGACGCCCGCCGAGCCATCGCCTCGGGCTCGTCGATTCCGATCGTGAACGAGCTCTGAGGTGCCTCGGAAGGATCGAGGCCGAACAGCTTCCAGACAGGGAGTCCCGCCCGCTTTCCGAACAGATCGTGGAGTGCGGCCGATGCCGCGGCATGAGCCGCCCCGTTTCCGGGGACTGCTTCGCGCAGTCGCGACTCGATCGTTTCCAGGTGATCCGGATCGGAGAGCCCCGCCAGGACCGGCCGCATGCGGCCCAGGGCGGCTTCCACACTCTCGGCCGATTCGCCGTAATAGGGGGATGGATCTGCCTCCCCCCAGCCCTCCTCGCCTTCGAATTCGATGCGCGCCCAGACCCTCTCGATCCGATCCTGCACCGAGCGGCTGATCCGGAACGGAACCGCGGCCTGCAGTGGAAGGCGTTCCCAGCTCAGCCTCATCGCTCTCTCTCCCCGGTTAAAGGCAGGTTGTTGGAATGGCCTGCGGCGTCGTCGGGCGGAGCGACGCCGGTCGCCGCTTCCACGAGAGCCCGCAGATGGGTATCGACGTTGATTCCCAGAGAGGGAGGATCGTACCCGCCCTCCAGAATCGAGACGATTCTTCCATCGGCGCTCCCCGAAGTGACCGAATGAACGGCGAGCGTCAGACGGCGGAAGTCGCCGGGCTCCAGGGTGAAGCCCCCGAGCGGGTCTCCGATCGCTGCATCGAAACCGGCGGAGATCAGCACCAGCTGCGGTTCGAATCGTGCGGCTACTTCGAGTCCTTCGACCAGCGCCTCCACGTACCGCTCTGCCTCGAGTCCCATCGGGAGAGGAAGATTGAGAGTGGTTCCCTCGCCTTCGCCCGCACCCCGCTCGCCCGAGGCGCCGGTTCCGGGATAATGAGGGCTGGCGTGCATCGAAAGGTAGAAGACCGATCCATCCTCGTAGAAGGTGTCCTGGGTGCCGTTTCCGTGGTGAATGTCCCAGTCCACGATCAGCACCCGGTCGGCCAGGCCTTCCTCGATCGCGCTGCGAGCGGCGATCGCCACTCCATTGAACAGGCAGAAGCCCATTGCCCGGTCCGGAGTGGCGTGGTGACCCGGTGGCCGGACCGCGCAGAACGCAGCGCGATACCTGTCATTCATCACGGCGCGAACCGCATCTACGGCGCAACCGGACCCGGCGACCGCGGCGTCCCACGATCCGGCCGAGACGACGGTGTCGGCCTCCAGTCTCACGATCTCGTTCGTCTCGGCGGCCCGGTCAACGGCGGCCCGGACTGCCGCGATGTGAGCTTCGGTATGAACGCGAGCCAGGAGATCCGTGTCGATAGGAGTACCTTCGACCGGCTCGACCCTTCCGTGCAGGTCAGGAAGCGAGCGGGCCATCTTCTGGACCACGGCGCGCAGCCGACCCTGGTGCTCCGGATGGCCCCAGCCGGTGTCGTGCCGGCTGCAAGCCTCGTGATGAAACAACCCGACGTCTGCCACGTGCCCATCCCGGTTGGCGTGAATGATACGCGTCCATCACCTCAGGCATCCGGGGCCGAGGTTGATCGGTTCCCATTCCGGTTCTAGCTTCCCGGCATCGCCTTCCATGAACCCGTTCGACCCGGAGAAGCTACAATCTACACCCCGGTTGCGATCGATCTACCGCCCGCAAGTCGTATCCTGCGGCTCCTCCTGGTGCTGTCGGTGGGAATCGGAGCCGCCGGGTGCGAAGTGGAATGGGGGGGCGCCGAATTCCGACTCGAGAACCCGGCCCCCGAGGCACCACCGGAGCCCGAGGAGGGAGCCGAAGCGGCAACGCCCCCGACGCCTCTCCCCGACGGGCCTCTGCTGTTTGCCGTGCGGATCGATCCTGCGTCCGGCGCCTCGCGGGCGACACCGATTTCCCGATTCGATGCCGACGGCCTGGAATCGCTGGCGATTCCGGCCGATCCTGACGAGACCTGGCAACCACGATTCGCGGACCGATTTCTTTCGGCCGGTCGCGAGCTCGAGTTGCACGCGGCAGGACGCAGGATCGGGAGCCTCGTTCTCGACGGAGAAGTAGCCACTCCCCGCTCAGGTTGCTTGCCGGTCGCCACCGGACGCGCCCTGGTTCCCGCGGGCAGTCCGGCGCCGCGGCTGGCTTTCGCCTTCGCGCGCGATTCCGTGGCCGGTGACCCTGTGCCCTACGTCTCCTTCGAGGCAGACAACCGGATGCGGACTTTCGGACCGATCCTCGCCGAGCAGCTCCTGCGGTCCCGGGGCGAGAACCGGCCGTACCTGGCCCAGCGGGCCGCTCTCGATGCCGTCGCCTGGCCGGGCGATGCCAATCCGGCCTTCGCCGCCACCTACCTGATCAGCGACGATCTCGACGGACCGGCTCCGACCGGGGAAGCTGTTTCCCTCTTCTACCTGGCACGATTCGACCCGCAGCGAGGCTACTATCCGGTCTGGTACGAGTTCCGGCGTTACGATGGCGGAACGGGAAAGGAAGTCTACACGTACGTCGATGCCGTTGATGGGCCGTCCGGTCGAATCGACTTCGTCGAGCTGCGGGATGGATCAGGCGAGCGGCGTCTCGCCGCGAGCAGGGTGACGGAGGAAGAGCGCGGTCTGGACTGGACGGAAGCGGCCGGGTGCCGGGTGGAGAGTCTTCTCACGCAGTAGCGAAGCCGTCAGGCGAATTGGCTTCAGGCGACGGCGAATGTTTCGAGGGCCTTCCCATTTTCACCGCGACGGATCTCCATCAGAGCCCGATCCCGCAGCTGACGCACCCGCTCCCGGGTGACGCCCAGGATCTGTCCGATCTGTTCCAGCGTGTGTTCCGACTCGCCCTGGAGTCCGTAATAGAGCCGCAGCACCCGGGC
Organism: uncultured bacterium; assembly: GCA_965364445.1. Lineage (GTDB taxonomy): Bacteria > Gemmatimonadota > Gemmatimonadetes > Palauibacterales > Palauibacteraceae > Carthagonibacter. The sequence continues at coordinate 9,841 of CBDTXM010000049.1, read as the reverse complement.
GTCCCGCGGCCGGATCTCTCCCAGGGCGTCGGCGATCCGATCCTGGAGAATCCGGTGCTCGACCGAGACATCCACCTGGTCCTCGTCCACCAGGAATCGTTCGATCAGATTGCTGTCCTCGGCCTCTCCGATCGGCGCGTCGAGCCTTACCTCGGCTACGTTGAGCGCCAGGAGCATCTCCACGATGGTGGGCTTCAGTTCCGCCTTCAGTCCGATCTCCGGGGCCGTGGGATCTCTCCCCAGGGTCTGCTTCAGTTCCTCCGAAACCCGCAAGACACGGGCGAGCTCCGTGGCACGGTTCAGCGGCAGGCGAACAGAACGGCTCTGTCGGGCCAGGGAGGCCAGAATCGCCTGGCGTATCCACCAGACCGCGTAGGAAATGAACTTGACGCCCTGGTCCGGGTCGAACTTCTTCGCGGCCGTGACCAGCCCGATATTTCCTTCCTGAATCAGGTCGCCGAAGGCGAGACCCCGATTCTGATAGCGCTTGGCCACGGATACGACGAACCTGAGGTTGGCACGGATCAACTGTTCCAGGGCGAGAGGATCTCCGGCCTGTGCGAGCCGTGCCAGACGGTCCTCGTCCTCGGGCGTCAGCAGGGGGTGCCGACTGACGTCGTCCAGGTAGAGGTCGACCATGCTGGCGCGTTCCGTCTTGAGGACCGTGCCTTCAAAGCGACCGTTTCCGACCCGCCTCGGTGCCGTCGTAGTACCCTCCAGCGTTTTTGGGGGACGGAAAAATAGCTGCGCGTCCGCATACCGTCAAACGGGCTCGAATGCGCAAGGGGGTGGCAATCGGACGACCGTAGTGCAAGTTGTCCCGATTCATGCCGGGGATGGTCGGACCGGAAGACGGGACGCGGGCACCGAATCGGCCACCCCGAAGATCGTGCAAGAGGAGAGAATGGGACGCTTCGTCTGGTCCTGTGCGGCCGTGAGCGATGTCGGGCGCGTACGCGAGTCGAACGAGGATTCCGTGTTCTGCGACGCGGAATCCGGCGTATTCGTGGTGGCCGATGGCATGGGTGGGCACGCGGCCGGTGAAGTCGCGAGCGCCATCGCATCCGAGATGATCGGGGTCCGCCTCTGTGGCATGGATGAAGAGGATGGGCTCGACGAGGCCCGTAGCCGGTTCCGTATGGCATTCCTCGAAGCCGGAAACGAGATCGTCCGTCAGGCCCAGGAAGATCTCTCGCGCGACGGGATGGGCACGACGGCCACGGTGCTCGTCCTGCGCCCCGACGACAACCGGGTGGTGGGACACATTGGGGACAGCCGGGCATACCTGTATCGAGGCGGGGAGCTGGTCCGGATCACGACCGACCATTCGTGGGTCGAGGAACAGGTCGAGCGGGGGATGATCACCCGTGACGAGGCGTTCCGGCACCCGCAGTCGAACATTATCACGCGGGCGCTGGGCACGGATCCGATTCCCGCACCGGATCTCTACGTTGGCTCGGTCGAGGTGGGCGACCGCTACCTGCTATGCACGGACGGACTGACGGACATGGTCGAAGAGGCACGGATCGCCCGGATACTCGAGACGGTACGTGAGCCGCATCCCGCGGCGTCCCGGCTGGTCAGCGAGGCGAACCTCGCCGGCGGTACCGACAACGTCACCGCTCTGGTGGTCGATGTCTCCGATGCCCCGGTCAAAGAATAGACCGGTCCTCGTCGAGGCGTGCCCGGGCTTCCTCTGCCGGCGATGAGAGCAGGTCCAGCAGCGGCGTTACATCCGGCAGGCTCTTGGGCTCGAGGCAGAAGACTCGAAGCGCCCGCGTAGCCTGGTGCAGGGACCTGCCGAGCCGGGGCAGGTCGATCAGGTGCTCCTCTCCTTCCGACGTCAGACGCTGAACCTCTCCTCGCCTCCTGACCAGTAACAGCTGAAGCTGCAGCATGTTCGGATTGGCAGGATAGTCGAGAAACACGGAGCCGGCCTCGAGGCCCCAATCGCGCGCGAGCCGATCTTCCACCATCCGGACCAGCTCCCGGCTCTCCGGCACCCACTCGGCCATCCCGACGGGAAGCTCATCGCCCTGCAGTTCGACGACCCGCTTGGGCAGATTCCGGTTGACGAGCGAGGAGTGCAGACGGCCGAGAACGGGCGACACTTCCTGGTCCCGCATGCGTGCGGCGATCAGCCCGAGAAGCTCTTCGTCGGTCGGACCTGCGAGGTCTTCCCGGATCAGCAGCCCCTCACTCAGCGAACCTTCGACCAGGTGCCGGAATGCGACCGTCGCCGATCGCACGGCGTGATGCCAGTAGACGTTCCTGAACATCTGGTACTTGGCGAACAGAAGCGATTCGAGCGCGCTCAGCCCCTTCTCAGTCACGGCGACCTCGAGAGGTGCGCCGTCACTCTCGCGCGCCAGAGTGAGCGACTCGAGAAGCCGCTCGACATCTACCGCTCCATACGGAACGCCGCAGAACAGGCTGTCCCGCCGCAGGTAATCGATCTTGTCGAGATCCAGCGAGCCCGACACCAGCCCCTGCAATGGATGATTCGAGCGACCCTGGATCAGCTCCATCACGAGTTGCGAAGCCCCGTCGCCGGACTCTCGCAGCGCCGAGCTGATCTGGGGCGACTCGAGGAATCGGGCCGCCGCCTCCTCGTGGTGACCGGGGATCGCGTCTGCCTCGAGCTCCTCCATCGCGTGCGAGAAGGCGTAGTGACCCACGTCGTGGAGCAGCGCTGCGAGGCGCACGACGGGCAGAGTCTCCAGCTCGTCGGTGGTCAGTTGTGAGAGAAGCCCCTTCCGGTCCAGTGCGTCCATCGCGCGCCGGGAGAGGTGATAGACGCCGAGGGCGTGGAGGAATCGCGTGTGAACGGCCCCGGGGTATACGAGGTGGGCGAAGCCCAGCTGCTTCACCCGCCGCAGGCGCTGGAATTCGGGGGCATCCACGATCGACGCAGCTGCCCTGTCCAGCGTCACGTTTCCCCACAGCGGGTCGCGGACCGTGCGAGCGCCGCTCGCGCCCACCCGGTCCACGAACCCTCCGGTCATCCTGCGCTCAGGCTCCGCCTGCTCCTCCGTTCTGGTGCTTACGCTGCTCGGCGTCCACCACGCTGATCGCCGCGAGATTGGTGATATCCGCCATCGTCGCACCACGCTGCGTGAGGTGGACGGGCTTGCTCAAACCGAGCAGCACCGGACCGATCGCCTCGGCGCCGCCCAGGCGGTTCAGCAGCTTGTAGGACGCGTTCGCCGCAGAGAGATTCGGGAAGATCAGCACGTTCGCCGGACGCTTGAGGTCGGAGAACGGATACGTCTTCTCGAGGATTCCCTTCACCACCGCGGTGTCGGCCTGCATCTCTCCGTCGACCGGGATGTCCGGTCTCCGCTCTTTGATCAGCCGTACCGCCTGTCTGACCTTGTCGGAGGACGGGTGCGGCGCCGAGCCGAAGTTGGAGAAGGAAAGCATCGCCACATGGGGCTCGATCCCCAGCCGGCGCACGAAGTCCGCCGTCATTTCCGCCGTTTCGGCCAGGATCTCTGCGTCCGGGTCGATGTTCACCGTCGTGTCGGCGAAGAAATACAGCCGGTCTTTGACCAGAAGCATGTACAGACCGACCACCTTCTCGATGCCCGGCATCAGGTCGATGGTCTGCAGGGCCGGGCGCAGCGAGTCCGGGTAGCTCATGTTGGCGCCCCCGATCAGGGTGTGAGCGTCACCCTTTTCCACCATCATCGCCGCGTAGTAGATCGGCTGCTGCATGTGGGAGCGCGCGTTCTCGATCGTGATGCCCTTGCGGTGACGGCGCTCGAAGAACGCCTCCACGTAGTCGTCGAACTTCTCCGACGTGCGGGGATCCAGGATCTCCACTCCCGCCAGATCCACTTCCGCGGCCGCCGCGACCGCCTGGATCCGGGCCGGATCGCCGAGCAGGATCGGCGTGCCGAGGCCTTCTTCGACGATGGCGTGCGAGGCCCGGACGACGACCGGCTCCTCGCCCTCGGGGAGCACGATCCTCTTCGGAGTCCGCCGCGCCCGGTCCATGATCGAGCGCATCAGTTCCCGGGCAGGCCCGAGACGGGCTTCGAGCTGGCGCTTGTACTCCTCGATGTCCACGGGCTTGCGCGCGACCCCGGTGTCCATCGCCGCCTGTGCGACGGCCGAGGCCTCCCAGAGCAGGACCCGCTGGTCGAACGGCGTCGGAATCAGGTAGTCCCGGCCGAAGTGAAGCGCGCGACCTTCGTACGCTGCGGAGACGGACTCGGGCACGTCCTCCTTCGCGAGCTCCGCGAGCGCCATCGTGGCGGCGATGAACATCTCGTCGTTGATCGTGCTGGCCCGCACATCCAGCGCCCCGCGGAAGATGAAGGGGAATCCGAGGACGTTGTTGACCTGGTTGGGATAGTCCGAGCGGCCGGTCGCCATGATCACATCGTCCCGTACCGCCAGCGCGTCTTCCGGCAGGATCTCGGGGTCGGGGTTCGCCATGGCGAACACGATCGGATCTCGGGCCATCGAAGCGACCATCTCGGGCTTCATCAGCCCGCCGATCGAGAGTCCGATGAATACGTCCGCCCCCTCGACCGCTTCGGCCAGCGTCCGGGCATCGGTCTCCACGGCGTAGCGCGCCTTCTCAGGGGTCAGGTTGTCCCGCTTCGTGTTGATGACGCCCTTCGAGTCGACGAACCAGAGGTTCTCCCGCTTCGCCCCGAGCCGCTCGTAGTGCCAGGCGGTGGCGATCGCCGCGGCGCCGGCGCCGGAGAATACCACTCGCACTTCGTCGATCTTCTTGTCCGCCAGCTCCAGTGCGTTGATCAGCGCGGCCCCTGAAATGATGGCCGTTCCATGCTGGTCATCGTGGAATACGGGAATGTCGAGTCGTTCCTTGAGAGTCTGCTCGATCTCGAAACAGTCGGGTGCGTGGATGTCTTCGAGGTTGATCCCGCCCACCGTGGGCTCGAGCATCTCGCAGAAGCGGATCACATCGGCGGGCGTGTCGGCCTTGATCTCCAGGTCGAAGACGTCGATGTCGGCGAACCTCTTGAACAGTACGCCTTTGCCCTCCATCACGGGCTTCGATGCCTCGGGACCCAGGTCTCCGAGGCCGAGAATCGCGGTGCCGTTCGAAACGACCGCGACGAGGTTCCCGCGAGCCGTGTACTTGTAGACGTTCTCGACGTCCCTGTCGATTTCCCGGCAAGGCTCGGCCACGCCCGGTGTGTAGGCGAGAGACAGGTCCCACTGGGTTGCGCAGGGCTTCGTGGGGATGACCTCCATCTTGCCCGGTCTGCCCTCTGTGTGATACTGGAGCGCCACTTCCTTCCGAATCTTGGCCACGGTGCGTTGCTCCGTTCTCTGGTCGCGTTCTGGAGCCCTTCTCGACGAAAAGGGACCGTTCGCAGCAGTGCAAATACCCTGCCTCCGCGGCGACCGATGCGCCAGTCCCCCTGGTCCCCCGCTTGCACCCGATCGGCACCCCGGACACTTTCACGACGAGGTGCTCGTTTCTCGCTCCACAGGGGGAACCGTGAACATCCTTCCGGGCCGGATGATCTACCTGGGCTACGGGAAATTCTGGCGCTCCGACGAGATCGTCGGACTGCTCCCGATCGAGGAAGGCCGGGGCCCCGGCCGCAGGACGGAAGTCTGGGTCGCGACGCGCGAGGAACCGATCCTGGCTTCGCGTTCGGAGCAGACGATTCTGGGAGAGATGGCCAGCCTGTCAGGCGACGCCGACAACGCCTCCGAGTCGCAGGCGGCCCTGGAGAGCCTTCTCGAGGAACTGGCCGACATGCCTCCCGTTCTCCGCCGGCTCCTGAAGCGGGAGGGGGGGCTCGACGCGGACTTCTGGATTCGCCGTCTTCGCGCGCTCGCCGACCGGGAGGCCGGACCCGAGGAGACCCCGCAGGAGGAGTTGTTCGAGGAGGGCTGACCCGTCGGAGGGGCGAAACCCCCGCGCGCCTCGCAGGTACTCCCCCTGCGTGATCTCACTCTGCCCTCGTCGCCGACACCGGCGTCCCGCCCGCAGCACGTACCGCATCGACCGGGTCTCGATGCTGGCGCTTCTTCTCGCGCTTCCCGCCGTTCTCCCCGCCCAGGAGTCCCCGCGTCCCGAGTCCTGGAACGACGCACGGGCGATCGCGCTGATAGAGTCCGCGATCGAGGCCCGGAGACACGCCTGGGGTGACAGCGCCCTGGGCGGATTCGACCTGTACGCCGAGGGTCACGTCCACTACCTCGCCGACTTCGGGGGTGGCGCCGGCCAACAGGCGATACGGGCCGACCAGGTGGCGCTGGAATTCCGCTGGCGCCGGGGGCTCGGCTCGATGCAGGAGATCGTCGGCCGCCGGGAGACCGAATGGTTTCCGACGAAGCTCCACTATCACGTCGATCATCTGTCTCTCGTCGTGGACAACTACGGGGACCGGATCCGGGTGGGGGAGGGCGACGAGATCCGGCATGCCCCGCATCCCCTCGCGCCGGGCGCGCCGGCGATCTACGAGTACCGACTGGTTGACTCCCTGGCGATGGCGGTGGGAGGAGAGTGGAAACGTCTCTACCGGCTGCAGGTGCGCCCGCTGGATCCTTCCGAGCCGGCGGTCATCGGCACCCTGGACCTGGAACGAAGCTCGAGCGCGCTCACCCGCCTCGCCGTCGGATTCACGCCCGCTTCCTACGTCGATCCTCGCCTCGTGGATGTCAGCATCGAGCTCGAGAGCGCCCTGGTGCAGGGGAGCTACTGGCTTCCCTACTCGCAGAGGGTCGAGATCCGTCGCCGCCTGGAGTACATGGAACTGCCGTTCGGTTCGACGATCCGGGCCCGGTTCCAGGTGTTCGGGTACGACCTGGAACCCGGCGATCGAGGCGGCGTGGTGCCAGGCCACTCGATCCGGGCCCGTCCTGAATCCGAGCTGCGCCGGTACGCGGGCTGGCGGATGACGGAGGTCGACGCCTGGCCGGACGAAGTGACCGCCGACTCCATTCGACTCGCGGAAGTCCGCTCGCAGGCCGTGTCGATCGCCCGGGAGAGCTACCTCGGGGGCAACGCACCGCTTCGACTCTACGTCCCGAGCATTTCCTCGGCATTCCGGGTTCGGCGCGCGGAGGGAGTGTTCGCCGGTGCCGGACTGCGCTGGGAGCCCAGTGGGAGATTCTCTCTCTCCGGGACGGGCGGCTGGGCGTTCGGACGCGGCGCCGGAGAGATCCGTGGCGGGGCCTCGTGGACGGCCGGTGAGATCGAGGTTCGGCTGGAGGGCTGGATCAACGAGCTGACCGACGTCGGTCCGTTCGCCGCTTCCTCCGGCATCGTTTCCACCCTGGGCGCCTCCTTCCGCGGAGACGACTGGACCGATCCGTATTTTCGCAGCGGAGGCGGCATACGCATCCGCTCGCGAGTCGGAAGCCTCGGCATCGGTCGGGCGGGCCTGGTGGCCGAGCGGCAGGAAAGCGCCAGTCTGGAGCTGGACCCTGTCGGGGGAGCCGACGCCAGACCGGTCCGGTCGGTCACCGACGGAACGGACCTGCGACTGGAGCTCGGGGTGGAGCGTAGCCTGGGGAGCTGGCTGGGCTCCACCTCGATCCTGTCCGTCGACGGGCAGATATCGGCACTCTCCGACTTCGGCTACACGCGCTGGAGCGCCCTGCTTTCCACCCGCCCCGAAGAGCCCGACGCCACCTGGTCATGGGAGGGCTCGCTGGGAGCAGGCCTCGGCACCGGAACGTTACCCGAGCAGCGACTGCTGTTGCTCGGCGGACGAGGCACAGTTCCCGGCTACGAGTTCAGGCCGTTCGCCGGCGATGTGGCCGTGTTCGCCAACCTCGCGATTTCGCGGGCGGTGTGGCACCCGTGGATCCGACTCCGGGGACTCGCCGCGGCCGGCTGGACGGACCTCGGCAGGGCGGGCGGTGGCGCGGCGGAGCGGTTCGGCGCAGTCGCCACCGGAAACGTCCGCACCTCTCTCGGTGCCGGGTTGTCGCTGTTCTACGACCTCGTGAGACTGGATGCGGCGCGGGGACTCGACGACGGTGAGTGGGAATGGATGGTGTCCGTTACCCCGGCGTTCCGGGCGCCGCTCTGAACCTGGCGGGCAGCCCGTTCCGCGTGGTTCGAGGCGGTCGCAGTCGCAGCAGTGCACGTGTGCCCGGCGAAGGCGACCTGCAGCGCAGCCATCTCGAGGTTCCAGCAGGCTCGCCAGCAGGACGAAGGGAAGCTGGGCGGCAGCCAGGCCGCGTCGTATCGGCGTCGCGTCCCAGTTCAGAATCGAACCCGGAGCACGGCAACGAGTCCGAATGCATCGCCCTCGCAACCCCGGTTTTCGGCGGCGACGGCGAGAGCTTCCGGGAGCTTCCCGCGGAAAACTGCCGGAGCGCAGTGTGCGCATCGAAATCTCACCTGAATCCGGTGGTTGTGCCGAATTCACCCGAGGTCATCCCCCCGGGGCCGGAAACAGGAACTGCGCCTGCAGGCGAAGCTGCCAGTCGGGCCCCACGTCCGGTTTGACCACGTACTTGTAGGCGCCGACCTGCACGTTGAGCGGGATCTTGCCGAGGAAGAATAGCTTCCCCGCGCCCGCGCCGAACGGCACCTTCCACTTCTGTCCGTCGTCCGCTTTCCAGTCCACGGTGATGATCGGGGCGCTGTTCACGTACCAGCCGTTGCCGAGCTGGTAGACGATGAAGTACTGGAGAAGGCCCTTGTTCACGTCCTCACGGTCCGAGTCACCGGCGTAGGACCAGACGTTGTTGGCGAGGATTCCGAGGGTCCAGTCGCCGGGCTGCGCCAGCGCGACGCCCGAGAGGCCCGCGCTCCACTTCCCGCTGCCGCGCTCCGAGCCTCCGGTCGGAAACTCGAACACGGGCCCGAGTCCCCACATCAGGCTCCCTTCGCCGGGCACGTAGAACGCGGTGAGCACGATGTCGGACAGGCCGGAAGAGAGCCTACCGCTCTCGGCCGTCACGTCCGGAATCCACACGAAGGGAAAGATGGTCCGGGTGATGATCTTGCCCCCGGCGAACGGGACCACGGGCTGGATGTTCAGGACCGGGAAGCTGCGGTCGAAGGGCCCGAGGCCCATGTCGTCGTTGAACTGCAACGGGAGGCTGATCAGATCCGCGATCGGATTGGCCGCGGTCTGGGCCAGATCTTCCTTCCGGTCGACCCCCTCCTGCGCGGAGAGGGTCGAGACGCCGACGACGAGGAGCGCGACTGCCAGCCCTGCGGACGTTCTGAGCATGGCCTGTGTCTCCCGCAGAGATTCTCGACGTGGAATCATCAGAAGTAGACGATGATCCCGTATACGCCCAGCGCCACGCCCCCGGCCGCGATCAGATTGCCCCCGGTGCCCCCGATCAGCAGCCCTCCGACCAGTGCGGCGGCGCCCGCAATCATGAACCCGAGTCCGGTACCCGAACCTTTTCCGGCCGCGGCTGGACTTGCGGGCGTATTCTCCTCACCGAGTTGAAGCGTCTCTGCGATGGAACCTTGTTCGGAAGCCGACTGCAGCCGCGTGATCGACGGCGACTCGAGCGACACGGACGACAGGGATTGTGTCGTCTCGGCGGATCCGACGTCCGCACCCGTCGACGGATCGGTGGGTGATGCGATGGCAGTCGGATAGTCCTGCTCTGCGGCATTCAGCGACTCCTGGGCCGCTGCATTCACCGGACTCAACGCGAACACCAGCGCGAAGGTCAATCCCAGCAGACGGATTCTCTCGATCATAAGTGCCTCCGTTTCGGCGTTGGGAGAAAACAACCGGGTCAGATTCATCCGGGTACGCGGCGCACACAGACCTCACTCACCGTGTCCGAAGCCGGCCAGGTCACGCTGAACGAGCATGGAGCAGATTTCGCTGGTGAGCTCCGCGAGCAACTCGGTATACTCGTC
>CBDTXM010000048.1:0-17676 GCA_965364445.1 uncultured bacterium | reverse complement strand
AATTCGACCACCCGGCTGGCCACGAACTGATCCAGACCGCGCTGCAGCTCGTCGGCTGTCTCGTGCGCTCGGATTTCGAGTCGATCAACGATCTCGAACCCGGGGAAGTGCTGCTCGAGTCGCTCGATCACACCGTTGCGAACTCGCTCGGTCGGCACGCGGCCGGAAACCGTGACCTTCCCATCCTTCACGGAGATTTCCGGGTCCAGCACCCGGGCGGCAAGCAGTCGGATCGCCGAAGGAAGCTCCGCGGTCCACGCCGCATCGGCCACGCCCTCGGTGACGATCTCGCGAGCGACGGGAACCCTCGGTCCCAGCGCATTCACCACGCCGTAGACGCGGTCCGTCTCGCTCGGGATCAGCGAGCCCTCGATGAGAATGCCGTCGTCCGTTCGCTTCGCGTGGAAGTACGGTTCACTGAGCGTCAGCTCGCCACAGCCCGTGTTGACGACCCGGACGCCGCGGACGGATGCCACGGTCTGGTACGCCTGTTCGGCCATCGCGGGATCTGCGATCGTCGGCAAACACGCATCTCGACCGTCGAGGCTCACGAGCGCCGGGCTGAGACCGGCCGCCTGGAGCGCTGCTTGCGATTCCGCCGTCAGCTCCGATTCGATTCGGGGCGCGTTGCGGTTCACGCAGAAGTAGGCGAGCAGAGCGAGCAATGCGAGCCCCACAAGCCACGAGAGGAAACGCATCGAGTCCTCCTTGAGATAACGGGTAAAAAATATCGCGGAAGATGATTCGGGTGGAGAGACAACTGCCATTGGACTTTCGGAACCCCCTTAACCGCGACTGCGAGCTCTGGAATCGCTACTCCAGAGCTGCCCGGAGGGCGGAGAGGTGGATGTCGATCCGAGCCTCCAGGTCCTCCGGCACGGAGGTCCCGCGCTCGGCGCAACGCTCCGCGACCAGGGAATCCACGTCGAGAATCCAGGTGCCGAGTTCGGGCGCCGCGTGACCCGAACCACGGGCAACGCCGGCCGACCGGTCCCCGGCGTCCGCGTCCTCGACGCCCGCACGGCGCCAGGCGCGAAGAATCTCGCGATACTGCCGTGCACGTTCGACGAACCGGCCGGGCGTATCGTCGGGATCGAGAAAGCTGCGACACGCGAGTGGCCGATCGCGGTGCACCTCACAACCCTCCTCGCCGGCGTGGAACACGCAGCTTCCGTCTTCCTTCACGGCAAGAACCGCCGACCCGGCGGTAACGTAGCGGTGAAGCAGCTCGCCCGTGGTGATCCCGAGTCCGGCGGCGAGTCGGGCCGCCTCGTACGGGGTGAGAGGGATCCGATTACCGGGACAGTTCGGTCCGCAGCCCGCGCCCGCCCGCGCTGCCTGGCGCCGATATTCGTCCATGGCTCCGGTCATCGTGCCGGACCGTCCGTCTCGCTCGATTCCCGTCCGGCGGTGGGCTCGGTTGGCGAGGCACTCTTCACGTAGCGCTCCAGCCACTCCTGCTGCTCCCACAGCATGTGCAGCAGCGATTCACGCGACCGGTAGCCATGACTCTCGTACGGAAGGATCACCAGCCTAGCCGTCGCCCCGAGGCCTTTGAGGGCGCCGAAATACCTCTCGCTCTGCATCGGGAACGTTCCGGAATTGTTGTCCATCTCGCCGTGAATGAGGAGGATCGGCTCGTTCACCTGGTCGGCGTGCATGAACGGCGACATCGCGTAGTAGACCTCGGGCGCCTCCCAGTACGTGCGCTCTTCGGCCTGGAATCCGAAGGGGGTGAGGGTCCGGTTGTACGCGCCGCTCCGGGCGATGCCGGCGGCGAAGAGATCGGAATGGGAAAGGAGGTTCGCCGTCATGAACGCACCGTAGCTGTGGCCCCCGATCGCCATCCGGTGTGCGTCGCCGACGCCTCGGCGCACGAGCTCGTCCACCGCGGCCCGGGCCCCCGCCACGAGCTGCTCCACGTACGTGTCATTGGGCTCGACGGCGCCCTCTCCGATGATCGGCAGCGACGGATCGTCGAGGACGGCATAGCCGAGCAGCGTCCATACGTAGGGCGACCAGGCGGAGGCGCGAATGAACCGGTAGGGGGAGTCCGTGACCTGCCCCGCGGCGTCGGCACTCTTGTATTCCGTCGGATATGCCCAGAGAAGCACCGGCAGACGCCCGTCGGACGGCTGCCACCCCGGCGGCAGGTAGAGCGTGCCGCTCAGTTCCACGCCGTCGGCGCGGGTGTAGCGGATGAGTTCCTTCTCCACGTCCTTCAAGCGCGGCGCGGGATGCGGGAAGTCCGTGATCTGCCGGAGATTGCCGTTGCCCGGATTCCGCACGAAGTAGTTTGGCGGATCATCGGGGCTCTCACGCCGGGTGAGAATCGCCGAGCCGTCGTCCTCGAGCACGGCAACCGGCTGTTCGAACCAGGGCGATTCCGATCGGTACAGCCGCGTCGTCTCGCCCGAGGCAAGGTCGTAGCGGTCCACGAAAGGCCGGTCTCCTTCGTCCGAAGCCCCGCGTCCGAGCAGGAAAATCGAGTTGCCGTCGGATGACCGTCGGATGACCGGGCGGCCGAAGCGGTTGTCGTGCGTGTCGGGGTACCCGGGGTCTGCGTAGCGGTCCTGCGTGGAGCGTTCCACGAACAGCACCGGTTCCGAATCGGGTGTGTCCGGACGCACGAGCCACTGCCGCAACTGCCGCGTCTTCCACCAGCTCTCGGAGACCATGGCGAGGTTTTCGTCTCCCCATGTCACGCCGGCGTAGCGATAGCCGAGGGAGGCCAGTTCCGTCGGCTGTCCGCTGAACGGCGCGTCCAGCAGATACAGCTTGTCCCTGACATCGGCCTCCACCCGGGCGTCTCCACCGTCCTGGGCCTCGGCCCACAGGAGGGTTGCCGGCACGTCGGCCCGCCACGAGAACGACCGGGGCCCCTTCGCGACGCTGCCGAAGGCAACCGGGATTTCCTCCTGCAATGGCAGGTCGGCGATCCGATGAACCAGTGAGCCATCACGGCCGAGGATCTCCACTCGCTGCGGGAAGCGTGTGACGGGGACCCGATAGGAGTACGGGCGATGCACCCACTCCACGAGCAGGAAGCGACCGTCGGGCGAAGGGCTGAAATCCCAGGCGATCCCCGGTTCGGCGATGTTCGTGACCGCTCCCCCGAGATCCACGCTTGCGAGCTGGACGGTCAGATAGTGATCGAACAACGCTTCGTCGTCCGGATCTTCGAGGAGATCCTGATACGTTCGCGCGGGGGACTCACGCCCGGTTGCCTCCTCGATGACCGGTCCGACGGGAACTGCGGGCTCGACAGGCTCTGGACCCCGTCCCTCCGGAACGAAGGCGGCCACCAGGGTCGATGCATCGAGCCAGACGGGAGCGTTTCCCGCGGTCAGGCTCAGCCTCCTGTCCGTGAGCTGACGCGCCGCGGCCCGCCCCACGTCCACGATCCACAACTCGATACCGGCTCCCGTGTCGTGCGTGAAGGAGATGTGCGTCCCGTCCGGGGACCAGCGGATGTTCTCGATCTGCGCCTCCGAAGGAAGCCCCGTCACCTCCCGGGCCGCTCCGCCTGCGACAGGGACGAGGCTCAGGCTCGCCGCGCCGGTAGTGCGACTCCGCCCATCGCTGCTCGGGTCCAGCCGGAGTCCGGCGAGCTTCAGCTCACGCCTGGCGTAGCTTCCGATGGAGGGATAGCCCGGTGACCGGATCAGTAGCATCTGGCTCTCATCCGGGGACAGGGAGACGCTCGGCGTCGGCTCGGCGTCCACGATCTGAACGATCGCGGGGTCCGGCGAACGGTACACGGGCGCATCCTGTGCACCGACGGCAGCGGCGCCGCTCAGCAGCGCTGCGGCGGCGATCAACGCACGGGTCAGCGGGAGGTCGGGTCGAGATCGAGAGTACATGGCCTGGCTCCGCGAGTACGCGCAACGGGGTTCGGAAACGGAGCAGAAACCTACATCCGGAAGGTGGATGCGACGAGAGCCGCCCCGAGGAGCGGCTCTCGCGCGAAAGAGGTGGCGTGGAGGCAAGACAAGAAACGAGGGTGGCGGCCCCCACCACACGCCCTCACCTCACCTCACACGCCACGACGCGGAGAAGATGGCACACCCGGCGCAGGATGTGGATAGGACTTTAGTCCAATACGACGAATCCTGATCTGTCCACCCGGCGGGCCCGACACGGACGCCGTGGGGTGTGACGCGTTCCCTCCGTGCCGTATTGTAACCGCTTCGCTGTACCGGAAGCTATGAGCCGCGGCGGACCGACTCCCGCCGTCGGCGTTCAGAACCTGGATCTTTCGACGGAGGCGGCCCCGTAATGGGTTCGAGTTCAACCAGCCGGGCACTCGGCACGATTCTCTGGATTCTCTCGTTTCTTCTCATGCTCGGCGCGGGCGTCTATCAGCGACTCACCGGGCCGACGCACCCGATGCGCGTTTCCGTCGAGGTCGAAGGAGACAGCCAGACGATGCGGCTCGTGCGCGCGGCCTGGACGGACGAGAAGGCCCGCGTGGAGATCCCCGCACACTCCGGGGTCGAGGGAGGCGTCGTGAACTGGCGGCGCTATCCCACCGACGATGCGTGGTCCGAAGAGGCCCTGGCCCGGGAGGGAGACGTGTGGGTGGCACGGCTCCCGATCCAGCCCGCTGCGGGAAAGCTCGAGTACTGGGTCGACCTGTCGGTCGAAGGTCGAGAGCAGAGATTGCCGTCAGAGGCAGTCGGACAGGCGGTGTTGCGATACAGGGATCCGGTGCCGCTCGGCGTGCTGATTCCCCACATCGCATTCATGTTCTTCGGCGTGTTGATCGCCTGGCGCGCCGGACTCGGAGCGATCGCCCAGCCGACTGGCCTCGGTCGCCTCGCCTGGTGGGCGTTCGGACTCTTTACGATCGGGGGGATGATTCTCGGCCCGATCGTGCAGAAGTACGCCTTCGGAGAATATTGGACGGGCATCCCGTTCGGCTGGGACCTGACCGACAACAAGACGCTGGTCATGTGGGTGGCGTGGCTGATCGCGGCGCTGGCGTTGCCGAAGTTGACGCCGCCCCAGGCCGACGCAGCCGAAGCTCCCCGACGGGCTGGCCTGGCCGCCCGAGGTCTCGTGCTGCTGGCGTCGATCGTCACGGTGGTCGTCTACCTGATTCCGCACAGCGTGCAGGGAAGCGAACTGGATTACGAAGCCATCGAGCAGGGTGTCCCGGCAGAGGACGCGATCGGGATCGGCTGAGCAGCGAAAAGGAATGCAAGCCGCAGCGAAAGGAGATGGTCATGGTCTGGGTCACCGCGAGCATGACGGAGAACACACGAGTCGAATTGACGAACGGTCGTCACGACTGGAAAGCCGACGAGCCGCTGGAGAAGGAGGGTGACGATACCGGTCCGACTCCGTACGAGCTGTTGCTCGGTTCGCTGGCCGCCTGCACGCTGATCACGCTTCAGCTGTATGCCCGGCACAAGGGCATCACCCTGGCGGGAGTCAAAGCGCGATACGAGCACGAGAAGCAGGACGACCTGGACGACCACGGAAAGAAGAAGGTCGTCGACGTTCTGACGAGCCACGTGGAGATCGCAGGAGAATTCACCGAGGCTCAGCGCGAGCGACTGGCCCAGATCGTCTCGCGCTGCCCGGTGCACAAAACGATCGAGAACGGGTCGCGGGTCGTTGACCGGGTCGAATTCGTCTGACGATCGCTGCCGTCAACCAGCCAGAATGAGCAGGGCGAGCGCGACGACGTGTGACGTACTGCCAGCGATCACGAACATGTGCCAGATCGCGTGCGAGTACGGCAGCCGCCGGTTCAGGTAGAATGCCGTGCCGGCCGTATAGGCGATTCCTCCGACTGCCAGCCAGAGCAGAACCGAACCGGGCAGCGCTTCCGCGACCGGACGCGCTGCCAGCACCACGAGCCACCCCATGGCGATGTAGACGGCCGTCGACAGGCGCCGGAATCGCCCGGTGAAGAAGAGCTTGAACACGACGCCCGCGGCTGCGAGACCCCAGATCACGCCGAACAGCGTCCAGCCCAGTCCCCCGCGCACACCGCCCAGCATGAACGGCGTATAGGTGCCGGCGATGAGCGCGTAGATCGCGCAATGGTCGGCCACCTTCAGCCGGGCCTTGGCGGATTCGGCGGGGACGGCATGATAGAGCGCCGAGATGGTGTAGAGGGCGACGAGGGAGAGAGCGAATACGGCCGTACCGATTGCCAGCCACGCGTTCCCCTTCAGGATCGCCAGCACCATGAGTGCCGATCCGGCGGCCACACTGGCCACCGCGCCGAATCCATGAGTTACGCTGTTCGCCAGCTCTTCGCGTTCGATCCGCATGCGCCGCTCGACTCTCCGCCCCGTGGTTCCGCGTTCGAGAATAGGGTCGGTCTGATCCCGGTGTAAACCGCTCGTCTGTCACCGTTCCGTCAGCCGGTCCGGGAACCGGCACGCCCGGTCGATGCGCGGCAGCGAGGAATCCCTTCTGCGGGATGTGACGGAACCCCTCAGAGCGGGTGCGCTTCTCCGGATGCGGACGGTGGAGCGGCCCCGATCGCCCCGCCGGCGATCGCCGACTCCAGGGGCAGATCGTCGGCACTGGGCCGACCTTCGATGAGCGGAGGTCCGAGCACGAGGCAGGCGAGCAGGGCGGCTCGCTCGGGCAGACTGTCCACTACGATGTGCTCGTGTACGGCGTGGGCTCCGTCTCCGACGGGTCCCAGACCGTCCAGCGTGGCACAGTGGAGGCTCGTGAGATTTCCGTCGGAGCCGCCGCCCGAGGTGCCCTCGGAGATCTCGATCCCGAGCCGGTCGGCCGCATCCACGGCCCGTTCCCAGAGCCGGCGATTCCGTGGGGTCTTCTCGAGCGGCAGGCGATCCATGCCTCCGGTGATCTCCAGTTCCGTTCCCGGCGTCGTCGGCTGGAGCGAGCGGATCGCCTCCGTAACGCGGGGTCCGTCTTCGGCGTGCAGGACCCTGACGTCTATGGTCGCCTGGCTGACCGGGGCCACGACGTTGGTGCGCATCCCGCCGTCGATGGTGCCGACATTCACGCTGATGCCGCGCTCCGGATCGTTGAGTGCGAAGAGCTGCTGGATGCACAGCGAGAGTTCGAGAATGGCGCTGGCACCCTTCTCGGGCTCGACACCGGCGTGCGCGGCACGCCCGTGGACCTTCAGGTGGAACTGACCGTTTCCCTTCCGGGCGGTCTTCAGCTGGCCGGCCGGACCGAGGCCCGGCTCGAGCACGAAGGCGCGGTCTGCGATTCGCGCGAGCCGCTCGATCAGCCGCCGGGAGTCGCGGCTTCCGGTCTCCTCATCGCTGTTGATCAGGATCACCGGCGTGACCGGGAGCTGCGCCCCGATCGAACGGATCGCCTCCAGGGCGAAGACGATCTCCACCAGGCCGCCCTTCATGTCGAACGCGCCGGGACCGTACAGCCGGCCGTCCTCCCGGCGCACGGGCATCCCGGCGATCGTGCCGATCGGCCAGACCGTGTCGCTGTGTCCGATCAGCAGCTGCACGGGAAGCCGGCGGGGACGCCGGGCGGGCAGGGCGAGCAGCATGCCACCGGAAGTGCGCCCAGAGAATCGGCGCACTCGCATCCCCAGATCCTCGAGTCTTCCGGCCAGGAGACGTTGGGTGGTCACCTGTGATTCCGGCTCGAGGGTAGGGGACTCCGATTCGACCAGGGTCGCGAGGAAATCGGCCATGTCCTCGCGTCGGCCGGACAGGTAGTCGAGGAGCTGCGACTCCCTCGTCGGCGACACCGGTTTCAACGCTTGAATCCGGCGGGAAACGGAAACGAAAAAGACTGGTCGATACGCGCGAAGCGGGCCGGAGGCAGGTAGGCGAGCAGCGGTGCTTGCCGGATCAGATCCTGCCCGTCGCGTTCGAGGGTGCGGATCGAGTCCGGCGCAATCCGGGCGGCGACGATGCGTCCGGTGATCAGGCTGTTCTCTCCGAACCCATCGACCGTCTTGAACGCCTCGCACTCCAGGAACAGGTACGACTGCGCGATGAACTCGCCGTCGACGACCGTCGCCGGCCGCGTCTCGACCGTCTCCAGCTCCAGCTTCTCTCCGTCCTCTCCCCCACACCGGGGCGCCGCACAGAGACTGGCGAGGACTACCTGGTCGGGTCTCGGCATGCTGACCGTGAAGGCGCCCTCGCGCTCGATGTTCCTGTACGTGGCGTGCCGGGGCGTACATACGAAGCCGAAGTAATTCTGCCATCCCATCGGCGTCACCATGTGCTTCGGTGCGAAATCGGTTCGGCCATCGGGCTCGCGGGTACCGATCACCGCGAGGGGCGAGACCCAGAAGAACCTGTCCCAGATCGGCTGGCGGAGGTCCAGCTTCTTCAGCTTCTGCAGCGGCTTGCCTTGCATCCTGCGCTCCCGGCCTCTTGGGCAGCGGGGGTGTTCCCCGCGATGTATCAAGCATAACATCTCCGCGTTCCCTGGCACCCGCAACCGCCACTGACGGACCGCCGCATGAATCACGACGAAAGCTTCGCGGACCTCGGCCCCGACCTCGCCGAGGTGGAAGGACTCGCGAGAGCGGAAACCGTGCCGTCGGCCTGGTTCACCGAGTCGCGCTTCGAGCGGCTCGACCGCGCCGCCGTGTTCGGGACGACCTGGCAATACGTCGGCCACGTCACCCGGATCGAACTTCCGGGCAGCTGGCTGGTGGCGGATGTCGCCGGGGAACCGATCGTCGTGGTCCGGGATCTCGAGGGTGAACTCCGTGCCTTCTACAACGTCTGTCGTCACCGTGGAGGCCCACTGGCGAGCGAAGACGGGTGTGGACGGGTACTGAAATGCGGATATCACGGTTGGACGTATCAACTGGACGGCAGGCTGAGGGGAGTTCCGCACTGGAACCTGGTGGAGCTGTTCGACAGGGAAGACTACGGGCTGGTTCCGATCCGTGTCAGCGAGTGGCAGGGTCTCCTGTTCGTGAACCTCGACGCCGAAGCGCCTCCGCTCGAGTCGGTATTCGGAGGCATCGCGGAGCGGATCGCTCCGATCCGGCTCGAGGACCTCGAGTTCCACGACCGGGTGGATTACGAGGTGAAGGCGAACTGGAAGGTGTACGTCGAGAATTACCTGGAGGGGTACCACGTTCCGATCGTTCACCCCGAGCTGATGAAGCTGTACGATTTCTCCAGCTACGAGACCGAGCTGTCGGAGCACTGGAGCCTGCAGCACAGCCCCCTCACCGAGGAAGAGCACATCTACGGGGCCGGAGGCCGGGCCTGGTACTACTGCGTGTTTCCGAACTTCATGCTCAACATCCTTCCCGGCCGCCTGCAGACCAACCGGGTCGTCCCCACCGGGCCGGAGAGCTGCAGGGTGGAGTTCGAGTACTTCTACACCGATCCGGAATCGGAGAAGACCCGCGCGCGGATCGCCGCTGACCTCTCCTTTGCCGACCTCGTGCAGGACGAGGACATCGAGATCTGCGAGCAGGTGCAGCGGGGACTCGCGTCGCGCGGGTACGATCGGGGTCGGTTCTCCGTCAAGTACGAGGGTGGCGTCTACCACTTCCAGAACCGGTTGCGACGTGCCTATCGAGAGTGGCTCGACGAGGAGCGAAAGATCGAGCCGCCGCAGACACTGGACCCCAGGCAGGAGGAGGAGCCTTGAAGAAGCAGGTGACCTGGAGGGGCTGCGAGGAGCAGCCCGACGTGGAGAGCCGGATCGACACGTTGCTCGCCGGGCTTCCGGGCGGAGGAGCCGGTATCACGCTGGCGAAATTCGCGCTCGAGCTGCGGGAACCGTCGGAGCACGCGGTCGCGCTCGTTCTCGCCCTCGCCGATGGCGGTGAACCTCTCGTCCGGCACGGCGAAGGTCGGGACTGGAACACGGCGTTTCTGGAGCTCGAGCGAAAGCTGGCACGGGCCTTCGAGTCGTAGGCCCGGGGATTCAGCGGACTCTTGCGCCTCGATCGCGCCATTCTCATTCTCCGGTATTCCTGCCGCGGCCCTGCGTCCCCCCGGGCCCGCGCCCGGGTTCCGTGGTTCCCTTCGAACCGCAGGGACAGGAGGCGCAAATGGCTGCCATTACATGGGAGCTGGATCTCACCGGTTTCCGCTTTCCGGCGGAACTCCCCCGCAAGCGAGCGAACTTCCGGATCGTCGTAGACCTGCGCTACGTGACGAAGCGAGGCGACCACACCACCGAGCATGCCGTACTGCCGGGACTGGACCGCTGGTGGGAATGCGACCCGGAGCGATCGGACCGCCAGGACTTCGCGCGCGGTGAGACCGAGGGCGACCGGGTGCTTCTCGACATGGACGCCGTCGACGACTGGGACCGGCTGATTCTGCTCGTTCGGGGCGATTCGATTCACTCGATCCAGTTCAAGGTGTTCGACGTGAATCGACCCGGGACACTGGACCGGGTCCGGAAGGGGCTGGGCGACGTGGTCGGCGCGCTGATCGGCAGCGCGCGGTCGAGCCTTCCCGACGTAGCGGGCGTGTTCTCCGACTCACTCGGATCGGCGGCCACAGACCTCGAGTCAGCCCTCATAACCCGACTGGCCGGCGCCGATCGGCTGCTGTTCCGGGGCTCGGCCCGACTGCCGGAGCCCGGCGATTACGTGGTCGAGGGCACGGGTGAGGGGGGTACGTATCGGATCGACTTCACCCTGAAGACCGCCTGAGACGAACCGGCCGGACATCGGCCGATCCGCGTTGCAGGACCATGGCGGTCACCGGCTTGCATCTCTGGTTAACGCTGTTAAGTTAACGCCGTAAACATAACACCGTTAACCCGGAGTTCGCACATGCCCGGCCCGGACCTGATCGATCCGGTATCGGACGGCCCTCCGCCGACCGGCTCTCTGCGCGAGTCGGCAGAAGCAGTGCCATCCGTTACGGAAGCCAGAATCCTGGATGCTGCCCGAGACCTGCTCGCCGAGGGCGGTATCGAGGCGCTTTCCATGCGTGCCGTCGCTTCCCGTGTCGCGCTCAGCGCCACGGCCCTCTACCACTACTTCGACAACAAGGAAGCCCTCGTCGATCGAGTGGTACAGCACGGGTTCAAGCGGTCCGAAGAGTACCTGCGTCGAGCCGTGGAGCATCACCCTCGCGGATCGATGGAGAGAGTCGCCGCCCTCGGCGAAGCCTACATCCGCTTCGCACTCGAGAATCGGCAGTACTTCAAGATCATATTCGCGATACAGCCCGAGGAGCCGCGTGCGATTGACGACGTTCCGGGGCGCGGCGGATATCGTGTTCTTCACGAGTCGGTGGTGGAGGCGATGGAGACGGGGGCGATCCGTCGAGAGAATCCGGACGTGGTCGTCCTGTTCCTGTGGTCGGTCGTGCACGGGCTGGTGACGATCTTCATGGCCTGCGATCCGGCCCAGATGCTGGACGAGACCGGCCTGTGCGGTGGGGATTGCGGGCAGCCGGAGGCGACCCTCGTCCTGTTCGACCGCTTCCGGGAGCTGATCCGGCAGGGTCTCGAGCCCGTCCTCCCCGGACCGGGTTCGACCGTCGCGGCCGGCCCGGAGACGGGACCATGAACCGGGCGCCCGGACGATTTCGGCCCGGATTCGAGGTTCTGGCGCTGATCGCCGTGTTGGCGGCGCCCGTCACCGCACAGGAGACGCCTCCCGCGCCCGCCCCGGAAGGGTTCGTCGACATCGAACAGGCGCGTTTGCCGGTCCCCGACCGGATCTTCGACATTGACCGTGCCGTGCAGATCGGGATTCGAAACAACCGGACGCTGCAGGTGTCCAGGCTCGATCTCGCTACGGCCGAGAAGCAGGTGAAGGAGGCCTACGGAGGACTGGTTCCCGAGATCGACGGGAGCATGGGGTACACGCGGAACATCGAGGTGCCGACGTCGTTCCTCCCCGGCTTCATCTTCGATCCCTCGTTGCCGCCTGACTCGCTCATCCCCGTGAAATTCGGCAGCGAGAACCAGTGGAGCGCGGGACTGACCATCAGCCAGCCGCTTTTCGACGCCGCATTGTTCACGGGTGTCAGCACGACCGGCAAGTTCCGGAGCTACCAGCAGGAGGTGCTGCGTGGCTCCGCTCAGCTCATCGCCACCAACGTACGCATCGCATACCTGAACGTGCTGGTAGCGCGTGAGGCCCACAGGGTCACTCTCAACAGCGTGGAACGAGTGCAGGGCACCCTCGAAGAGACGGCAGCCCTGAACAGGGCGGGGCTCGCCAGCGACTACGACGTGCTCCGGCTCGAAGTCCAGCTCGCCAACATCTCACCCCAGTTGCGCCGCACGGCGAACGCCGTGCGGGCCGCCGAACGGACTCTCGCGATCGAAATGGGTCTGCCTCGCCTCGAACAGGCCGGGGCCGCGGGCAGTCTGGCGGACATGGACCTCGATTCCCTCGCCGCCAACGACGCCACGAACCGGATGATCCTTGAGTTCACCGGTACGGGTGAGCTGACCGAGGCCGATGCGGACTCGCTCAGCGAAGTGGCCAGGCTCTACCGGTCCGATCTCAGGCAGCTCGAACTGTTTCGCGAGCTGGAGGAGGCCCGGGTGAAAGTGGAGCGTGCCGAGCTGTTTCCGACTCTGAGCGCGTTCTTCAACTGGAACCTGTTCGCCCAGGAAGACGATGCGCTGAACTTCTTCGGGGAGGGGCCGAACCAGCGGTTCACGACCTCCGCGGCAGGCGTGCAGCTCAGCATACCGATCTTCTCCGGATTGCGTCGCTGGACCCGCGTGGAGCAGCGGCAGATCGAGGTCCGGAAGGTGGAAGAGCGTCTCGCCGAGCTCAATCAGAGGGTCGAGAGCGATGTCCGGACCACGCACGACCAGGTCCTGGAGGCGCGCGCCCGCGCCCGGGCGCAGCGGACGGCCGTGCGCCAGGCCGAGCGGGGATTCGACATCGTGACGCGTGAATATCTCGCCGGGACGAAGACCCGACTCGAGGTGACCGAAGCCGAGGTTTCGCTCCGCGAGTCGGAGCTGAATTACGCCGAGGCCGTGTACGACTACCTGGTGGCCCGGGCTCAGCTCGACTACGTGGTCGGTGCCGTGCCGGCCGTCGAGCCCGTCGTCGAGCAGATGATCGAGGATCCCGACGAGGCGCCGCCGCCCTACCGGAACGAAGCCAGCATGGAGAGCGGGACATGAGGACCGTTACAGGATCTGCAACCGGGGCGTGGACGCTCGCCCGGATCGTATGTCTGCCGTTGGTCGCGTCGGCATGCGGTGACGGGGCGGCGCGCGAATCCGAGGGCGCGGACGCATCGGGCGCCGAGGCCTACGTGAAAGTGGTCAACGTCGAGACAACCCGCATCGTGCCGGAAGACTTCACAGCCTTCGTCCGGATCACCGGAGAGGCCGAAGCCGAGGACGACATCACGGTCAGCGCCCAGGAGGGCGGCCTGCTGGTGCGGTTCTTCGCCGAGAAGGGAGCGCGAGTCGGTCGCGGGGCTCCAATCGCGAAGATCGACGACGAGATCCTTCGGGCGCAGGTGGAAGAGGCGCGGGCCGCGGCGGCCCTCGACCGCGAGCGATTCCTGCGGCAGAAGCAGGTCTGGGAGGAGGAGAGGATCGGGAGCGAGATCACCTTCCTCCAGACCCGCTACCAGGCGGAGCAATCGGCGGCGCGGGCGGCGTTGCTCGAGTCCCGATTGGAGCGGACTACGGTGCGGGCGCCGGTGGCCGGCATCCTGGACGATCGGTACGTGGACGCGGGCGAGATCGTGAGTCCGGGCACGCAGATCGCGCGCGTGGTAGACACGAGCCGGCTCAAGATCACGGGCGGAGTGCCGGAACGGTTCGGCCCGTTCATCGAGGTCGGAGGCGATGCCGTGATCACGTTCGATGTGATGCCGGACCGAGCATTCGAGGGAACGATCGCCTATGCAGGTGCCTCGGTGGATCCACGCAGTCGAACGTTTCCGATCGAGATCCTGATGGACAATCCCGATGGCGCCGTGAAGCCCAGAATGATCGCCAACGTACGCGTCGCTACGGAGACACTTGAGGACGTGATCGTCGTCCCGCAGGAGGTGGTCATCCGAACGGAGAACGGCTATCAGCTTTTCGTGATCGCCGAGCGGGATGGTGAGACCTTCGCCGAGTCCCGGGCGATTCGGGTGGGACCGTCGCTCGAGAACCGGGTCGTCGTCGAAAGCGGGCTCGAGGCGGGAGACCTGATGGTCACCCGGGGACACCAGCTGGTGGATGCGGGTGACCGAGTGGCGATCGTCGGAGGCGAAGGGGGAGATCGATGACGGGCGATCCCGGACGGGAGGTGGAGAGGACGGCGCGACCCGACACCTCGAAGTACAAGGAATTCTGGCTCACCTCGTTCGCGGTCGATCATCCGACCAGCGTGCTGGTACTGATGGTCCTGATCTTCCTCGGGGGTCTCTGGTCCTACATCACGGTCCCGAAAGAGGCGACGCCCGACATCACGGTCCCCTTCGTGGCCGTCAACACGATCTACCCGGGGGTTGCGCCCCAGGACATCGAAACGCTGATCACCCGGCCGATCGAGGAGGAGCTCAACCGGATCGCCGACGTCAAGACGCTCAGCTCGACGTCGGTCGAGGGAATCTCGACGATCACGGCCGAATTCGAGGCCGGGATGGACATGACCGAGGCGCTGCAGCAGGTCCGCGAGAAGGTGGACATCGCCAAACCGGAGCTGCCGCCCGCCGCCGAGGAACCGCAGATCATCGAATTCAACTTCTCGGACTTCCCGATCCTGCAGGTGAACGTCGCCGGCGACTACGACCTCGTCCGACTGAAGGAGGTCGCCGAAGACCTGCAGGACGAGATCGAGCAGATCCCGGCCGTGCTGAGCGTCAACCTCTCGGGGGGGCTCGAACGCGAGGTGAAGGTCGACGTGGACCTGGCCCGGTTGAAGTACTACGGGGTCACCTACGACGATGTGATCGATGCCATCCGGGAAGAGAACGTCACGGTTCCGGGCGGGACGATCGACGTCGGCGAAATCAAGTACCTCGTACGTGTACCCGGGGAATTCGAGGAAACCCGGCCGATCGAAGACATCGTCATCTCGACGCCCGGCTCGACCCCCGTCTACCTGCGCGACGTGGCCGAAGTGGATTTCGGCTTCAAGGAGCGTGAGAGCTACGCCCGCCTGAACGGAAACCCGGTGGTGACGCTGAGCGTGTCGAAACGCTCCGGAGAGAACATCATCGAGACCTCCGACGCCGTCCGGGCGGTGATCGAGGAACTGCGCGCCGACTTCCCGCCCGGCACCGAAGTGTCGGTCACCTCGGACAACGCGGAATACGTGCGGGACATGGTGAGCAGCCTCGAGAACAACATCATCTCGGGGCTGATTCTCGTCGTGGCAGTGCTGCTCTTCGCCCTCGGGCTGAGGAATGCCACCTTCGTCGGCATCGCGATTCCGCTTTCGATGTTTCTGTCGTTCAGCGTCATACAGCTCCTCGGAATGACGATGAACATGGTCGTGCTCTTCTCGCTCATCCTCGCGCTCGGGATGCTGGTCGACAACGCGATCGTGGTAGTGGAAAACATCTACCGGTTCCGTGAAGAAGGATTCGGAAAGAAGGAGGCGGCGAAGTTCGCCACCGCCGAGGTGGCGATGCCGGTGATCGCCGCCACGGCAACCACGCTGGCCGCCTTCGCTCCGCTGTTGATCTGGCCGGGCATCGTCGGCGAGTTCATGGCCTATCTGCCGCAGACGCTCATCATCACGCTGGCCTCGTCGCTGTTCGTAGGGCTCGTGATCAATCCCACGCTCTGTTCGCTGTTCATGCGCCTGGAAGGCGAACCACGGATGCGGCTCACGCGAGAGGCCCGCATCGGCGCGTGGGTTCTGGTCGCGCTCGTGGTCCTGGCAACAGGCATTCGTAACCCGATCACGGCCGTGCTTCTCACCCTCACCGGGGTGGGCCTGTGGTGGCTGCACGGCCGCGTGCTCGAGCCTCTGGGGCACTGGGTTCGGGAGACCTCGCTTCCCGCGACTCTCGAGTCCTATGAGCGTCTGCTGCGGTGGTCGATGCGTCACAGGATCGTGATGATCGGAGGCGTGGTCACCACACTCCTCGTGGTGGTCGGTTTGTTCGGGGCCTTCAACCACGGCATCGAGTTCTTCCCCGAGAGCATTCCCCCCGAGACCGTATGGGTCCAGATCGAGACTCCCACCGGGACTCGTGCCGACGTAACGGACCGGGTCACCCGGCAGGTGGAGGCCGAGCTCGCGGCGCTCGAGGAATCCGGGGATTACGAGTCGGTGGTCGCCACCACCGGGCAGAAGGTCGGCGGCTTCGGGAACGAGACCGGCACCCAGTACGCGACGGTCGCGGTTGCGCTCGTCGACTACAAGGACCGCGAATTCGATTCCTTCGAGACGCTCGAGGAGATGCGTTCGTCGATCGGCAGCGCCATTGCGGGTGCCGAGATCAGTGTGGACAAGCCGCAGGAAGGGCCTCCGACGGGCCTTCCGGTCAGCATCGAGATCTCCGGCGAGGATTTCGAGACCTTGAAGGAACTCGGCGACCGCGCCGTGCAGATCCTCTCGAACGCGCCCGTCGCGGCCCGTATGGAAGGCCTCGAAAGCGATCTGGCCGAGGCCCGCCCGGAATTGCGGATCGAGGTGGACCGGGAGAAGGCGAAGCTGTTCGGCCTGAACACACAGAAGATCGGACTCACGGTACGAAGCGCGATCAATGGGACGGAAGCTTCGGAGTTCAGGGATGGAGCGGACGAGTACGACATCGTCGTACGCCTGGCCGAGCAGTATCGGAACGATCTCAACTCGCTGGCCGACCTGACGATCTCGACCGAGGAAGGCATCCAGGTCCCGCTGCCGGCCGTCGCATCGTGGAGCGTGGAAGAGAGCTACAGCGGAATCAACCGCAAGGACATGGACCGGGTGGTCACGGTCTCGGCAGATGTCAGGGCGGGGAACAACGCCAATGCGGTTCTCGCTGAGGTGCAGGAGACGCTCGAGCCGTTCCGGACGGAGTTGCCTGCGGGTTACAGGCTCGCGTACACGGGGCAGCAGCAGGAGCAGCAGGAATCCGAAGAGTTTCTGGCGGGCGCGTTCATCCTGGCACTCTTCCTGATCGGGATGATTCTCGTCTCGCAGTTCGACTCGGTGCTCAAGCCACTGTTGATCCTGATGACGGTGGTCCTGTCCACGATCGGCGTGCTGATCGGGCTCCTCGTATTCCGGATGCCGTTCGGCGTGATCATGTCCGGCGTCGGAGTGATCAGCCTGGCCGGGATCGTGGTGAACAACGCGATCGTTCTCGTGGACTACATCGGGATTCTGAGAGAGCGGGACGGGGTTGAGGAACGGGAGTCGCTGATCCAGGGCGGACTGACCCGTTTCCGTCCCGTGACGCTGACCGCGATCACCACGGTGATGGGTCTCGTTCCACTCGCGATCGGGCTCAATTTCGACTTCGAGGGACTCTACTCCAGGCTCCGGCCGGACCTGTACTGGGGGGGAGAGCAGGCGGCCTGGTGGGGGCCGATGGCAATCGCCGTGATCGCTGGACTGACCTTCGCGACCTTCCTGACTCTCGTGATTCTACCGGTGCTGCACTCGGTGCTCGATGACCTTAAGACGTTCATGTCTATACACCTGAGACAACCAGCCAAGAATGTGGATGAGATGCAGACGGGATCCGCCTCCGGCAGGGCACAGGGCGCTGGAAGACGGCACGAGGACGACGAACCGGAGCCGGGACGGGAGCTGGTGACGACCGGGTGATTCTCGCGTGACGC
>CBDTXM010000047.1:0-17754 GCA_965364445.1 uncultured bacterium | reverse complement strand
CCCTTCTGCAGGATGTCGACCACGTCGATCGCCGTGCAGGCTCCCACGGACTCGAGGAGCAGATTCACTGGAGACGGCCCGACTTGCCCGTCACCGTCGATCGCGGTGCGAGCTTCGTCCGCAATACCTTCAAATCGGAACTCGCCCTTCCACTCCAAGTTCACTTTTTGCATGTGTATTCCTGTTTTTGTTGAAGTCGTTTGTGAGAACGGGAGCCGGGGCCGCGATCCGGGACTCACGCTTTCGTCTCCAACGTTCCGAGGCGAAGATAGACCCGCCCGAGCGTCCGATACAAGCGCGATCGACGGCCTCACTTCTTGGAGCCTGATCAGGAGGACGGAATGAAGGCTCACACACGGTATCTGACCCTGGAGGTTCCGGGGCGGATGATGTTCATCAACATCACGCCACAGGTCGAAGCCGAGGTCCAGGCGAGTGGTGTTCTCGAGGGCCTCTGTCTCGTGAACGCGATGCACATTACGGCCAGCGTGTTCATCAATGATGATGAGCCCGGCCTGCACCGGGACTACGAGGTCTGGCTGGAGGAGCTGGCGCCATTCGATCCCAGTCCGGAGCGATACCACCACAACCGGACGGGGGAAGACAACGCGGATGCTCACCACAAGCGCCAGATCATGGGTCGCGAGGTCGTCGTCGCGATCACCGACGGCCGGCTCGACTTCGGCCCCTGGGAACAGATCTTCTACGGGGAGTTTGATGGCCGCCGGCCGAAGCGCATCCTGATCAAGATCATCGGCGAATAGCTCCGGACTGGCTCCAGCGCGCCCTGCCGCCCATCTTGGTGCGCGCGTCCGGGCGGCGATCGAGCGCTCCGGGACGGAATTTCAGGCACATCGGAGGATGAATGCGAGTGATGGATCATATTCGGACCGGGCTGTTCGCGGTGGCCGCGGTCGGTCTGATGGCGGCGCCGGCCGGCGCTCAGGAACTGTCGGAGGTCTGCGCCGAGATCGCCGATGTGGGACACGGCGACTGGGCCGAATTCACGATGGAGGGACCGCAGGCAGCGCAGGTCAGTGGCGTCCGTTTCGCGCTCGTCGACCGTGGCGACCCTGCCGAACTCTGGTTCGAGCTCAAGGCCCAGACCGTACAGGGCGAGCAGGTCGTGCAGCTGCAGGTTCCGGGCTTCCCCTTCCAGGGTGACCAGGTGACGGCGGGAATCGTGCAGGCGATGCAGATGCCTGCGATGAAGATGCCCGACCAGATGCTGTCGATGATGCAGCAGCAGATGCGGTCCAACCCGATGCTCGACGTCGCGGAGCAGTGCCTCGCGTCGACGCTGGTCGGAGAGGAGACGGTCGACACGCCGGCCGGATCGATGACGGCGTGGCACATCAAGGCGGCTGATGGAAACGACGCGTGGGTCAGCGGTGATGTTCCGTTCGGGATCATCAAGGGAAGCGGCGGCGAGGGTGCCGGCGGCGGCACCATGCTGCTGACCGGTTTCGGCAGCGATGCGACCTCCTCGATCACAGGGGAGCCGCAGGACATGCCGGCAATGCCCGGAATGGCGCCTCAGGACTGACGACCAGGCAGTGACCGGGACCGGCGGGTCTCTCCGCCGGTCCCACCCCTGCCCGCGGGGGATCGAATGAACAGCCGAAGAGAATTCCTCGGATCGATCGGTGTCCCGGCACTCGCCGCGGCCACCGGCATTCCCCTCTTCCCTCCCCGTCTGCGCGCCTCGGCACGACTCGAAGATGTGCTGGGTACCCGTCACGACAGCCCCGAAGACGCAGCCGGCGACGAGGAGTTCTGGGGAGAAATCGCCCGGTCCTTCACGGTGGACCGAAGCCTCGTCAACTTGAACAACGGCGGCGTCAGCCCCTCTCCCGCCTTCGTTCAGGACGCAATGAAGCGGCACCTGGACTATTCCAACGAGGCGCCGGTGTACACGATGTGGCGCATCCTCGAGCCGCAACGCGAATCCGTGCGCAAGCGACTGGCTCGCGAGTGGGACGTCGACGCGGAGGAGATCGCCCTCACCCGCAACGCATCCGAAGGACTGCAGATCTGTCAGCTCGGATTCGATCTCGAGAGAGGCGACGAAGTCCTGACCACGAACCAGGACTATCCGCGCATGCTGACGACGTTCCGCCAGCGGGAACGCCGTGAGGGGATCGTGCTTCGAGAGATCTCGATCCCGGTCCCCGCGGAAGACCCCGATGAGATCGTGCGCCGGTTCGAGGCGGCGATCACGCCGCGAACGAAGCTGATCCTCGTATGCCACGTCATCAACCTCACCGGCCAGATTCTCCCCGTCCGCGAAGTCGTAGAGCTGGGCAGACGGCGCGGCATCCCCGTCATCGTGGACGGCGCCCATGCTCTCGCCCACTTCGATTTCACCCTGTCCGATCTCGACTGCGACTACTATGCGGTCAGCCTCCACAAGTGGCTGTGCGCGCCGCACGGAACGGGCCTGCTGTACGTCCGCCGCGAGAGGATCGCGGACCTCTGGCCGATGCAGGCCGCCGAGCAGCGACTCGACGGCGATATCCGGAAGTTCGAAGAGATCGGTACCCACCCGGCGGCCAACTACCTGGCGATCGCCGAGGCGCTCACCTTCCACCAGGCGATCGGCGCGGCCCGCAAAGAAGCGCGGCTGCGCTACCTGCGCGACAGCTGGGCCCGACCGATGCTCGACCTTCCCGGCGTTTCCCTTCACACGAGTCTCGATCCCCGCTTCTCCTGCGGGTTCGCGAACGTGGAGATCGAAGGGATCGAGCCCGGCGCGCTCACTTCGTGGCTGTGGCGGGAATACCGGATCATCGTGACACCGATCGTGCATCCGGAATTTCGCGGAATTCGCGTCTCCTCGAGCGTGTACACGACGCCCGAGGAGATCGGGCGCTTCGTGGATGCGATGACCCGGGCGGCGCGCCAGGGGATCGAAGCCTGAGCCCGGGCAGCCTGCGGTGACGCCGGCAACCCGACTCGCCGAGTGGCTGGACGTACGCCCCACCGAGATCCGCCTGGTGCTGCTGGCGTTCGCCGGCGCCTTCCTGATGATGGCATTCGTCGTGCTCTCCCGGGCGCTGCGCGAAGCCTTCTTCCTGGAGATCTACGACGCGTCTTCGCTGCCCTACGTTGGCGGAGCCGCCATCGCACTGGGCCTCGCCGCCGCGACACTCTTCAGCCGCGCCGTATCGGCCCGGCATCCCCAATCGGTAATGCGCGTCACGATTGCGGGTCTCGCCATCGGGATCCTGGCGATGCACCCCTTCCTCGACGACGAGGGGTTGCTGATCGTCGTCTTCTACCTGCTGACAGCAGTGGGCACCCTGCTCCTGACCTCCGGATTCTGGCTCGTGGTCAGCGAGCTGTTCGCGGTCCGCGAGGCGAAGCGCCTGTTCGGACTCGTCAGCGCGGGCGGGACGATGGGATTGCTGGCGGCCGGTCTTTCGATGCGACCCCTTCTGGGCCGGTTCGAACCGCGCGACCTTCTGTTCGTCCTTGCCGGACTGCTTGGCCTCGCCCTTCTGGTCAACGAGGCCTTTCCTCGCGATCGACTTCGCCGGGCTGCTGACAGTCGCGCACCCGCGTCCCCCCCCGGACCGGATGAAGGCCTGCGAGCCATCGCTTCGACCCCGCAAGTCAGACTCATCGCGCTGGTCATTCTGCTGGTCGGAGCCGCGAGCGCGATCGTCGACTTCCAGTTCAAGGAAGCGGTCCAGGCCTCGCTGGGCCGGGGCCCGGAGATGGCCGTCTTCTTCGGTGATTTCTACGCCTGGACCGGCGGCCTCGCCCTGCTGATTCAACTCCTGTTGACGACGCGCTTGCTGGCCTCTCTCGGCATCGCCGGAAGCGTTGCGCTGGTTCCGCTGGTCGTGGCGTTCGGGTCGGTAGGAATGCTGATCGTTCCGGGGCTGGCAGTCGCGACGGCTCTGCGCGGAGCGGACTCGACACTTCGGAAGTCGGTGTTCCGCTCCGTCATGGAGTTTCTGTGGGTACCGGTCCCGAACGACGTCCGTCGTCGGACGAAGACGTTCGTGGACTCCGTCGCGGACGCACTGGGCGAGGGACTCGGCGTATTCATCGTATTTCTCTGGGTGACGCTGCCCGGGTTTCCCTCCCGCTGGCTCTCGGTCTTCGTGATCGGCATCTGCATGATTCTGCTCGTCCTCTCGGGACGGACAGGAACCGAGTACTTCCGCACCTTGCGATCCCGACTCGCCGGCGGCGAGCTCGACGAGACGCTCACCGGAGCCAGCGATGCGCGGGGCCATACGTTGAGCCGTCTCGACATCACGCGGGTCCTGAAGACGAGTGGCCTGTACCCGGAAGAGACGGCGAAGCGCATTCCGCAGGCGGACCGCCCCGACGGTCAGGCCGGCCGCTCCGAGCGGCGAGGATCGGACGATCCCGAAACGGTGCTTCGCTCGAACGATCTGGCCCGGATCACGGAGTTGCTCCGGGAGGGAGGTGCCACGGACCTCGATCTCGTCCCCCCGCTCGTGCGACTCCTGGCTCGCGACCGCCTGCTCGACTCCGCCGCACGAGTGCTCATCGAGATCGGCGATGCAGCGGTCCCCGAGTTGACGAGCCTCCTGGCCGATGAGAGTGCCGACTTCGTGATCCGGCGGCGGCTGCCTCGAGTCCTCGCACGCATTCCGGATCCCGGGGCGGACGAGGCACTCGTCGCGGCGCTCGAAGCCAATCGGTTCGAGATCCGCTACAGAGCTGCCGTCGCCCTGGCGCTGAGACGTCGCCTGGGACTGCCTGAAACCGCGGATCGCACGGAGGAGAGAGTGTGGAGCGCGATCCGCTCCGAGCTCGGCCGCGGACGGGCCGTGTGGGAGCTCGCGCGCCTGCTGGACGATGTGGAGCCGGACCCGTTCGTCGAACGGCGTCTCGGGGAGCGCGGGCAGCTGAGCCTGGAGCATTTGTTCCGAATGCTGGGGCTGGTGAAGGACTCGGAGGCGATCCGATCCGCCTGGAAGGCGATCGTCTCGAATCAGCCCGAGGCCCGGAGCTTCGCACTCGAGTACCTGGACCAGGTACTGCCGAAGGACGTTCGAGACCGGCTCTGGCCCTTCATCGGGGACTTGAGCGCCGACCGGGAGCGGAGGGCGATCCGGCCGCTGGACGACGTTGTGGCCGACCTGGTGCGCACGGGGGCCACGCTGTTCGGCGACGGTGAAGACCGACTGGCGCTCCGCCGCTACCTCGACGGCAGCCGACGGGGTGGCTCAGGCGATGACGAAGCGGAATGAGGTGAGCGACCGGCGGCCTGCCTAGCCGGCGGCTCCGTCCTTTCGTGGCCGCAGGCGCGAACGCCAGCCCCTCGACGCGAGGAAGTGCTGCACGCGGGGATACTCTCCCTCCACGAGACAAGCCTGTACGCGGCTTTCCGCGACCCGATCGAGGGCGGTAACCCTCTCGTGCTGGCGCAAGTGCTCGGCCCACGAGTCCACCATGAACACCTCGATATGACGATCCGGATCGGCCGAATCGACGAACAGGTCCCAGAAATACGCACCACTGCGGCGACGACGCCGTCTGAGTTCGGCCATCGCGACCTCGAACTCACCCAGCTTCGCCGGATCGACCTGGTAGCCGACCGACACGAGCACCGGGCCCTCCTGGGGCTCGATCGACTCCGCCAGGGTCGGGGCCGGCCAGTGGCGGGTGGGCGCTAGATCCAGACCTACCGTGTCCTTGATCCGGAACCGGTAGCGGGCGCCGGCCCCGATGATGACCGCGACCCCCGCCAGCGTGATCGTGACACCGAGACCGAGCTGGCTCGCCACCGCACCCCAGAGCATGCTGCCCACGGTCGAGGCGAGGAAGAAGACGAGCACGAACAGGGCCATCCCCCGGGCACGCACCCAGCTTGGCAGGACCGTCTGAGCCGCCGTGTTCAGGGTGGCGAGGATGTGCAGCCAGCCGATCCCCGCGATCCACGACAGCACGAGGAACACGGGCCAGACGCGAACGAGAGCGATGCCGATCATCGCGGACCCGAAGAAGAGGGTGCCCGTCGTCGCGATCCGATCCAGGGTCAGCCGCTCCCTCAGCGTTCCGAGCGTCAGCGCCCCGGTCACCGCACCGGCGCCGAATGCGGCCAGGATCCAGCCGTACCCCGCGGCATCGGTTCCGAGCTCCACTCTCGCGACCAGGGGCAGAAGCGCCCACAGCGCGCTCGCCGGAAGGACGAACAGACCCAGCCGGACGAGCACCGCCCTCATCTGCGGTGTATGTCTGGCGTATCGGATTCCCGCCCGCAGCGCGCCCAGGAATTGCTCTGCCGGAGCGGGACCGGTCACGATCGGTCGCTTCCAGCCCGCGACCACGAACACGACGCCCAGGTAGGTAGCCGCGTTCAGCAGAAAGGCGGCTCCCGCCCCGGCGCTGGCCACCAGCAACCCGCCGACTGCCGGGCCCACGGCCCGGGCCAGGTTCACTCCGAGACCGACCAGGTCGATGGCGGCCGGGAGCTCTCTGCGCGGCACGAGCTCGGGCAGGACCGCCCGCCACGCGGGCTGCATCAGCGCTCCGCCCGTGCCCATGAGAAAGGTGAATACGAGCAGCAGCGCCGGCGTGGTACCGCCGGTCACGGTCAGCAGGCCCAGGACGGCCGCACTGACCATCAGCCAGAGTTGTGAGGCGAGCAGCACCCTGCGCCGATCGAGGACGTCGGCCAGCACCCCCGCCGGCAAGACGAACAGGAACATCGCGAGACCGGCGGACGCCTGTACGAGGGAGACGAGAATCGGTGTGGGCGCGAGCTCGGTCATCAGCCAGGCCGCGCCGACCTGGTGAATCCAGGTCCCGATCGCAGAGAACACGTTCGCGATCCACAGCGCCCGGAACGTGCTGTGTTTCAGCGGGTCCCACTGCGATCCTCGATCCGGACCTGCTGCCGGCTCCCGGCCGGCAACCGACTCCGATTCCGTGGCTTCTACTCGCAGGGTCGCCCGCTCCGGAGGCCGCCGGTGCCCAGCATCGGAATCCGGATGCCGGACTCGCGGGCCACCTCGATCGCCTCTTCGTATCCCGCGTCGGCGTGGCGGACCACGCCCATGCCGGGATCGGTCGTCAGGACTCGGTCGAGTCTTCTCTCGGCCGCCATCGTCCCGTCGGCGACGATTACCTGGCCGGCGTGCTGGCTGAAGCCGATGCCCACGCCTCCACCATGGTGGAAGCTGACCCACGTCGCTCCGCCCACCGCATTGATCAGCGCGTTGAGAATCGGCCAGTCAGACACCGCGTCGGTGCCATCCTTCATCGCCTCGGTCTCACGATTCGGGCTGGCCACGGAGCCACAATCCAGGTGGTCCCGTCCGATCACGATCGGCGCACTGACCTCGCCCCGGGCTACCATCTGGTTGAAGCGGTGTCCGGCACGACACCGTTCGCCGTACCCGAGCCAGCAGATCCGCGACGGCAAGCCCTGAAAATGGACCCTCTCTCGAGCCATCTCCAGCCACCGGTGCAGATGCCGGTCCTCCGGAAACAGGACCTTGATCGCTTCGTCGGTGCGGTAGATGTCCTCGGGGTCACCCGATAGCGCTGCCCAGCGGAACGGGCCCTTGCCCCGGCAGAACAGCGGACGGATGTAAGCCGGCACGAAGCCCGGGTAGTCGAAGGCGTCCTTCACGCCGTGGTCGAAGGCCCGCTGCCGCAGGTTGTTGCCGTAGTCGAACACCTCGGCGCCCGCAGCCTGGAAGGCGAGCATCGCCCGGACGTGCCTCGCCATCGCATCATTTGAACGGGCTGCGTAGGCCTCTGGATCGTCCCGCCTCAGGATGTCCGCCTCCGCTACGGAAAGGCCCTCGGGAACGTACATCAACACATCGTGCGCCGGCGTCTGATCCGTCACGATATCGGGTCGGAATCCCCGCTCCACGAGTGCCGGGAGCACCGTGGCCGCATTGCCGATCAACCCCACCGAGAGGGCCTCACCCGCGTCCCGCGCCGCCTCGCAGATCCGCACGGCCTCGTCGAGGTCATCGAGCACCCGGTCCACGTAGCGATGCTCGCGCCGTCGTTCGGCCCTGGCGGGGTCCACCTCGACGACCAGCGCCACTCCGCCGTTCATCGTCACGGCCAGCGGCTGCGCGCCGCCCATGCCTCCCAGTCCCGCGGTCAGCGTGATCGTGCCCGCGAGACCGTCCCTCCCCTGCTGCTCGGCCAGCGCGCCGAGCGTTTCGTAGGTGCCCTGCAGGATTCCCTGGGTACCGATGTAGATCCAGGAGCCTGCGGTCATCT
Organism: uncultured bacterium; assembly: GCA_965364445.1. Lineage (GTDB taxonomy): Bacteria > Gemmatimonadota > Gemmatimonadetes > Palauibacterales > Palauibacteraceae > Carthagonibacter. Next base: position 9,522 of record CBDTXM010000047.1, on the reverse strand, counting down.
GGCCGTACATCATCAGGCCCCTGGCGGCCAGATCGTCGAAGTGCTCCTGCGTGGCCCAGTGAGGCACGAGATTCGAATTGGCGATCAGCACCCGCGGCGCGTCCTTGTGCGAGTAGAACACCGCTACCGGTTTGCCCGACTGCACGAGGAGCGTCTCGTCATCTCCCAGCTCCCGCAGACTGCGGACGATCGCGTCGAAGCACTCCCAGTTCCGGGCCGCCTGTCCACGCCCGCCGTAGACGACCAGGTCCTCGGGACGCTCCGCAACCTCCGGGTCGAGATTGTTCATCAGCATCCGGAGCGCCGCCTCCTGCTGCCAGCCCCGGCAGGAGATCTTCGTGCCACGGGGGGCGCGAACCTCGCGCGGCCCGCTCGCTTCGCTCATCCGTGCACCACCTTTCCTCGCTTGATTACGGTACGGACCGGATTGTGTCCGATTCTGTACACCATCTCCTCCAACGACGCCACGTCCCACACCTGCAGGTCGGCCAGCGCTCCCGGAGCCAGGTACCCGCGGTCGGCGAGCCCGGACGCCGCGGCCGCACCTCTCGTGGCCGCCAGGATCGCCTCCTCGGGCGACAGGCCATTGACCCGGCAGGCGAACTGGACGGCAAGCGGCATCGACGTCGCGTACCCACCCGGGCAGAGATCCGTGCCGAGGCCCACGTTGAGGCCCGCCTCCAGCCACACCCGCGCGTCGATCGGTTTCGGGTGTCTGACGGCGAAATCGATGAGTGGCATGAGGACGGCCGTCACGCCGGCCTCCGCCATGGCCTCGAGGTCATCCGGCGTCGCGTAATTCAGGTGATCGGCCGAGACGCACTCCAGTCCGGCGGCCACGCGCGCTCCACCGGTTCGAGCGTACTGCTCGGCATGGATCTTCGGCGAGAGACCCGCATCCACGCCGGCCTCCAGCACGCGCTCGGCGTCCTCGGAGGTGAACCAACCATCATCGCAGAACACGTCGCAGAATCTCGCGAGATCGAGGCGGGCGATCTCCGGGATCTGCTCCGTCACGACCTCGTCCACGTAGTGCTCACGTTCCATTCCAGGCGGGATGTCGTGAGCCCCCATGAAGGTGCTCACGATGTCGACCGGGTGGTCGGCCTCGAGCAGGTGATTCACCTCCAGAAGCTTCACTTCGTCAGCCGTCGTCAGACCGTATCCGCTCTTGCTCTCGGCTGTGGTGGTGCCGTGCGCCAGCATCTCGTCGAGCCGCGGACGGGCCGCTTCGGCCAGCTCCTCGCGGCTCGCACGGCGTGTGGCCTCCACCGTGGCCAGGATGCCGACGGGAATCCCCAGCGCTTCCGTTTCCTCGCGGGTCCGGGTGAGCCGGGAGGCATACTCCCGCATGCGCGTGCCGCCGAACACCAGGTGCGTGTGGGCATCCACGAACCCGGGGGCGACGACGCCGCCTCCGACGTCCAGTACCCGGGCATCTTCGATCGCGACCTGGCGTCTCACCTCCGACTCGGGCCCCGCGGCGATCACCCGGTCCGCCGCGATCGCGACTGTGCCGCCGGGAATCCGCTCGAATCCGCTGACCCGGCTCGAAACTTCACCGCAGGTCAGGAGCTCCGAAGCGCCTCTGACCAGGAGGTCGGCGGCGGGAAGCGATCGGGCACCCATCGTCACGCGAGCAGCGCCGTCTCGACGACCTGCTCCGTCGTGAAATCGTGTACCTGAAGGTAGAACTTCACGACTTCCTCGAGCGCGCCGAGCGGCACCGGCCCGATCAACTCGGTCCCGGCCACGCCGACCCCGTAGCGCGCGGCCTCCGACCGAACCGTCTCGAGCACCCTGTGGATCGGCGTCTCGAGGTAGTTCACGAGGTTCATCGACACCTGTACCATCCCCCGCTCCTCGAGGGCGAACCCCATTCCCCGAACGGCCTTGTAGCCGCCGTTGATGTGCCGCACGGCCCGCGCGATCGTCTGCGCGATCTCGACATCGTCGGTCCGGAGATTCACGTTGAAGGCGATCAGTGGAAACCGGGCTCCGGTGACCGTCGCCCCCGCCTTTGGATTGAATTCGGCAGGTCCCTCGTCCGGGGCCCAGGCGGGGTCCTTCAGTTTCTCCTCCAGCGCCTCGTACTGGCCCTTCCGGATCTTGGGAAGACTCTGCCGCTCGGGTCGAGTCGCCGCGTCCTCGTAATAGTAGACCGGCACGCCACGGGCACCGAGCCAGGCTCCGAACGAACGGGCGATCTCGACCGCCCGTTCGGTGGTCACTTCCCGGATCGGAATGAAGGGCACCACGTCCAGTGCTCCCTGTCGCGGGTGCTCTCCCTCGTGCTCGCGCATGTCGATCACGTCGAGCGCGACCTCCGCCAGCGCCTTCGCGGCCTCGAGCACCTGATCCGGCTCACCGAGGTAGGTGATCACGGCCCGGTTGTGATCGGCGTCGGCCGACCAGTCGGCGACCCGCACGCCCGGCACCGAGCGCACCGCCTCGACCAGGGCCTCGACCACCGCCGGGCGGCGGCCCTCGCTGACGTTCGTCTCACACATCAGGACTTCAGGCATCGCCAGTTCCTCCCAGAACCTCGTACACGCTTCGGAGCTCGTTCGCTCGGGTCTCGATCTGCGCTCTCACTGCCTCGTCCTTCACGCTCGACAGATTGATCGCGACGTTCGCCAGACAACCCTCCGCCCCACTCCGGGCCAGCGACCGGGCGACCGCGAGATCCGACTCGGCGTTCGTGTTGAACGACGCCGAAAGTCGATCGGCCAGCTCGAGAACGCGCACGCATCGCGTCCCGTTCTCCAGCGGAACTCGAGTCGCACCGATCATCCCCTCCTGGATCGCCGTCGAACGGGCCGCCTTTTCCTCGTCCGTGCACTTGGGCAGAGTGAATGCCCGCATGACCGCCCCGAATGCCTCCGAATCCTCGCGTCCTCCCTGCATCAGATCTCGTGTCAGCTGCTGCGCCTCGGTATCGATCGCGGCGTAGAAGTCGTCGGTTTCGAGATCCGGCTTTCCCTTCGAGACCCTGGCCACCATTCCCACCAGGCCGGCCGCCATCGCACCGGCTACGGCCGAGGCCGTCCCACCGCCGGTCGCGTTATCTTCTGGATCGAGCACTCTGGTGAATGCCTCGATGTCGGCATCCGTCCACGTCTTCATCAGCTCCTCCTCTGCTCCTCGCCCAGTGCCTGTCGCACCTCGGCGAGAATGGTGTCTGATCCGATCAAGTCTGCGACCGCCTCGATATCCGGAGCGAGGGGACGGTCGTGCTCCAGGAATCGCACCCGCGAGCGAATCTGTCGGAAGGCGGCGGCGGTCCCCTGCCCGAGCCGTTCGGCCCCCCGCTCACGTAACTCCACGGCCTGGGCCGCGGTCACGAGTTCCACGGCCACGACCGTGCGGACGTTCTCCAGGATCTCCAGTCCGTGCCGGGCGGCGTTCGCTCCCATGCTCACGTGATCCTCCTGGTTCGCGCTCGACGGGATCGAATCGACGCTGTCCGGGTGAGCGAGCGTCTTGTTTTCCGAGACCAGGGCGGCCGCCGTGTACTGGCCCAGCATCAGTCCGCTGTCGAGGCCCGGGTTGGCGACCAGCATGGAGGGCAGTCCCGCGTTCAGCTCGGGTGTGAGGAGCCGAAAACATCGTCTCTCGCTCATGCTGGCGACTTCGGCGATCACGATTCCCAGCAGATCATGCCAGAAGGCGAGCCCCTGTCCGTGGAAGTTCCCGCCGCTGATCGCCCGTCCTCCTCCGTCGGCCTCCGGAAACACCAGGGGATTGTCGCTGGAGCCCGTCAGGAGGCTCTCCACCCGGCTGCGAATGAAGGCTACCGCGTCGCGCGCCGGGCCGTGCACCTGCGGAACGCAGCGCAGGCTGTAGGCGTCCTGCACCCGGTTCGTGTCCGAATCGATCAGCCGACTACCGTAGGTGAGGGCGCGAATCCGCGCCGCGGCGTCTGCCTGGGCCTTCTGACCGTTCGCCTCATGAAGCAGCGGATGGAAGGCCGACGACAGTGCGAGCAATGCCTCCAGGGAGAGCGCGGCGGCGATGTCGGCATGGTCGAGGAGCCGCTCCGCTTCAGCGACGGCGAGCACGGCGGCGGCCAGCATGAAGGTCGTACCATTGGTGAGCGCCAGGCCTTCCTTGGGTCCAGGGACCAGCCTTGGAATGCCGGCAGCTTCCATCGCCTCGGCGCCTGACATCAGCTTACCCTCGAACCACGCTCGACCGCTGTAATCCTCCCTGTCCGATCCGTCGGGCTCACGAGTCATCATCACGGCGATGTGCGCGAGCGGCGCGAGATCGCCGCTCGCTCCGAGAGACCCCTTGCCCGGCACGAACGGCGTGACGCCACGATTCAGCATTCGAATCATCGATTCCGCGAGTGCCGGCCTCACGCCCGAGAGACCCCGAGCGAGCGTGCTCGCGCGGATCGCCATCATCGCGCGGACCAGCGGCTCGGCCAGCGGCGCACCGGAGCCCGCGCAACACTTGAGGATCAGATTCCGGGACAGGCGACTGGCTTCAGCGGCCGGGATGCTCGTATTCGCGAGAGAGCCGAAGCCGGTATTCACGCCGTAGATCTTCCTCTCTCCTTCGGCGACGGCAGTCTCCACCCAGGCGAGACTGCGCTCCATCCTGTCGCGCGCCTCCGGTGGCAACGGCGCGATGCTCTCGCCGTTTCGGGCGATCGCCACGACCTCTTCGATGGTGAGACCTGTGCCCGTTATCGTGATCATCGACCGACTCGCGGTACGGGATTGGTGTGCGCGCGGAACCGACGCCGGAGGCACCTCTCCGCCGGCGTTCGGAAACTATGCGGGCCTACCGAAGCGAGCCAGACGGCCCCTCGGCATTGCGCCGGGCGCAACCACGGGCCACGATGACGGATCGAGCATCGAACCTGCATTTCGAGCAACGCGCGAGGAACATATGCAGCAGATCGGACCGGTCATCTCCAGCTACGGCATCGAGAATCACGGGATCACGGGCGCGAGCATCGTCCGATGGAATTACACGACTCCCGCCCTGTACGAGCATGCGATCCGGGCGAACGAGGCCGTTCTGGCGGGAGGACCGCTCGTGGTTCGAACGGGTGACCACACGGGCCGATCCCCGCTCGACAAGTTCGTCGTCGAGGAGCCGAGCTCCCAGACCCGCATCTGGTGGGGCGACGTCAACCGTCCGTACCCGCAGGAGAAGTTCGTCGATCTGCATCGCCGGATGCTGGCATACCTGCAGGGTCGCGGCATCTTCGTCCAGGACCTCTGGGCCGGGGCCGACCCCGAGTACCGGATTCCGATCCGGGTGATCACCGAGAACGCGTGGCACAGCCTGTTCTCGCGGAACATGTTCATCCGACCTCCGCACAGCGCGATCGGCGATCATCAGCCGGACTTCACCATCCTTCAGTGTCCGGGCTTTCACGCCGACCCGCAGATCGATCCGACGAATTCCACCGTGTTCATCATCCTCGACCTCGGACACCGGATGGTCCTGATCGGCGGCACGAGCTACGCGGGCGAGATCAAGAAGTCGATCTTCACCGTGATGAATTACCTGCTGCCTCTGTCGGACGTGTTGCCGATGCACTGCTCGGCCAACGTGGGAGCCGAGGGCGATACGGCGGTGTTCTTCGGATTGTCGGGGACGGGCAAGACGACCCTGTCGGCCGATCCGCAGCGGACCCTGGTCGGAGACGACGAGCACGGCTGGAGCGATCGCGGCGTGTTCAACTTCGAGGGCGGCTGCTACGCCAAGGCGATCCGGCTCTCGGAAGAGGCCGAACCCGAGATTTACTCCACGACCCGGCGGTTCGGCACGGTACTCGAGAACGTGATGATCGACCCGGACACGCGTGAGCTCGATCTCGACGATGACTCGCTGACCGAGAACACGCGCGCCGCCTACCCCATCCACATGATCCCGAACGCTTCCGAAACCGGCATGGCGGGGCATCCGAAGAACATCGTCATGTTGACCGCGGACGCATTCGGTGTACTCCCTCCGATCTCGAAGATGACGGCCGAACAGGCGATGTACCACTTCCTCTCGGGCTATACCGCGAAGCTGGCGGGAACGGAGAAGGGACTGGGCAACGAGCCGAAGGCGACGTTCAGCGCCTGCTTCGGCGCTCCGTTCATGGCCCTGCATCCCTCGGTGTACGCCGAGATGCTGGGCCGGAAGATCGCGAAGCACGAGGTGGACTGCTGGCTCGTGAACACGGGATGGAGCGGCGGGCCCTATGGCGTGGGGGAACGGATGAAGATCGCCCACACGCGTGCGATGGTTCACGCCGCGCTGGACGGGAGCCTCGCGGGGGTGGAGACGCGGCCGGATCCCGTATTCGGCGTGCACGTGCCGGTCACCTGCCCCGGCGTTCCGGCAGAGGTCCTCGATCCCCGCAATACCTGGCCCGACAAAGATGCCTATGACCGGGCGGCGCGGGATCTGGCGGCCCGTTTCCAGGCGAACTTCGAGCGGTACGAGGAGCATGTCACCGAGGCCGTCCGCGAAGCCGGGCCGAAGTCGGACTGAGACCGCGAGCGATACCGGCGCGAGGCGGCCGGAGCGCTCCAGCCGTGGAGCGAGGATCCGCCTGATGAGTCGCAGATGAGCGAGTTGATCCGGAGCGGAGCTCCCCGAATCGAGCTCGACTCGGCCGCCACGGCGTGGGAGCAGGAACAGACGGACATCCTGCGCCGGCGCTCGGCGCTCGTCTTCTTCCTTCTGGCCGGACTTCTTTCGCTCCTCAACCTGCTCGATCTCTACGTCCTGCACGCCGGTGCGGCCGTCACCTCCGACGCCTCTCCCTGGTACTGGCCCCTCGAGTGGCTGGTACCCGGCCTCCTGGGCCTCGCAGGCTTCGTCGTGCTTCGCTGGCCGGCGACAACGGAGGGAATCGAGCGGTTCGTCTGCTCGGTGGTCGTGGTCGGCATTCTCGTCAGTGCCTTTTCCGACGCTGCCTTCCTGGCCGGGATGGCGCCCACCCGCACGAACGGGCTCGTCCTGTTCATCGCCGCCGTCCTGCCCTGGCGGGTCCGCTACCAGTCGATCGCCGCCGGGGTGGCCGCCACGGCCTATCCGCTGTTCGTGCTGATCACGGAGAGCACCATGCCGTCGGTCGCGTCCTCCTGGGCGGCTGTCACCGAACCGTATCGGGACCGCGCCGTCCAGGGAGCGCTCGGGGCCGCGCTCGTCGCGGGCGCCTCGGTGATCGTCAGCTGGTCGCTGTTCTCCGTCCGGCGTGAGCTCCAGAAAGCTCAGAAGCTCGGGAACTACGTGATCCAGCGAGAGATCGGAAAGGGAGGGATGGGAGAGGTCTACGTGGCCGAGCACGCGCTGATCCGGCGACCCACGGCACTGAAGGTGATGAAGTCGGATCCGTCCCGAAGCGCCGAACTGATCGGGCGATTCGAGCGCGAGGTTCAGCTCTCGGCGAATCTCACCCACCCGAACACGATCACGGTGTACGACTTCGGGCGCGCGGCCGACGCGCACACCTTCTACTATGCGATGGAGTACCTCGAGGGCCTGGACCTTCAGAAGCTCGTCGATCGCTACGGCCCGCTTCCGCCCGAGCGCGCCTGCTTCATTCTCGTCCAGGCATGCGGTTCACTCGGTGAAGCGCACCGGGCCGGAATCCTGCATCGGGACGTGAAGCCCTCCAACGTTTTCCTCACCGAGCGGGGCGGACTGTATGATTTCGTCAAGGTGCTCGACTTCGGCCTCGCCAAGAATCTCGGGCCCGAAGACGACACCTCGCTGACGCGAGCCGGCCAGGTGTTCGGCACGCCGCTGTACATCGCGCCCGAGCTCGCCCGCAACCAGGGCTCGGTAGCCGGAAGCGCCGACCTGTACAGCCTCGGCTGCGTCGCCTACTTCATGCTCACCGGATCGCCGCCCTTCGAGGGCAGCAGCCCGTATGACGTGGTCTCCAAGCACATGAACGAGGAGCCCACCCCGCCTTCCGAGGTCGCCTCGCAGCCGATTCCCCCGGAACTGGATGCTGCAATTCTGCGCTGTCTGGCCAAGAAGCCGGAGGACCGGTTCGAGGATCTGGCGGCGTTCGCCGAGGCGCTCGAAGGCATCGAATTCGATTTGCCATGGACGTCGGAACGTGCGCGCGACTGGTGGGTCGCGCATCCACCGTCCGCTGAAGCGTGAGGTGGGATTGAACCGCGAAGCGCTGCTGCAACGGGCGGACGGCGAACGTGAATTCGACGTGCTCGTGATGGGCGGCGGGGCCACGGGACTGGGCGTCGCGGTCGAGGCGGCGTCCCGGGGCTACTCCACCCTGCTGCTCGAACAGGCCGACTTCGCCCAGGGCACCTCGAGTCGGAGCACCAAGCTGATTCATGGCGGGGTCCGATACCTGAAACAGGGCAACGTCTCCCTCGTGCTCGAGTCCCTTCACGAGCGGGGGCTGCTGATCCACAACGCTCCCCACCTGGTGCACCACCTCGGATTCGTCGTCCCCCTGTACGACTGGTGGGAGGGCCCGTTCTACGGGATCGGGCTCAAGGTCTACGACATGATGGCCGGTCGCCTCGGCCTCGGCCCCTCGGAGAATCTCTCCCCGGAGGAGACCCTCGCGCGGATCCCGACGATCGAGCCCGACGGCCTGCGCGGGGGCGTGATCTACTACGACGGTCAGTTCGACGACTCGCGGCTCGCCGTCACCCTGGCCCGCACCGCCGACCACCTGGGGGCGATCGTCCTCAACCACGTGAGCGTGACCGGGATCGGGCACGCGGCAGGATTCGCGCGCTCGGTGACGGCGCGGGACGCTCTCACCGGCCGCGAGCACGTGTTCCGCGCCCGGGTGATCGTCAACGCGACGGGCGTGTTCACCGACTCGATCCGAAGCCTCGACGATCCGGGCGCGGCCCCCATCGTCCGACCGAGCCAGGGGGTTCACATCGTGCTGGACCGGGCGTTCCTGCCAGGCGACAGCGCCATCATGGTTCCCGAGACCGACGACGGACGCGTGCTCTTCGCCGTTCCCTGGCACGACCGGGTGATCGTGGGTACGACCGACACGCCGATGCCGGAAGCGACCCTCGAGCCGAGACCGCTCGACGAGGAAATCGACTTCCTGCTGACTCATGCCGCGCGCTATCTCACCAAGGATCCGACATCTGCCGATGTCCTCAGCTGCTTTGCCGGCCTGCGACCGCTCGTCAGCGTCGGGAAGGGCGACGACACCGCGGAGCTTTCGCGCGACCATACGGTGCTCGTCTCGCCGTCGGGACTCGTCACGGTCACGGGCGGCAAGTGGACGACCTACCGGCGGATGGGTGAGGACACTGTCAACCAGGCAGTCCAAGTCGGAGGGCTCGAGCGGCGGACCAGCCGCACGGAGTCGCTGAAACTGCACGGCTGGAGCGACGAGCTCGACCCGTCGGACCCCCAATCGGTATACGGCACGGACATCGAAGCTCTACGGGACCTGATTCGCTCCCGGCCGGAGCTCGGAGAACCGCTCCACCCTTCACTGCCGTACAAGCAGTGTGAGGTGGTCTGGGCGGTGCGCGAGGAGATGGCGAGGCGGGT
>CBDTXM010000046.1:0-17902 GCA_965364445.1 uncultured bacterium | reverse complement strand
GCGCTTGACGGCCACATCGCCTGCCATGCGCATCATCCAGCCGAGAAACGGCACCCGAAAGATCGACTCCTTCGACATCCACTTCATCTCCCAGGGGAGCGTGCCGATGATCACGATGTCCGCCAGCGATTCGTGATTGCTGACGGCAACGAAGGGATGGGAGCCACGCGGCGGCGAATCTCCGACGATTCTCCTCCTCCACCACGGATTCAACAGGATCAGGATCCGGGCGCCCAGGCGGAAGGTGCTGCCCGCCCAGTACCGACGCTCGTCCCACCAGGCTGTCAGCAGGTAGACGATCAGCACGACGGGGGTCCAGAGGGCCGTGAACAGCAGCCAGATGGCCCAGATGACCGTGCTTCCGATCCGGACCCCGAGCCCGGGGCGCTGCGCCTCGCTCACAGGTTCACGCACCTTCTTCCGGCACCGAGGGCCCCAGCCTCAGGACCAGGATGCCCACGATGGCCGAGAGCAGCGAACCGACGATGATTCCGATCTTCGCCTTGTCGAGCACCTCGTAGTCGCTGAACGCCAGGGACGCGATGAAGATCGACATCGTGAACCCGATTCCGGCCAGCAGGGCGCCGCCCCAGATCTGACGCCAGCGCGCGCCTTCGGGGAGTTCGCCGAGTCCCAGCTTGATCGCGAGCCACGCGAAGGCGGTGATTCCGACCTGCTTTCCGAGGAAGAGGCCGAGTGCGATGCCGAGCGTCAACGGATGCACGAGCGAGCTGGCCAGCTGACCGACCGGGATCTCGACGCCTGCATTGGCGAAGGCGAAAATCGGCAGAACGAGAAAGGCCGACCACGGATGGATCGCGTGCTCGAGCCGGTACAGGGGCGCACTCGACGCGGCGGCGTCCTCGGCGATGTCCTCCAGCGCCGCCTCGCGGGCATCGACCTCCTCCCAGAGCTCGCTGCCGGGTGGAAGTACCTCCTCCATGGAGTCGAGAAGGATCTGCATCGACTCCGACAGGTCCTCGGGTTGCGTCCCTCGGTCGGACCGTCGGATCGAGGCGGGTACGAAGGCCGCGGCGACCACGCCTGCGATCGTCGCATGGATGCCGGAGAGGAGCACGAAGTACCAGAGGATCACACCGAGGATCACATACGGAGCCGGCTTGCTCACACCGGCCAGATTGCAGATCAGTAGCCCACCGACCACCATGGCCGCCCACATCAGGGCCGTCATGTCGAGGCCTGTCGTGTAGAAGAAGGCTATCACGAGCACCGCCATGATGTCGTCGGCGATCGCGAGTGCGGTGACGAATGACTTGAGCCACAACGGCGCCCGGCTTCCCAGGAGGGCGAGCAGCGTGACGGCGAACGCGATGTCGGTCGCCATCGGGATGGCCCAGCCGTCGAGGTACGGGCCACCGCGGTTGAGGGCGACGAAGATCGCCGCCGGAATGATCGCTCCGCCGAGAGCGGCGACCACGGGAAGTGCAGCACGGCGGAAGGAGGCGAGCTCTCCGAACAGCAGCTCCCGCTTGATCTCCAGACCCACCAGGAAGAAGAAAATCGCCATCAGGCCATCGTTGATCCAGTGTCCGAGCGAGAGCTTCAGGGACCAGTCGCCGAACACCAGGCCGCCATATGTCTTCCACACTTCCCGGTAGGCATCCCCCATGGGAGAATTGGCCAGGATGAGCGCCAGCGCGGTCGCGCTGAGCATGACGATCCCGCCCGAGGTCTCCGCGTGGAGAAAATCCAGAAAAGCGCGCGAGAAGCCCCGTGTTTTTGGAGCGTCGCCCGTGATAGCCGCCTCTGTCGCCATACGTCCCGGTCCCTCGATGTGAGAATTCACGGCCAAGTACAGCGCGTCCGGTCATGGTGGACACGCGTCCGGTCGCCGAGCATCTTGACCGACCCCGCGGGGGCACCGCAAGACTCGGGTGCGTCCGATGCCGGATCGGGCGCCCGAAGTACAGCTGACCAGCAACCGGGACACACCATTGAAGCCGATCAGGGACTCTGAGGGAAGGATCATTCCGCTCCGGGCACAGCCCGGCTTTCCGAAGGACCGGTTCATACTCCGGGAGACGCCGGATGAGGAAGCGGTTCCGATGGACGTGCTCTTCGTCGGCGGCGGACCGGCCGGTCTGGCCGGTGCCATCGAGCTTGCGCGTCTCGTGCGCCGGGATTCCGAATCCGGCGGTGAGCTCGGGGAGCTGGAGATCGGCGTGCTTGAGAAGGCGCCCAGCCTCGGGGAACACTGCCTCTCGGGCGCCGTGATCAACCCGTCTCCCTTCCGGGAGCTGTTCCCGGACATGGCGCCGGACGCGTACCCGTTCCGCGGCGCGGTCGGCGGTGAGCGCGTCCTGATGCTGACCCGAAACGGTCAGCGCCGGCTGCCCACGCCCCCGCCGATGCGGAATCACGGCAACCACGTGGCCTCGCTGTGCGAGGTCGTCGCATGGCTCGGGGAGAGAGCCGAGGAGCTCGGTGTCAACGTGTTCACGGGCTTCCCGGCCGATGCACTGCTGATGGACGGTGAAACCGTCACAGGCGTACGAACCACCCCGGCCGGGCTGGACCGGGAGGGTAATCCAGGGTCGGGTTTCATGCCTCCGACGGACCTGACATCCAGGGTCACGGTGCTCGCGGAGGGGTGTCGGGGACCGCTTACCGCGGCATGGCTGCAGGAAAGCGGGATCGGGTCGGCGAATCCGCAGATCTACGCCCTGGGAGTCAAGGAGCTGTGGCAGGTCCCTAAGCCGCCGGGCGAGGTGATTCACACCCTGGGCTGGCCCCTGCCTTCCGACGCTTTCGGAGGCACGTGGATCTACCCGATGGGTGAAGACCTCGTGTCGATCGGCATCGTAGTCGGGCTCGACTACCGGCAGACCGGTCTCGACATCCACGAGCTCCTTCAGAGAGTGAAGGGGCATCCGCTCTTCACGAAGGTCCTCGAGGGTGGAGAGATGGTCGAGTGGGGCGCGAAGACGATTCCCGAGGGAGGCTGGTGGTCGATCCCCGACCGGCTCTCGGGCGCCGGGCTTCTCGTCGCCGGAGACGCGGCCGGGCTCGTGGACGTCCCTTCGCTGAAGGGGGTTCACTATGCCATGTGGTCGGGCATACACGCTGCTCGCAGCGCCTTCGAGGCCCTCAAGTCCGGCGAACCCACGGCGGAGGCGCTGTCCGGGTACGAGGACCGCATCCGTTCGGGCGAGATGGCCCGGGACCTGTATCGGCGTCGAAACATGCGTCTGGCCTTCAAAGGCGGGTTCTGGTCAGGCGCCGTGAAATCGGCCCTGGCCGTAGCGAGCGGAGGGCGTGTGCCCGGCGGGCGGATCGAGGTGGAGGAGGACGCGGCAGAGCCGCGGACCGTGACCGATCCCGATCCCGTCACGACCGACGGGCGCTACACCTTCAGCAAGGTGGACGCGGTCTTCCGCTCCGGGAATGCGACCCGCGACGACATTCCCTCGCACCTGATCGCACCCGATGAGGTCTCGCGAGACCTGGCGGGACTGTACGAGCACATGTGCCCTGCAGGCGTCTACGAATGGGGCGAGAACGGGTTGGTGGTGAACGCGCCCAACTGCATTGACTGCCGGGCTACCGATGTCCTCGGGCCGCGCTGGACGCCTCGCGAGGGAGGCAGCGGACCCAGCTACAAGCGCATGTAGCGCACGGAAAGAGCGGCACGCCCACACAGGGGGGACGTGCCGCTCTTTCCAACTCCGAGGGCGATCGGTCCGGGTCAGGGCCCGGTTCGACGATCACGTCGGTTCAGCGACCTCCGAGCAGCTCGTTCACCAGCCCGGTCATTCCGTAGACGTTCTTCAGCGCCTCGATGATTCCCGCCGAATGGACCGATACCGTCCGTCCGTTCTCGGCAGCGAAGAAGAACTCGTTCGGCAGCGACTCCGGGTTGCCGTCGAACGCGATTCCGACGAGCCTCGCATCACGATCGATGACGGGGCTTCCGCTGTTCCCGCCGGTGATGTCATTCGTGGATACGAAGTTGATCGGCACGCTCATGTCCACCTTGTCCTTGGCGTCCCACCAGCTCTGCGGCATCGTCCACGGCATCTCGTTGTTGAACTCGGTCGCACGGGCGTAGTAGCCGTAGATCGAGGTCTGTGCCGGCGCGAAGGTCTCGTTGTAACGATACCTCTCCACGACGCCGTCGGTGATCCGAAGCGTGAAGGTGGCGTCGGGCGGGAGGTCGGTCCCGTACACGGCGAACAGCGCCTTCGCGAACCGCTCGTTCTGGACTTCCTCGGCGGCGTTGGCGGCTCCCCACGCAGGCAGGGCCGCCGCCTGGGCACTCCGCATCTCTCCGGCCAGGGCGAGCAGCGGATCGTTCGCATCGGCGATCGCCTCTGCGCCGCCGGCCATGATCTCCCGGCGGAAGTCGGGATCACTGACCCGCGAGCTGGTGATCAAGCGTGTCGCCGCCGCTTCGTGCGACTCACCGGGCCTGACCACCTGGTTCAGCGGAGCGTCGGCAGGCAGCCAACTCTCTGCGAGCATGAGGCGTCCGGCCAGCATTCCCACGGACTGATCCATCGGGAACGGCTCACTCCCTTCGAGCTGTGTCCGCACCTGCACCGCCCGCTCGCCCTGGAACATCCCGGATCGCTCGGCCTCGGGCCTGGCCATCTCCTCCACGTACTGCTGAAGCAGGCCGGCCGTTGCCAGGTGCTGAGACGCGCCGAGGAAGGCGGGGTTGTTCATGTAGACAGTCGGCGCCAGCGTTGCCTTCTGCTGCTGGATCTTCGCGAGATTGTTCCACACGTCGCCGTACTCGGCCTGAAGAGCGGGATCGGCCGCGACGGCAGCCTTGAACTCCTGCTCCCATCGGATCTTCTTCGCGGTGAGGTCGGGCGAGCGCAGGCCCGCGAGCTCGCCGCGATACAGCTTCTGGGTGTTCTCGTATCCGAAGATCATGTTCTGCATCGCGCGGCCGCGTTCCGGATCGGTCCGCTGGATTTCGTGCAGGATCTCGAGCCGCTGGTTGAAGAAATCGAGGATCATCGGGTGCCAGATCTCGCGCTCGTACATGTACTGCGAGAGCGTGATCTGCCGCGCAGTGGACCCCGGATTCCCGGTCACGAACACGAGCTCACCCTCGGCGGCTCCGTCCGGATCCCACTCGAAGAAGTGGGGCGTGCTGGCCGGCGTCGTTCCGTCCGCTTCGTACGCCCGCACGAAGGTGACGTCGAGGTTGTAGCGGGGGTATACGAAGTTGTCGGGATCTCCGCCGAAGAAGCCGGCCTGCAGCTCGGGAGCGAAGACCAGCTTCACGGGTTGGAACCGGCGGAACTTGTAGATCTTGTACTGGCCGCCGTGGAAGAGATTGACCACCTGGCACTCGAGGCCGGTGTCCGACTCGCACTGGGCGGTGAGCTCCTCGGTCAGCGATGCCTGTGCCTCGCCGATCTCCTCGTCCGTCATGCCTGCCTGCGCGACGCCGTGCATGCGGTCGGTGATGTCATCGATCTCGATCAGCTGATCGAGGAAGAGATTCGGGCAGACGCGCTCGTCGGACCGCGACTTCGCCTTGAATCCGTTGACGAGGAAGTCTTCTCCGTCGTTGGCCACGGCATCGACGCAGCCCCGCGCACAGTGATGATTGGTCATCACGAGTCCGTCGGCAGACACGAAGGAGGCCGAGCAGCCTCCCCCGTAGCGGACGGACGAGAGCCGAGCGTGCTCGAGCCAGTCCGCACTCGGCCGGAATCCGTAGGTCTCCGCCCAGTAGTCGAGCGGCGGATTCTCGAAGGTCCACATCGTGCCCATCTCGGTTCCGTCGAGCACGACGTCCTCGGCCAGCGCGTAGGCCTCGGCGGACGGTTTCAGAAGGGAGCTCGTCTCGGCCACCACGCCGGGCGGTGCCGGAACTTTCGCATTGGCGGGTGGAAGATCGACCTGTGTCTCGGGAGGATTGGCTCCCGAGCTTGCACAGCCGGCCAGGGCGACCGTCGCCGTCGCCAGAAGCCAGCGGCTCGTACGAGGCAGATGCATCGGATTCTCCGTGGATTGAATGATCCTGCCGGGGCCGGTGCGGCGACCCCGAAACATCGAAACACGACAACACAAAAAGGTACAGTCCGATCGACCCGGCGTACACCGTGAATCCGATCTCCGGATTCGCGGTACGCCGCGTCGTTCCGGCCTCAGTCGCCCAGCATCTGACGAAGGACCGTCTGGAGGATACCTCCGTTCCGGTAGTACTCGAGCTCGACCTCGGTGTCGAGTCTGACGTCCGCTCCGAACTCCGTGACGGCTCCGCTCTCGTGGCGGGCGGTGACGCGAACCGAGCCTCCGGCACTCAGGCCGTCCGCGATCCCCGCGATGTCGAACGTTTCCGTGCCATCGAGGCCCAGTGACTCCGCGCTGCTTCCTTCCTCGAACTGCAGCGGCAGAATCCCCATGCCGATCAGGTTGCTGCGATGGATGCGTTCGTATCCGACGGCGATCACGGCCCGGATTCCGAGCAGCGCAGGTCCCTTGGCAGCCCAGTCACGCGAACTGCCGGTTCCGTATTCGGTTCCGGCGAGGACGATCAGAGGTACGCGATCGTCGGCGTAACGCATCGCGGCGTCGAAGATCGACATCTCCTCGCCATTCGGCAGGTGTCGCGTGAACCCGCCCTCGACCCCGGGCACGAGTCGATTCCGCAGCCGGACGTTCGCAAACGTGCCCCGCATCATGACCTCGTGGTTGCCGCGGCGCGAACCGTACGAGTTGAATTCGGACGCCGGGACGCCGTGATCCTCGAGGTATCGGGCGGCCGGCGAGTCGCGGGAGATTGCCCCGGCTGGTGAAATGTGGTCCGTGGTGACCGAGTCCCCCACGCTGACCAGCACCCTGGCGTCGTGGATGTCCCCGGGAGGCGTCGGTTCGGCGGACATGCCCTCGAAGAACGGGGGGCGGCGCACGTACGTCGATTCTTCGGCCCACGCGTATCGCTCCCCTTCCGGAACGGGCAGGGAACGCCACTGCTCGTCGCCCCGGAACACGTCGGCGTACTGCTCCCGGAACTGTTCGGTTCGTACCGACGTGCGGACCGCTGCCCGTATTTCATCCTGGCCGGGCCAGATGTCGGAGAGAAAGACCGCCTGCCCGTCGCGGCCTGTTCCGAGCGGTTCCGTCACGAGGTCGATGTCCATCGTCCCGGCGAGTGCGTACGCCACCACGAGGGGCGGGGACGCGAGATAGTTGGCACGGGTATCAGGGTTGATCCGGCCCTCGAAGTTGCGATTGCCCGACAGGACCGCGCACACCGCGAGATCCTCCTCCCGGATCGCGTCCGAGATCGGGGCGGGGAGGGGACCGCTGTTGCCGATGCACGTGGTGCACCCGTAGCCGACGACCGCAAAACCCAGCGCCTCGAGGTCATCGAGCAGACCCGCTTCGCGCAGGTATTCCGTCACCACCTTCGAGCCCGGAGCCAGACTCGTCTTGACCCATGGCTTGCGCTTCAGGCCGAGCTCCACCGCCTTCTTCGCCACCAGGCCGGCACCCACCATCACGCTGGGATTGGAGGTGTTCGTGCAGCTGGTGATCGCCGCGATCACGACGGAACCGTCGGCGACTTCGAACGCAGTCGGCTCGCCATCCAGCGTCTCCCACGAGACCGGAGCCGAACGGGTGTGAACCGAAGCATGTTCCGCGCTTCCCGGGCCGCCCTCTGCCGACATGCGTCCGCCTGCACCGCCATTGGCAGCCGGAGCAGGACTGCGAAGCTCGGACAACCAGCGCGCGAAGGAGCGCCTGGCGTTCGCGAGAGCGATTCTCTGCTGGGGAAGCTTCGGCCCGGCAATGCTCGGTTCGATCGTCTCGAGATCCAGGCTGAGAGTGTCGGTGTAGGCTGCGGCGGGTGTTCCGGGCTCGTGGAACAGACCCGTTTCCTTCGCATAGGTCTCGACCAGCGCCACCTGATCCTCGCTGCGACCGCTGAATCGCAGGTACGCGAGGGTCTCTTCGTCGATCGGGAAGATCGCGCAGGTGGATCCGAATTCCGGCGACATGTTTCCGAGCGTCGCTCGGTCGGCCAGCGACAGGGCCGGGAGCCCAGGGCCGAAGAACTCCACGAACCGTCCTACGACACCGCGCTGGCGCAGCATTTCGGTCACGCGCAGCACCAGGTCCGTGGCTGTCGCACCATCGGGTAGCCGGCCCTCGAGCCGGAATCCGATCACTTCCGGAACGAGAAAACTGATCGGCTGGCCCAGCATTGCGGCTTCCGCCTCGATGCCGCCGACCCCCCATCCGAGCACGCCCAGGCCGTTGATCATCGTCGTGTGGCTATCCGTCCCGACAAGCGTATCGGGGTAGGCGATCCTTCCACGGCCCGTGTCGACGTCGAATACGACGCGAGCCAGATACTCGAGATTCACCTGGTGAACGATGCCCGTGCTCGGAGGCACGACACGGAAATTGCCGAACGCCTCCTGGCCCCAGCGCAGGAACTCGTAGCGCTCCCGGTTCCGCTCGAACTCTCTCTCGGCATTGATCAGCAACGACGCCAGGAGCCCGAACGAATCGACCTGCACGGAGTGGTCGATCACGAGCTCGGACGGCATCAACGGGTTGATTCTCGCCGGGTCACCCCCGAGGTCCGACATGGCGTCCCGCATGGCGGCCAGATCGACGACGGCCGGTACGCCCGTGAAGTCCTGCAGGATCACGCGTGCGGGTCGGAAGGCGATCTCTCTCTCCTTCTCGGGCTCCCACATCGCGAGAGCTTCGATATCGTCCGCCGTCACGGACCCGCCGTCTTCATGACGAAGGAGATTCTCGAGCAGAATCCGGATCGAAAAGGGGAGATGACCGACCCGGCCGATTCCCGAGCGTTCGAGCGCACCGGGATCGAAGATCGTGGCTGTCGTACCGTCGGGCAGGGAAATCTCGCGCCGCGCTCCAAAGGAGTCATGGCTCAGGGGCCTGGTGTCGGGCATGTCATTCCTTTCGAATCCCGGGTCTGCGGGTACGGCAGGCGACTACCGGGGCAAAGTCCGCGGTTCCGTCTGTGTCAGTCGAACGAGTCGGAATATGCGCCCCCGAAGGCCACCCGTCGAGCCGCAAGCTGGCCTCGTTCGCCTGCGCGGGGGATATTGTCGGACCGGATCGCGTCAGAAGTCGGCGCGTTCTGCGACCACCCTGCGAGGGCGTGTATGGCGCGACGCTACAAAGCGGATCACCGGGGGCGACTGTTCAACGCCGTGTGGCCGTTCACGCGCTGGTTCTTCTCGCTCGTGACGGTGACGGTGGGAGCGATCCTGTTCTTCGGGCTCAGTCGCACGGAGATCATCGGGCGGCGCAATGCGCTGCGCGCCCGCAACGTGCTGCTGCTCTCCAATCACCAGTCCCTGATCGACAGCTTCCTGATCGGATTCAGCGCCTATTACGGACCGGCGATCTATCGACCCTGGCTGGCCCCGTGGAATCCGGCGGCAGAGGAGAATTTCTACAAGAACGCCTACCAGGGCTGGTGGTCGGATCAATGGAAGTGCATTCCGGTGGCGCCAGGTCGCCGTGACATGCGCGCGCTCTACCGGATGATTCGCGCGCTCCGGGAGGGGACGATGATCCTCTTTCCCGAGGGTACGCGAACTCGTACCGGGGAGGTCGGAAAGGGAAAGCCCGGAGCCGGGCTGGTCGCGCTCGCAAATCGCCCGCACCTGATACCGGTCACGATTGAGGGAATGGACGACGTGCTGCCGATCGGCGCGGCATGGCCGCGGCCCTTTCAGCGGGTGACGATCCTGTTCGGACCCGCGATCGACTATTCGCACCTCGCGGGCGAGGAGCGGTCCAAGGAGTCGGCCCAGGCGATCGTCGACCTGGCGATGTCACT
The DNA here is from genome assembly GCA_965364445.1 of uncultured bacterium. Taxonomy (GTDB): domain Bacteria; phylum Gemmatimonadota; class Gemmatimonadetes; order Palauibacterales; family Palauibacteraceae; genus Carthagonibacter. The sequence goes on along the minus strand of CBDTXM010000046.1, from coordinate 8,088 downwards.
GGTCCGTTACCAGCACGACTGGATCCGCCGGTATCGGGAAGGCGAGGTGGGACGTGACACTCCTCCCTGGGTGGAGACGGGCTACCAGAGGATCCTGGCAGCGAGCCGTGAGGCGGCGCTGCTTGCGCCGGAGCGTCGGGAGGTTGAGAGTCTCCCGTCGCCGGGGGCGGCAGCAGGCTCCGGCCCGAGCATGGCGTCGAAGGACGCCGGACCCGAAGTGGAATCGAGACCAGAGGAGCGATCTTCGAATGAGAGCCGCATTGATGATTCTGATGATGTTCGCGACGGTGGCGTGCAGTGAGGCCAGCCAGGAAACGGAGGCACCCGTGGTCGTAATGGAGACTTCGAAGGGCACGATTCGAATCGAGATGTATCCCGACGAGGCGCCGATCTCGGTAGAGAATTTCCTCGCCTACGTCGATTCGGGATTTTACGACGGCCTTTCCTTCCATCGCGTCGTTCCCGGATTCGTGATCCAGGGTGGCGGTTTCGAGGGAGACATGGTGAAGCGTGAGCCGACCCGAGATGCGATTCAGAACGAATCGGACAACGGGCTGAAGAACCTTCGCGGGACGCTGTCGATGGCCCGCCTTCCGTCTGCGCACAGTGCGACCTCGCAGTTTTTCGTGAACCTCGTCGACAACCCGGCTCTGGATCACGGAGGCAGGCCGGGACAGACGTGGGGCTACGCGGTCTTCGGTCGTGTCGTGGACGGGATGGGAGTGATCGACGAGATCGGCCAGGTGCGAACGGGTCAGAAGGCGGGAATGGGAGATGTCCCCGTCGAGCCGGTGTTGATCATCCGGGCCTACCGGGACGACGGTTAACGGAATCGGCCCGGGAGGCGCGTAGCCTCCCGGGCCGATGTCTCTCCCGCCTCAGCGTGGCGTTGCGAGGGGCGTCCTTCGCTTCAGACGGCCCCCACCGGGCTCCCGGCTCCGACCACTTCGGTGATCACGTCGAGCGCCATCTCCAGCTCTTCGCGCGAGACGACCAGCGGCGGGGCGATGCGGATTACCTGATGGTGGGTGTCGTTGCAGAGAACGCCGCGCTCCATCAACGCGTTGCAGAAGGGGCGTGCCGGGCCGGACTCCTTCCGAATCTCCACTCCGATCATGAGGCCTCTTCCGCGCACCTCGGCGACGTGCGGTGAATCGATCTCGCGAAGTCGCTCCTGCAGCCAGGTGCCCAGTTCGAGCGAACGCTCCGGCAGCCCCTCGTCGAGGATCACGGCCAGGGACGCTTCGCCGACCGCTGCCCCGAGGGGATTGCCTCCGAACGTGGACCCGTGATCCCCCGGATGGAATACCTCCATCACATCGTCATCGGCGAGGATCCCCGATACGGGGAACACGCCTCCGCCCAGGGCCTTGCCCACGATCAGTATGTCGCCCCGCTCTCCGTCCCAGTCCCCGCAGAACATCTTCCCGGTTCGCCCGAGGCCCGTCTGGATCTCGTCGTTGAGTACGAGTACCTGGTTCGTCCGGCAGATCTCCTGAACCGTGCTCATGTAGCCGTCCGGAGGAACGACGATGCCGCCCTCGCCCTGAATCGGTTCAACGAGGAAGGCGACCGTATTCGGACCGATGGCCTGCTCGAGCGCGTCCGTGTCGCCGTACGCGATGGTGATGAAGCCCGGCGCGAACGGACCGAATCCCCGCCGATACTGGTCCTCCGACGAGAATCCCACGATGGTGGTGGTCCGACCATGGAAGTTGTTCTCGCACACGATGATCTCGGCTCGATCCTCCGGTACACCCTTGACTTCGTATCCCCACTTCCGGGCGGCCTTGAGGGCGGTCTCCACGGCCTCGGCACCGGTATTCATGGGAAGAGCGCGATCGAATCCGGTCGCCTCGCAGAGCGCGCGAAGGAACGGGCCCATGCGGTCGTTGTGGAAGGCACGGGAGGTCAGAGTCAGGCGGCCAGCCTGCTGATTCAGGGCATCGATGATGCGAGGGTGCCGATGTCCCTGGTTCACTGCCGAATACGCGGCCAGCATGTCCAGGTACTTGCGCCCCTCCACGTCCCAGACCCAGACGCCTTCACCACGTTCCAGCACTACGGGAAGGGGTCCGTAGTTGTGAGCGCTCCACTGATCGACCTCTCGTATGAAATCTGCCGTACGCGACATTCTCGACTCCTCGATATCGGTCCACCGCACCGGAAACCTGTGAGCTGCGGTCCGCGCCGGGCGGCCCGTGCCGACCGAACGTGAAGCGTCACCCGTCGAGACGCAACGGGACTCGCCCCGGGGACTGGACAGAGAAAGGGCAGTCCCTCATTCTGACGCGGCCGCGACGGCGACTCGCGCCGGCCGCGACGACCATGGAACTGAGCGACACATGTACATATTCATCACCCTGCTGCTTGCGTTGCTGATCAGCGGATTCGGCGCCGGGTTCGCTTTCGCCTGCCGCATGCAGCCCGATGAGAATCGGGACGGAAGCGCCCGCTAGCCGCCCCATCGCGCCGCCATCGCATCGGACCGACCGAGGGTCGGGCCGATCAGGGAGCGTCCGCGTTCAGGATCCGCTCGATCAGCTCGGGATCCGCCGGAAGCAGTTCGGCGGTCGGCAGGCGCGGGACCAGCTCCTTCCACTCCGGACGGAGCCGGAATGCCTCGGCGAACAGAGGCAGGGACTCTTCGACACGACCCACGCTGGCCAGCGTCGCGGCGTGCCAGAACAGAGGTTCCGATTCCCCGGGGAGCAGAGCCTCTGCCTTTCGATACTCTTCCACGGCTCCGTCGACGTCACCCTCCGTCAGTCGCGCGTCGCCGGCATTCATGTGACGATAGGCGCGGGCCACGCCCAGCAGGCGATCCAGCTCGGCCAGCGGTTCGCGGCTGTCCTCCACGCGCAGGTCGTACAGGCGATCTTCCCACGGGCGGCCGGAGGCCGTGGCGGCGACCACCAGCAGGGCCGCAGACTGCCGACCCCGGATGTCGCCCCCCAGGTCTTCTGCCGCCACCAGCGCCGCCATCAGGCGGGCGGGCAGATCACCGGTTCCGGTCATGAACGCTTCGAACATCGCATCGCAGACCCCCACCCGGTGCATCAGGTTCGCCTGTACGGTGAATCCGGGTCCCTGTCTGTCGCAGGCGTGTGGAATGGCCAGGTCGCCGGTCCAGGCAGCCGTCGCGCCCGTTGCGTCGACGAAGCCCACCTGCCTGACCTCGGGAGTGGCGTCGGCCGCGACGAGGCCCGCGAGAGCCTCCTGCGCGCCCCGCCCGGTCCGCATGAGCTCGAGTCCGAGAGATCCGTACGAGGGATCGATGAAGGACTGGGTGGCGACTGCGCCCACTCCGCTCTCCGCCCACGGAACACTGGAGCCGACCGAGAACCAGTGAGACTGCACGGCAACGCCCATCTCTCCCGTCACCGAATCTCGAGCGACGATCGAGTACGTGTGAACGGGCCTGAGCGGCCGGAGGGCGGCATCGCTCTGTGATCCCGTCTCCTGCGAATGAAGACCCGTGGCGGTGGCGAGAAGCAGCAGCGAAGTCATCAGGCTGATCCGGCAGTCGCGCGACATCATGTCTCAGGCTCCAGTCGATCGTTCCGAACACCCGGTGGACGGGATGAATCGTTTCCCGGCTGGCAGTGTAGGCAACTGTGTCGTTGGCCGGAAGATCGTTGGACATCGAGCCGATTTCCGGCTATTATAACGGTCTGTTTCAGATCGGGAACGGCCCGGGGAGACCACTGCTTCGAGGTGTGAATGACAAAGCATTTTCGGGATGACGACGGTCGGCGCTGGAAGGCATGGCTCGCTTCGCGCGACGTGTTCTGGCCCGATCCCGATGACAAGAAGAAGGTGGAGGACCGCGAAGCCGTGATCTTCGTCTGCTTCTCCGATCCGTCGGAGCCGCAGCGCAGGATCCGGTTGCCGGCCGGTTCGTTCGAGACGCTTTCCACGGACGATCTGGTCTCGCAGTTCGAGAAGGCCGAGGCCGATCCGGCGATCCGGTAATCGGCCCCACGAGGGAAAGATCGCGCAGGGGGCGTGACGCCGGGCACCTCCGGACGTCTCGCCCCCTTTCTGCACCAGAAACCGGAATACTCGACAGGCGGAGGCTGGACTCACGCATGAGTGGGAACAAGAAGGCTTCGGGCGGTCTCGCGGGGGTCGTCGCGGCAGAGACCGGACTCAGCAAGATCGACGGTGAGAATGGGAAGCTCTGGTATCGGGGCTACGACATCCACGCTCTGGCAAAGGGCGCACGATTCCCCGAGGTGCTCTACCTCCTGTGGTACGGCGAACTGCCCAATCGGGCCGAGTTGATCGCATTCGAGGGCCTTCTGGCAGCCGAACGGGAACTCCCCGCTGAGGTGGTGGATGTCCTCCGGGAACTTCCCGGCGACACGGTACCGATGTCGGCGCTCCGCACGGCGGTGTCCGCTCTCGGTTGTGTGGACCCCGACGCGGAGTCCAATGAGCGCGGCGCCGATCTGGCCAAGTCTGTGAGACTCGTGTCACAAATGCCGACGATCGTGGCGGCCTTCCACAGACTCCGGGAAGGAAAGACGCCGATTTCCCCCGACCCCGACCTGTCGCATTCGGCCAATTTCCTCTACATGCTCACCGGCGACCCCCCCGGCGAGACGGCGACTCGTGCCCTGGACACTTCGCTGATTCTGTACCTGGAACACGGCCTCAACGCTTCGACCTTTGCGTGTCGAATCGTGGCATCGACCCTGTCCGACATGCACTCGGCGATCACGGCGGGGATCGGTGCTCTCAAGGGACCGCTTCACGGCGGAGCGAATCAGCGGGCGATGGAAATGCTCCTCGAGATCGAGCAGCACGGGGACGCCGAGGCCTGGGTCGAAGGCGCCCTGGCAGAGGGGAAGAAGATCATGGGCTTCGGCCACCGCGTCTACCGGACGGAGGACCCTCGCGCCACGCATCTGCGACAGATGTCCGAGGAGCTTTCCGGCGATGCCGGCGCCGCCAACTTGCACGCGCTCGCCCGGACCGTGGAATCGACGATGCTCGACAGGAAGGGCATCCCCTGCAACGTCGATTTCTATTGTGCGACCGTGTACGGCAGTCTCGGCCTGCCACTGGACCTCTATACGCCGCTCTTCGCGATCGGTAGAGTAGGAGGTTGGGCCGGGCACGTGATGGAACAGCATGAGAATAACCGACTGATCCGACCGCGGGCCGACTACGTCGGTGAGATCGATCGGCACTTCGTTCGGCTCGAAGAGAGACGCTGAATCAACGAACCCCGAAGCAAGGAGCGGAGGCGCACATGGCTTCCGAGTACAAATTCGCCGCAGTTCCCGAGGGTGGATCTTCTGTTCGCGTGACCGAGGCCGGGCCGCAGGTTCCGGACAACCCGATCATACCGTTCATCGAAGGCGACGGTATGGGGCCCGACATCTGGGCAGCGGCCGTCCGAGTATTCGACGCCGCCGTCGAAGCCGCATACGGCGACGCGAAACGAATTCACTGGATGGAGGTCTACGCGGGAGAGAAGGGTCAGCAGGTAGCCGGAGAATGGCTTCCGCAGGAAACGCTGGACGCGATCAGCGAATTCGGCATCGCGATCAAAGGTCCGTTGACCACGCCTGTCGGCGGCGGGATCCGGTCACTGAACGTGACGCTGCGTCAGAGACTGGACCTCTACGCCTGCGTTCGTCCCTGCCGCTGGATCAAGGGCGTTCCCTCTCCCGTTCGCGAGCCCGAGAAGCTCGACGTCGTGCTGTATCGGGAAAACACCGAAGACGTGTATGCGGGCATCGAGTGGGAAGCGGGATCTGACGAGGCCGAGCAGGTGCGGTCGTACCTGAACGACGAAATGGGCTGCCAGATCCGTGAGCACAGCGGTATCGGGGTGAAGCCGATCTCGGAGTTCGGGACCAAGCGGCTCGTCGCCATGTGCATTCGTGACGCGATCAAGGCCGGCGCGCGCTCGGTTACGCTGGTGCACAAGGGCAACATCATGAAATTCACCGAAGGCGCCTTCCGGGAGTGGGGCTACGAGGTGGCGCGGGAAGAGTTCGGTGACGCGACGATCACGGAGACCGAGCTGTGGAGTGCGTACGATGGCAAGCAGCCGGAAGGCAAGGTCGTAATCAAAGACCGGATCGCGGATGCCATGTTCCAGCAGATCCTGCTCCGCCCGGCCGAGTACGATTTCGTCGCCACGCCGAATCTGAACGGCGACTACCTGTCCGATGCCTGTGCCGCGCAGGTCGGGGGACTCGGAATGGCTCCCGGTGCGAATATCGGGGATCGCGTCGCCCTGTTCGAGGCAACGCACGGAACGGCTCCGAAGTACGCGGGGATGAACAAGGTCAATCCGACTTCACTCATCCTCTCCGGGGTGATGATGTTCGAGTACATGGGCTGGCAGGACGCTGCCGATGCCGTGATGGAAGGGATCGAACGTACGGTGGCCGAGAAGTACGTCACCTACGACCTGGAGCGGCAGATGAGTGGCGCAACGCTCGCCAAGACCTCGGAGTTCGGAGACAGGATCATCAGCAACATGCGGTCGCGGTGAGGTCGATCCGCCGGGAACGCGTGGACGGACCCTGATCTCATGCGCCGTGTGGCCGGAGTCCCGGACGCCGCGAGCCCCCGAGCGGGCTCCGCGTCCGGGCACCGACCGTCCCTTCCGCTGGCGATTGCGCTGGCGTTGATCCTTCCGGCGGTCCTGCCTCCGGCCGAGTTGGCGGCTCAGGAAACCGATCCGCCGGCGGCAGCCGACACACTCCGGAGAGACTCCCTTCAGGCACCGACGGACTCCCTGGCGGAGTCGCGGGGTCTGCCCGGAACGCCGGGCGATTCGCTGGCCCTGGAAGCCGACAGCCTGATCGGCCCGCTCGGGCAACCCCTGGAGGGTACGCTGCGCGATACCACGGAGGCGATTCCCTTTGCCCGGCTTCCCGATCTGATTGATCTGCCGGTGGAGGGCGCTTCGGTCGTGGTTGCGGACCTGGGGCGCGACGAGCTTCTCCAGAGCAACGCCCTGACGCTGCTCGAGCTGCTCGAGGAGCATCCCGCACTCACACCGCTTCGGGCGAGCTTCTTCGGGGGACCGCACCAGGCCAGCTGGGGTGGACTCGGTCCGGGGTTCCTCACGGTCATTCTGGACGGCAGGGAAACGCCGACCATGGACGGGGGGCAACCGGATCTCACGCGGTATCCGATTGCTGCGCTTCAGCGGGTCCGCATCGTACGGGGCATGGCCGGCTGGCGAATCGAACTCGCATCGATGTCGCGGCAGAAGCGCGATGCCTATTCACGAATCGAGGGAGGCACGGGGGATCCGGGCCTCAGTCGCCTGCGCCTCGTGTTCGACAACGGCTTCGGACGCACGGTTCGGGTGGCTGCGAGTGCGGACCTCGTCGATGCGGCCGGGGAGTACCCGTCGAGCGACTTCGATTTCTTCGGACTGCTCGAGTGGACGCCGGGAGACGAGCGCTCGGGAATCGCGTTCACGTACGAATCGGAATCGATGGACAGGGAGGTCTACTCCCCGGTCAACCTCCGACGGACGGAGATCTTTCTGCGAGGGCGATATCCTTTCGGCGATCGAATCCAGCTGCAGATGTTCGGCGGAACCACCGGGTGGAAGCTGGAGGATGAAACGGTGCCGGACTCGGCTCTGGCGGATCGGTCGGTCCTCAGCGGCGGCGCTACGCTGCGCGGGGACTGGGAGAGATTCGGAGCGGGCGTGACGCTGGCCGCATGGGACAGCGATGTGCACCCGCACCTGCAGCTCGATGCCGACGTTGGAGGCCGCGTATTCGGTCCCGTCCGGGCCGAGCTCGGGGGGCGGCTCGCGTCCTGGGAAGCTTTCGACGTCTCGGAGCTCCGCGGTGGGATCTCTCTGGATCTGCCGCTTCACCTGAGGCTCCGGGCGGGCGCGGCCACGGGGACCCGGGGCGTCTCGTATCCCAGCTTCGGTCAGGCCGATTCCCTGGGCTTCACGCTCTTCAACGGCCGACTCGAGCTGACACTGCCTTCGCTGACGCTCTATGGCCTGGCGGAACACCAGGAACTGGACCGACAGCTTCCGTACCGATCCTCCTTCGACCGATACCAGGAGCCGATCGAAGGTCCGGCCGG
>CBDTXM010000045.1:0-18038 GCA_965364445.1 uncultured bacterium | reverse complement strand
GGCTAACCGGCCGCCGCGTCGATCTCCTCCGCCGCCCGGACGCCGGATTCGAGCGCGCCGTCCATCGAGGTCGAGAGCCGCGAGGTGTGCTCGCCCGCGAAATGGATCCGGCCCTCGGGCCGGGCGATGATGGGCAGGAACGCGAAGATCTGGCCGGGCGCAAAAGAGGCATAGCCGCCACGGGCCCACGGGTCCTCGGTCCAGGCCCACGAGGTGCCGCCTTCGACGTGCTCCCCGAGTCCCGGGTGGAACGCCTCGAGCTCCCGGGCCGCGAATGCGATCCGCTCCTCTTCCGGGAGCGCAGCAAGCCGGGATCCGGTCGCCTTGCCCGTGTGCGCCTCGAGCACGGCACCTGTCGTGCGACGGCCCATCGGGTGGACCAGCACGCGGGGCACGGCGCCGTCGGTCCAGCCCGCGCCGTTCAGGCCCCGCTCTTCCCATAACCGGCGGTCCACCTCGAGGTAGACCCGGGTGATCGTCGAATAGGGAAGCGTGTCGATCGCCCGTCGTTTGTCCGCCGGGAGGGACGGCGAGATCCCGAGCCGGCGGACGACCGGGAAAGGCAGGGTGCACACGAGCCGGTCTCCGGTCAGAATCTCCTCGTGGCCGCCCCGTCGGCAGACGACCCGCACGCCGTCCGCGTCCTGCTCGAGTCGTATGGCCTCGGTGTCGAACCGGATCCGATCGCCGAGCTTCGCCGCCATGGCCACCGGGAAGCGGTCCGTGCCGGCCGGGATGACGCCGCCCGCTCCCCCCGGCTCCATGTACCGCCGTGCCGCCCAGTCCCGCAGGAACGCGAGGGCCGATACGGACTCGAAGCCCTGGCCGTACATGTCGAGGACGTCGAGTCTGAGCAGCGAGATCGCCGCGGGCGAGGCGCCACGGCTCGCCAGGTACTCCGCGAACGACATGTCGTCGTACTTCCGGAGCGCCTCGGGCGGCCACGCGGGCTCGAGCGGGTTCCCGATCTCCGGGACGGCGCCCATCACGTATGCGCCCCACATGCCGTCGAGCCCCATCCGGCGCTCGGCGTCGGTGAGCGGCAGCGGCCACTCCGGCTCCGGACCGTCGCCGCCGAGCGGAATCGGGAATCGCTCTCCTCGGACGACGTACTGGAACGTGCCCGATCCGCCGGACCCGGTGCCGGGCGAGACGAATTTGATCCCGAACTCCTGTGCAAAGCGGCTGACGTGCGGCCCTCCCGCGAACATCGCTCCGGCCTCGGCGTAGAGCTCGTCCGAGAACGAGTCGCGGATCGTGTGGATGCGTCCGCCGGGACGGTCCTGCGCCTCGACCACCGTCACGTCGTGACCGGCTCGCAGCAGCTCGTGGGCGGCCGCGAGGCCTGCCAGCCCGGCTCCGACCACGATCACCCGCTGCGAGCGTTCGCCGGGTCGGCGGCGCGGGAGCGGTCCGCGCAGGTAGTCGCGGGGCAGCGGAAGCCACGGCAGGAACGCGGCGGCGCCGGTCGCAGCCGCGCCGGTGCGAAGGAATCCTCGTCGGGTGAACTGATTCGGCGCGTCGCCTGGTCTTCGGGTCACGTAAGCTTCTCCTCGTTCGACTGTCCGTTCGGGACCGCGCTCCAGAGTCGCATCGTTCGGTGGCGGAAGGCCAGCCGCAGCCGGAGCTCGCCGCGGCTCCGTCGCGGCTGGCGCCGGCCGGTCCCCGGCCAGACATTCATGCCTGCGGCCGGAGGGTCGATCTGGTGCAAGCTCGCACGGGCACGATAAGAGGATCCGACCCGCGTCAATCAACCCCGAACAGCGAGCCCGCACCGTGACGCAACAGACCCGCTCACCCACGGGACGCAAGAACCGCTCGGTCCGGTCCGTCGCTCTTCGGCTGCTGACTGCCGCACTGCTCCTGTCGGTTCTGTTCATCACCCTTGTCGGCCCGCCCGCTCCGAACGACATCACGATCTACACCGGACCCGAAGGAACCACCTTCTTCGAGCACGGTTTCCGCTATGCCGATGCGCTGGCCAGCAATGGGATCAATGCGCGACTCGTGGAGACACAGGGCACGCTCGAGAACCTGGACAGTCTCGTCCATGGAAACGGCCCCCGGGTCGGTTTCGCCGAGGCCGCCCTGATCCGTGCCTATCAGACCGCGTTCTTCGATTCGGTCGCCGCCGCCAGGGTCACGGGCCCCGAGGCGGGAGAAGCGAAACGGATCGATCTCGCCGACGCGGCGGCGCGGCCTGGCGAGGAGCCCGGTTTCAGACCTCCCGAAGTGGACCTCGGGCTCGAGAGCCTCGGAGCGCTCTATCTCGAGCCGTTCTGGCTGTTTGCCGGCGCCGACAGCGAGATCGACGATGAGCCGGACCTCGAAGGGCTGGTCGTGTTCGCGGGCCGGGAAGGAAGCGGTACGCGCGTGCTGGCCGAGGCGCTGCTGCGCATCAACGGACTCGCAGAAGTCCGGATCCTCGGACTGGATGAGGGCTCAACGGAGGACGCGGTCGCAGAGCTGTTCCGGAAGGGCGAAGCGGAAGTGATGTTCACGATGGGAAGCCCGATGTCGCCTGTCATTCGCGGTCTGCTGCTCGACCCGCGCTTCCGCCCGGTGTCACTCGATCGGGCCGAGGCCTACGACCGGCGCTTCGAATTCGTTACGGCAGTCTCGCTGCCGGAGGGAACGGTCGATCTGGCGACGAACGTCCCGTCGGAAGAGCTGAAGCTGATCGCGTCGAGCATCCAGCTGGTCGCTCCGGAGAACTTGAATCCGGTGCTCGTCGACGCCCTGCTCGACGCCGCCAACGAGGTCCACAGGCGATCCACCGTGTTTTCGGCGCGAGGCTCCTATCCGAACGGGGACCCGGCTTCGCTCCCCCTCGACCCCACCGCAGAGCGCTTCTACAGCGAGGGCTTCGCGAAGTGGCGAAGCTACGTGCCGTTCGCGCTTGCGACCTGGATCGACCGTTTCGCGCTTGCCTTCGGTGCCCTCGCGGCAGCGGCGGTGTTTCTGAGCGTGGTGCCCCAGATCATCGCCTTGCCCTTCGGACTCCTGATCAGACGGCTGAGCAAGCGGATCGTAAGTGTGGAGCAGGCCCTCGACGGCGGGAGCTCACAGCATGAGCTCATGGCCGAACTGGAAGCGATCGATGCGGACAGCATTCATCTCTGGGTTCCACCCACAGAGGGCGTCACCTATCTGGAATTCCGGCAGCTGATCGCCGACGTGAGGGACCGGGTGCTGGACCTGTCGGATACGGAGGCAGCCGCGTCTCACCCGGAACGGGACCGGGGCAGATGAGCCGGCAGGGCGCGATGGCCACGTTCACGAGGCCAGCATGAATCTCGACCCTTCCCTCGTGCTGCATTTCGCCCAGGTGTGCGTCACAGCGCTGATCCTGGCGATCGGGATGCAGTCTACGGTCGACGACCTGACCTACCTGTGGCGACGGCCCTGGCTGCTCACGAAGTCAATGCTCGCGATGTACGTTCTCGTGCCGCTCCTGGCCGTGGCATTCGCCCGTCTGCTCCCGATTCCGTTCGGCCTCAAGGTCGCCCTGGTGGTGATCGCGATCTCGGCGGGGGCGCCGCTCGTGCCGCGCAAACTGATGCCGCTCTCCAACCACGGGTACGTGTTCAGCGTGATCGCGACCTCCTCGCTTCTCGCCATCGTCACGGTGCCCCTGTGGCTGACGGCGCTCAGCGCCCTCTCCGGTGCGACGCCGCAGATTCCGCCGCGCGAGGTGGCCCGACTGCTCGGAAGGGCGTTTCTCCTGCCGCTGGTGATCGGGATGGGGATACGGATCATGGTGCCGGGCATTGCCGAGGACCTGTCGGAGATCCTGCTGAAGGTCGGAGGCGCTGCGCTCGCGCTTGCGGGACTCGTGCTCCTCGTTCTCGGCTGGCCGCTGCTCCGCGAGGCCGGCTGGATCTCGATCTTCGTACTGGGCCTCCTGACCGGCGGGGCGCTGACGATCGGTCACCTGCTGGGCGGGCCCGACCCGGAGGACCGGACGGCCCTGGCCATCGCCTGCGCGACTCGCCACCTCGGAATCGCGGTGCTCGTGGCCGCCGCCGTACCTGGCGTGCGGACCGGGGTGCTCGTAATCGCGTACCTGGTGGCCTCGCTGATCGCTTCGATCCCGTACGTGCGGTGGCGGAAGCGATACCATTCCGCGGTGCGGGAGACCGGCTGAGTACTTCTCTTCCGCGCGCCCCGGGGGCGTGACATCTTAAGGATTCGACGCACCGATGCACCCGGTCCGGGGTGCGGGACGTGCGCGCCTCTGTCAATGAAGTGACGACATGCAGGAAGAACCCGAGTCCTCGGGGTATGGACCCACATTTCCGAGCCTCCTCGACGGCGCCGTCGGAGCTCCCGAGGCCGTCACAGAGGACCTCGAAAGCTGCAGGCGGATCGCGGCCGACCCCTCCCGCTCCATCGAGGAACGGCTCGAAGCTTACGAAGACCTCATCGCCTCCGAGGTGGGCGACACACGGCTGAGCCGTGCCCGCAACCTCGAGCGGGAGAATGGGATCCGGCAGCTGTTCCTCAAGTTCGAGGGCGGCAACCCGACCGGCACCCAGAAGGACCGCATCGCCTTCGCCCAGGTCCATGACGCGATGCGCCGGGGATTCGAGGCGGTCACGGTCGCGACCTGCGGCAACTACGGGGCGGCGGTGGCATTCGCGGCGGGCCTGGCCGGGATGCGGTGCGTCATCCACATACCCGAGGCCTACACGACCCGGCGTCTGGACGAAATGGTCGGGGCCGGGAGCGAGATCATCCGGGTGCCCGGCGACTACGAGGCGGCGGTGGAGGCCTCCAAGCAGGCCGCCGCGAAGCTCGAGCTGTACGATGCGAATCCGGGCGGGGCCAACACGCTCATGCAGCTCGTGGCATACGGCGAGATCGCGAACGAGATCTACGACGAGCTGCGGGACGCTCCCGCCGCGGTGGCGGTGTCTGTCTCCAACGGAACCACGCTGGCGGGTATCCACCGCGGCTTCGCGACGCTGTACCGGCGCGGAAAGACGTCGCGCATTCCCCGCATCATCGCGGGGTCGTCGCACGGAAAGAACCCGATCGTCCAGTCGTATCTCAAGGGGTACGACGAGTGCCGTGACCTGGACCCGTCGGCCGTCAAGGAGACCGAGGTCAACGAGCCCCTGATCAACTGGCATTCGTTCGACGGGGACTGGGCGCTGGACGCCATCCGGTCCTCCGGCGGATTCGCCGACGATGCGAGCGATCGCCAGATGCTGAAGCAGGCCCGGATTCTGAAGGAACGGGAAGGTCTGAGCGTGCTTCCCGCGTCGACGGCCGGGCTCGCGGTCATGCTGGAGCACCATGCGGAGAGCCCGATGCCGGGCGACCGATACGTGGCTGTTCTCACGGGCCGGCGCTGATCCGGGCTGTCGGGAAGCCGGCCGTTCACACAGATCCACTCCGATCGCATAGAGAATGAGATGAACACCGACAAAGCCGCGCCGCTGGACGGAAACGCCATCGTGTTCTGCGACGGGGCGTTCACCAATACCTACGGAAAGACCGCGCACGGTCTGGTCCGGCGCACCCGGCGATACCGGGTGACGGCCGTGATCGACTCGAGTGTCGCCGGCCGGGATGCCGGAGAGGTGCTGGATGGGAAGACCAAGGGGATTCCGCTCGTCGCGGACCTCGATTCCGCGCTGCGGATCTCCGCGGAGTCAGGCGCTCCGGCCACGCATTTCGTGATCGGGATCGCGCCGGATGGAGGCCGGCTGTCTCCACAGATCCGGGATGCGATCGGCGAGGCGATCGATGCGGGGCTCAACGTGGACGCGGGACTGCACGACTTCCTGAAGGAAGACCGATCGATCTCGCGCCGCGCTGCCGAACAGGGCGTGCAGCTGCGGGACGTGCGCGCCACGCCTCCCCGTGGGGATCTTCACGCTTGGACGGGCAAGATCGACGAGGTCACGTCCTATCGCGTGGCCGTCCTCGGCACCGACTCGGCGATCGGAAAACGGACCACGGCCTGGGTGCTGGTCGAGGCCCTCGAGAATGCCGGGCTCAAGGCGGAGATGATCGGCACGGGGCAGACCGCCTGGATGCAGGGCGCCCGATACGGGACGCTGCTCGACTCACTCGTGAGCGACTTCATGGCGGGCGAGATCGAGCACGCGACGTGGCTGGCCTGGAAGGAGCAGCGACCGGACGTCCTGGTCCTGGAAGGGCAGGGCAGTCTCATGAACCCCGCCTATCCGGGCGGATACGAAATCCTCGCGGCCGCCCGTCCGCACGGCGTCGTGCTGCAGCACGCTCCCGCGCGCCTCGAATACGATGGATTTCCGGGATACGCCCTGGACCCGATCGACCGGCAGATCAAGGCGATCGAGTTCGTGTCGGGGCGGCCGGTGATCGCGGTGACCCTCAATCACGAGAACATGCGGCGCGAGGACGTGCCCGCGGCCGCCCGGGAGATCGAGCGGCTGACCGGCCTGCCTGCCTTCGACGTCCTGCTCGAGGGCGGTGAGGGGCTTGCCGCAATCGTCATCCGGCACATGGAAGAGATCGGAAAGCGGGCGAAATGAACGACAGGACCGACCCGGCGAATCCCCTCGCGCGACTGATCGTCCTCGACCGGCTCGAGGTCGGGCCGGTAGAGATCACCGCCCGCGGGCTCCGAATGCCCTACCGGGTCACCCTCGATGGTGTGACCGACGAGACCGCCCTGTCCTACCGGTTCGAAGAGGACGTCTTCGATCCCGCCGACCCGGGAGCGGTGAATCTCGCCTCGATGATCGGGGCGCAGGTCGCGCTGAATTACGGTCTGTTCTGCCGCGAAATCGTGTTTCGGGGCCCGTTCGACGAACACGATCGCGCCTTCCTGGCGAAGATGGCCGAGAACACGGCCTGCGAGATCTACGTCAACAAGATCCTCATGCCGAATCCGCTGCTGACGGAAGCGGCGCGGGTCCCGGCGCAGCGCCAGGCCACCTACCTGCAGGCCGAGCTGAGCTTCGCCGACAACGACCCGGCCGGATCCGAGCACCCGGCGGGCTCTCCCCCGCCCGCGAACCCTGGCTCCGGCCCGCGCTGGGAAACGTCGCGGAACCGGATCGCGGTCCTGTCCAGCGGCGGCAAGGAGAGCCTGCTGAGTTATGGCCTGCTCCGCGAGCTCGGGTACGAGACCCACTCCCTGTTCGTCAACGAGTCGGGACGGCACTGGTATACCGCGCTCAACGGGTACCGGCATCTGAAGGATACGGACCCCGAGGGAACGGTTCGGATCTGGACGAACGCCGACCGGGTGTTCAACTGGATGCTGCGCCGCCTGCCGCTCGTTCGACCGGACTACAATCGGATCCGGGCCGACGAGTATCCGATCCGTCTGTGGACGGTGGCCGTGTTCCTGTTCGGTGCGCTCCCCGTGCTGCGGAAGCGCGGCATAGCGCGGATCGTGATCGGGGACGAGTTCGATACCACCCGGCAGGTGAAGTACAAGGGAATCAGCCACTACGATGGGCTGTACGACCAGAGCCGCTTCTTCGACAACGCGCTGTCTCTGTACTACCGGAGGAAACGCTGGGAGGTGTCGCAATTCTCCCTCCTCCGTCCCCTCTCGGAACTGCTGGTCGAGAAGATCCTCGTCGAGCGCTACCCCGACCTTCAGCGCCACCAGGTCTCCTGTCATGCGGCTTCCGTGAAGCAGGAGAGGGCCGTTCCGTGCGGCCGCTGCGAGAAGTGCCGCCGGGTCGTGGCGATGCTGGTCGCGATCGGCGGGGACCCGGTGCGCTGCGGATATACCGAGGAGCAGATCGAGCCCTGTCTGGCGGCGGCCGCCGAGCACGGGTTGCATCAGGAGCAGGAGGCCGAGCAGCAGCTGATGTGGATGCTGGCCGAGCAGGGCAGGGTCAAGCCGACCGGGACGGTGGGAGGAACCGGGGCTGCGACCCGGTCCCGGGGCTCTCTCCGGGGGCCGCATCCCGAGGTGCTGGCCCTGCGTTTCGACGACAAGCGCTCACCGATCCAGGCCGTGCCGAACGCGCTTCGACGATCGCTGTACGGTCTGATGCTGGAGCACGCGGAAGGAGCGGTTCGCAGGTCCGGCCGGGAGTGGGTCGGGTTCGACCTCGTCAACGACCCATCGCTCGCCCGACCGTACCGGTTCGAGGCGCGCGCGAAGGGCCCCGAAACGGAGCGGGCCGGCGCGGCCACGGCGGCGAAGGACTACCTGCTGGCCGAGCTCACCTGGCCCGAGGCGGAGCGTCGGCTGGCGGAAGTGGATATCGCGCTGCTGCCGGTGGGCGCGATCGAGCAGCACGGATACCACCTGCCGCTGGACACGGATGCGTTCGATGCGGACTACATCTGTCGTGAGGTCGCGCGGCGCTGCCCGGTCCCGCGACCCCTCGTCCTGCCCCTGATCCCCTACGGCGTCTCCTACCACCACCAGGACTTTCCCGGGACGCTGTCGGTCGGACCGGACACGCTGGCGCGCTTCGTCTACGAGGTGGGGATCAGCGCCGCGCACAACGGGATCTCGAAGCTGGTGATCATCAACGGTCACGGCGGCAACATGGCCACGCTGCAGTATGCGGCCCAGATGATCAACCGCGATGCGCACATCTTCACCTGCGTGGATACGGGCGAGACGAGCGATGCGGACGTCAACCGCCTGGCCGAGACGAAATCGGATGTGCACGCCGGCGAGATCGAGACGAGCACGAGCCTCGCGACGCGCCCCGAGCTGGTGGACGTCACCCGCCTCGAGAAGTTCGTCCCGCGCTTCTCGAGCCAGTATCTCGACTTCTCGTCCGAGTACGGCGTCGAATGGTATGCACACACGTCGCGGATCTCCCCGTCCGGCGTGCTGGGCGATCCGACGAAGGCCTCCGTCGAAAAGGGGCGGGCGATGATGGAAGCGATGGTCGTCCACCTGGTCCATTTCGTCGAGGCTCTCAAGCCGCTGTCGCTGGCCGAGATTCACGAGCGACGGATCTGAGGAAGAGCGATCGTGCGAATCCGGAACATGGAGGCCTGGCGGGTGGATCTCGCGCTCTCGGAGCCGTACGAGATCGCCTACGAGACGATATCCAGCGCGCCGCAGGTCTTTCTGCGGCTGACGACGGACTCGCTGGTCGGATACGGGTGCGCGGCCCCCGACCCGGAGGTGACCGGCGAGGACGCGGCCTCGGTGCTCGAGTTTCTGTCCGCCGTGGTCGAGCCCATCGTTCGGGGCGCCGACGCGCTGCGCCCGGCGCGCATCCTCGAGGAGCTGCGTGAGCCGGCCCGGGACCACTCCTCTGCTCTCGCAGCGGTGGACATGGCGCTGCACGACCTGCTCGGCAAGGCGGCGGGGCTCCCCGTCTGGCGACTGCTCGGCGGGTACCGTGACCGGATGCGGACCAGTGTCACGGTGGGGATTCTTCCCCTCGAAGCGACTGTGACGAGGTCGCGCAGCTTCGTGGACCGCGGATTCCGCTGTCTCAAGCTCAAAGGCGGGAAGGACCCGGAACTGGATGCCGCGCGGGTTCTGGCGGTGAGGGCAGCGGTCGGACCGGCGATCGAGCTCCGCTTCGATGCCAACCAGGGCTACTCGGTGGAAGACTCCCAGCGCTTCGTCGAAGCGACCCGTTCGGCGAAGCTGGAGGTGTTCGAGCAGCCGACGCCGCGCGGAGAGTCCGATCTTCTGGGCCGGGTCACCGAATCCGTGCACCTTCCGGTCATGGCGGACGAGAGCCTGATGACCCTGCGCGATGCGTTCCGGATCGCGCGCCGCGATCTCGCCGACATGGTCAACGTCAAGCTGATGAAGGTCGGCGGGATCTCGGAGGCGCTGGCCGTGAACTCCGTCGCCCGGTCGGCACGGCTCGAGGTCATGGTGGGCTGCATGGACGAATCGGAGCTGGCGATCGCCGCCGGGCTGCACTTCGCGCTCGCCCGGCCGAACGTCGTGTACGCAGATCTCGACGGACACCTCGACCTGATCGATGATCCCACGGCGGGGACGGTGACGCTGCGGCACGGCACGCTATACCCCTCGGATCGGCCGGGACTCGGGCTGGTCGGAGATCTCTGACCGCTCCAGACCATTCGCTTCACTCGGAAGCCGCCGTCTCATACATTGACCGACCGCCGGGAGCGTGACGGCCCGCCGGGTGTACGCTTTGGCCGGGAACGGATTCCCGTTCGCGAACCTCGCGACGGCCCCGCACGTGGACAGCAGCAGGAGGAAGCATGGCGCGGTACACCGACGAAGAGTTGATGCGGAAGGTGCAGGAGGGCTTCATCGTCGAGTCCGAAGCGGACATGACGGAGACCTACAAGAAGGCCCTGATCAATCAGCTCACGGTCCAGGGTGACACGGAGCTGATGAGCGCCCCCGCCTACTGGATGGCGGCGAAGGACGCGCCTTCCACGAACACCATGGTCTCGGCGACCGCGATCATCCAGGACGAGCTCGGGCACGCGAACATCGCGTATCGTCTGCTTCAGGACCTCGGCGTGGACACCGACGAGCTCCTGTACGACCGTCCCCCGAGCCGGTTCAAGAACCCGTTCGGCTTCGACCAGCCGCTCGCCAACTGGGCCGAGCTGGTGACGGCGAATGGACTGTACGACCGGGCGGGCATCACGCTGCTCAGCGACGTCCACCGGCATACTTCGTACGGTCCCCTCAAGCGGGCGCTGGTCAAGGTCGGAATGGAGGAGAATTTCCACCTCCGCCACGGCGAAGCGTGGATGAAGAAGCTGTGCGAGGCCGGTGGTGAGGGACGCGAGCTCGTGCAGCGAGCGGTGGACTGGATGTTCCCGATGGGCGTCGAGTGGTTCGGGATGCCCGATGACCGCAAGCGCCACAACGCGCAGCTCGACTTCAAGCTCAAGGGGATGACCAACGATCAGCTGCGGAACACCTGGCTGAAGGCGGTGGTGCCGTTGTGCGAGTCCCTCGGTCTCGATGTCCCGGCGCACAGCGTCGAGGACACGGGCGAGGTGGAGCTCGAGTACGACCTCCCCTGCCGCTGGGACGCCGACGATCGGGTGTGGCTGCTGAACGAGACGATCACGTGGGACGAGGTCTGGGACCGCTGGCGGGAACGCGGGCCGATGAACGAGGAGTTCGTGAACTCGATCCGCACGAGCAGGGCGGCCACCGAGAAGATGCTCGCCGCATGACGAAGCTGGTGCAGCTCGAGCGGCGGTCCCGGGCTGACGCCGGGTACGAATCCGCGATCGAGCGGGGCATGGATTTCTCCGCGGTGTTCGCGGAAACGATCGGGCAGAATCCTGACTTCGCGCTCGAGGTGCCGGAGTGGAGCGGTCCTCCCGCCGACCTCCGCGAGGCCGCATGGCGCGCTCTGCACGAGGTGGCCGACCCGGAATTCCCGATTTCGCTGCCCGACCTCGGACTCGTCTACGAAGTCGAGGCGGTTGACACGACGGTACGTGTCACGGTCACCTTTACCGCCTCCGCCTGCCCCTGCGTCGAGTTCATCAAGTGGGACATCCGGGAGCGGCTGCTCGAGGAACCGGGCATCGAGGAGGTCGTCATCGAGGTGACCTGGGATCCGCCGTGGACCACGAGCCGGATAACCGAGCGCGGCCGGCAGGCGCTGCGAAAGGCCGGCGTATCGATCTGACCGAGGAGGCGAGATGGGTCATCTGAGCGGCGAGCGATTGTACGAGATCTTCGCCCGCCAGAAGCGCGAGGACAGGCTGGAGCACATCGGGACCGTGTCGGCTCCGAATCCGGAACTCGCCCGTGTCTACGCGTGGAAGACGTACGACGAGGCGAGCTGGTTCGAGATGGTCGTCGCTCCCCGCGACGCATTTCGGTCGGTCAACCGCGACGAGCTTCCCTTTACCCTCCATCCCGCGGAGACGGCATGAGCAAGACCCGGACGGTCGGTTTCAAGTCGGCCGATGCGCTTCCCGAGCCGGTGCGCGAGGCACTTGCGGCGACGCTGCTCTCCCTGGCCGACAACAAGCGAGTCCTCGGGATGCGGTACGGGGAGTGGATCCTGGGGGCTCCGACGCTCGAAGCGGGGATTGCCTGTTCCGCGATGGCCCAGGACGAATGGGGGCATGCGAGGATCCTGTACGCGACTCTCAAGGAATTCGAGTTCGAACCGAATGTGCTCGAGCACGAGCGTCCGGCGGACGAGTACCTGAGCTCCGAGCTGCTCGATGAACCGGTCACGGAGTGGCCCGATCTCCTGGCCCTCAATCTCCTCCTTGACTCGGCGCTCTCCGTCCAGGTGGAGGCGATGACCGAGAGCAGTTATGAGCCGATCCTGTTCAAGACACGCAAGTTGCTCGAGGAGGAGCGGTTCCACTTCGAGCACGGACGTGGCTGGGCGATGCGGCTGGGCGATACCGACGCCGGCCGCACGGCGCTCGCCGCTTCGTTCAGGAATGCCATCGGCCCGTGTTTGCGGTGGTTCGGTCGCCCCGATTCCGCCTTCGGCAGGCAACTCGTCGATGCAGGCGTGGTGAACGCCGGCGCGGACGAACTGCGTCGCCGGTGGCTGGAACGCATCACACCGGTTCTCGCCGAGGCGGGCCTGGAGCTTCCGGAGTCGAGCGGGGAGGTGGCGCTGGAGTGGGATGGCTGGAACGCCGATCGGCGCCGCGCCGCGGAAGGCGCGCTGGACGAGGATACGCTGGCCCGGGTCCGGGGTGATCGGAACCGCAGCATGCTGATGGACTGACCGTGTCCGCCAAGGGCCGGGACGGGTCGGGATCGAAGGGACCGACACGGCCGTCGGGACTCGGAAAGCCGCTGAACAGCGAGGTGATCCCCGCTTCCGTGACGTGTCCGTTCTGCGACGGTACCGAGACGGAGCAGTTCTCGGCCTTCGGCTCGGCGCTCTCCGTCAGCCAGTACTGGTGCCGGACCTGCCGCACGGTGTTCGAGTGGATGAAGTGGCGCGACGGAGAGTCCCCTCCGTGACTTCCTTGTGGGGTATGGGCCGAACCCGTGTCGCACTCGGTCTCTTCGTCGCTGCTCAGCTCGGGGGGCCGGCGATCCAGCACGCGATCGCGCAGGACCTCGAGCCCCGTGCCTTCTCGCCGGCTCCGGTCGGCCTCAACTTCGCTGCCCTCGGCTACGCGTTTTCGTACGGAAACGTCGTCCTCGATCCTTCGCTTCCGATTACCGATGGCGAAGCCGACGTGCACTCGGTCCTGGCGGCGTACGTTCGCACGATCGACTTCTTCGGGTTGTCGGGGAAGGTCGATGCCGCGGTCCCGTACGTGGCATACGGGAAATGGAAGGGCCTGGTAGAGGGCGTCCCCGACAGCACGACCCGAAGCGGCTTCGGCGACCCTATCGTGCGTCTGTCGGTCAATTTCATCGGCGCCCCGGCGCTCAAGCTGCCGGACTTCGCGCAGCGAGAGCAGGGCACGGTCGTCGGGGCGAGCTTTCAGGTCCGGATGCCGCTCGGACAGTACGATTCGACGAAGCTCATCAATCTCGGCACCAACCGGTGGACCTTCAAGCCGCGGATCGGCGTCTCGCAGCCCTTCGGTCGGTGGATCGTCGAGGGTCACGGAACCGCCTGGTTCTTCACCGACAATCCCGACAGTTTCGGGAACCGGATTTCGCAGGATCCACTGTGGGCGCTCGATGCGCACGTCGCACGACTGTTCGGAAAAGGGATCTGGGCCTCGCTGGACCTCGGCTACATCATCGGGGGACGGGCCAGCTCCAACGGCGTCGAGAGTACGGCGCAGCAGGAGAGCTTGCGCGGTGGTCTGACCCTGGCGATCCCGCTGGCCCAGCGACATTCGATCAAGCTCGGCTACTTCTTCGGGCTCTATACGGAGCTCGGTTCGGACTTCGACAACCTGCTGGTCGTCTACCAGTACCGCTGGGGCGGCGGGATCTGATGGGTTTCATTCCGTCCAACCGGACTCGTGCCGGTGCCTGACAGAGATCGCCCTTCGCTCGCGGGTCGGATCTGGCGGTCCGTATTCCGGACCTCGCTGCGCCCGGAGACCGAGCGCGAGCGGAAGCGCATCGTGCTCGACCACCTCGTCCTCCATCTGCGACCTGTGCGTGTTCCCGCGCGAACGCTGCCCTTCACGCATACCTTCGGTCTCGGCGGCATGTCGGCCGTGCTGGTGCTGACCCTGATCCTCAGCGGCGTGCTGCTGATGTTCGTCTACGAGCCCACCCCCGATCGAGCGTACGGCTCGATCCTCCGGCTCGAGGAGCAGGTCCGATTCGGGGGATTCGTGCGCGGGATTCACCACTGGAGCGCGAACTTCCTGATCATCGTGGTCTTCCTGCACACGCTCCGGACCTTTTTCACCGGAGCGTTCCACGGGGCCCGGCAGTTCAACTGGGTGATCGGGGTGTTGCTCCTGCTGGGAGTCGTGGCCGCCAACTTCACGGGCTATCTGTTGCCCTGGGACCAGCTCTCGTACTGGGCGATCACGATCGTCACGGGAATGCTCGGCTACGTCCCGCTCGCCGGGGAGTGGCTGCAGCGGGCGGCCCGGGCCGGCACGGAGATCGGGGCATCCACCCTGATCCTGTTCTACACCTTTCACACGACGGTCCTGCCGGTCCTCCTCGTCGCCCTGATGGCGTTCCATTTCTGGAGGGTGCGCAAGGCGCGTGGCGTGGTAGTCCCGTACGCATACGGTGAGCAACCGGAGGAGAAGCCCGCCACGACGCTGTTCGTGCCGGATCTCCTCGTCCGGGAGTTCTCGGTGGCGCTGGTCCTTACGGCAGGCGTCATGGTGACGGCGCTTCTGTTCGACGCGGGCCTCGGGGCGCCCGCCAACCCGGGCATGAGCCCCAATCCGGCCAAGGCGCCCTGGTACTTCATGGGCCTGCAGGAGCTGCTGCTGCACTTCGATCCGCTGTTCGCGATCGTGCTGCTGCCGCTCGCGGGGCTCGTGGCGCTGGTGGCGATACCGTACCTGAACTACGGATCGGAACTGGCAGGGCCCTGGTTCCTGACACGGCGGGGACGGAACACGGCCGCGTTGGCGGCGGGGATTTCTTTCGCGGCCACCGTGCTCTGGGTTCTTCTCGACGAATTCGTTTTCGACTTCGGCCGCTGGCTGCCGTGGCTGCCGGGAGTCGTTTCGGAGGGACTCGTGCCCGTGGCGATCGGTCTCGGTCTCCTCGGGGGACTCCTTGCCTGGTTGAAGCGCCGAACCGGCGCGACCCGGAACGAGCTGGTGCAGGCCGCGTTCAGCGCCCTGGTGACGGCTTTCCTCGTATTGACCGCGACGGGAATCTGGTTCCGCGGTGAGGGAATGGCGCTGGTCTGGCCCTGGAACCGATAGGAGGGAAATGGGCGACGATAGAGAGACTGTCGATCAGATGGCGAGCGAGCCCGCGGCGAGCAGGCGCCGGTTTCTGAGCCGGGCATGGCTGGCTCTCGGCGGGATCGCACTCGTCGAGTACGGGTGGCTCGCGTTCGAGTTTCTGCGGCCGCGAACTGGGGTCGAGGAAGCGTTGCCGATCGTATCCGCCGGACCGCTTGATGCCTTCGACCCGGGCAGCGTGACGGCCTTTCCGTCAGGCAAGTTCTACCTCGTCCGTCTCGAGGACGGAGGTTTCCTGGCCCTCTCGCGCACCTGCACGCACCTCGGCTGCACCGTGCCGTGGGTGGAGGAGGAGAGTCGATTCCTCTGTCCGTGTCACGCATCGGCCTTCGACCGGCGGGGCGTCGTCGAGAAGCCACCGGCGCCGCGTCCGCTGGATGCTCACCCGGTGAGGATCGAAAACGGGATCGTGAAGGTGGATCTCGGGCGGACGGTGCGCCGCACGGACTTCGCGCCTGACCAGGTGACCTACGCGTGAGCCGGGACCCGATGTGGGCCTGGAAGCGGGCCGGAATCGCCGCAACTGCGGTGATCGTGCTGACCGTGCCCCTCTACGCGATCAAGGAGTCGCGGGCGCGTGCGGTGCGTGCGGCAGACTCCGTCGTCGTGGATGAATTCGTGGGCCGCGAGGCCTGCGCGGAGTGTCACGAGGCGGCAACCGAGGCGTGGACGGGATCGAACCACGACAACGCGATGGCCGTGGCCGATTCCCTGAGCGTGCGCGGCGACTTCGATGACGTCGAGTTCGCGCACGACGGAATCACCACCCGGTTCAGTCGACGGGACGGCCGGTACTTCGTCTGGACCGAGGGCCCGGACGGCGAGATGGCGGAGTTCGAGGTCACCCACACCTTCGGCTGGGAGCCGCTGCAGCAATACCTGGTGCCGATGCCTGGCGGTCGGCTGCAGAACCTGACGATCGCCTGGGATACGGAGCGGGAAGAGTGGTTTGATCTCTACCCGGATCACGACTACCCGCCGGGCGACTGGCTGCACTGGACCGGCGCGGCGATGAACTGGAACGGCATGTGCGCCGAGTGCCATTCGACCAATCTGGTGAAGGGATACGACCCCGAGACGAAGAGCTTCACGACGACCTGGTCGGAGATCGACGTCAGCTGCGAAGCCTGTCACGGACCGGGTTCTCGGCACGTGGCGTGGGCCGATATCCCGGAGATGGCCCGGCCGGCGATCGACGATTACGGTCTGCTCGTTCCCACGAGCGGAACCACCAACCGCCAGCAGGTCGAACTGTGCGCCCCCTGCCATGCCCGACGAACCGAGCTCGGAGATTACGATCACACATCGATCGAGCTTCTGGATCACCAGATCCCCGCCGTCCTGGACGAGGGGCTGTATCACCCGGACGGGCAGATCCTGGACGAGGTGTACGTATACGGCTCGTTCATCCAGAGTAAGATGTTCCTCAACGACGTTCGCTGCGCGGACTGTCACGACGTGCACAGCCTGGAGCTGCACGAGGAGGGGAACGCGCTCTGCCTGCAGTGTCACCGGGCCGACACCTACGACGTCTACGAACACCACTTTCATGATGAACTGACGGACGACGGCGAGCCCAACGCCGGGACGGAGTGCATCCGGTGCCATATGCCGGAGCAGCCGTACATGGTCGTCGACTGGCGAGCCGATCATAGCATCCGGGTTCCGAGGCCGGACCTGACACTGGAACTCGGGACCCCGAACGCTTGTGCGTCGGCCGGGTGCCACGAGGACGAGACGGACCAGTGGAATGCGGACCATTACACGGAATGGTACGGACAGAAGCGGCGTTCGCATTACGGAACGACATTCGCCGCTGGACGAGCGGGCGACCCCGAGGCGGGTCCGGCGCTGGTGCGGCTGTCCAGCGATCCCCTCTATCCGCCGATCGTCCGGGCCACGGCGCTCTCACTGCTTCGGGGCTATCCGGGCGATTCGACCACGGCGGCGCTGCGCGTCGCTCTGCAGGATGAAGACGCGCTGATCCGCTACACGGCTGCCGAGGCCGCGAGCGCGCCGACGCCGCAGGCCTTCGTGGACTTGCTCGCTCCGCTGCTGTTCGATGCGACGCGGGCCGTGCGGGGCATGGCAGCGAGTCGTCTCGCCGGCCAGCCGCGCGAACTGTTCAAGCCCTACCAGGCGGAGGCGCTGGACGAGGTACGGGCGGAGTACGTCTCGTCCATGGAGTACTCTCTCGATTTCGCCTTCGCCGGGCACAACCTGGGCAATCTCTACGTCGCGCTCGGCGACCCCCGGCGCGCGGAAGGCTACTACCGGGACGCGATCTCGATCGACGATGAGTTCCTGCCCGCGAAGATGAACCTCGCGGTGCTGCTCAACGCAGAGGGCCGGAATGCCGAGGCCGAGCAGCTGGTGCGGGAGGTGCTCGAGGTGGACCCCGGGTTCGGCGAAGCGGTGTACAGCCTGGCGCTGCTGAGTGCCGAGGCCGGTCGAATCGAAGAGGCGGCCGACCTGCTGAGGCGCTCCACGGAGCTCATGCCGTGGCGATCCCGCGCATTCTTCAACCTCGCCCTCGCCGAGCAGCAGCTGGGTCGGCTGGACGCGGCCGAGGAGGCATTCGGCGGAGCGCTGGAGCTCGAGCCCGACAACCTGGACTACCTGTCGGCGCTGGCGGATCACTACGCGCGGCGGCAGAACCTCGCGGGGCTGAAGCGGGTGGCGGACCGGCTGGAAACGGCGCACCCGAACGCGCCGATCACGGCGCAGGTGCGGGCGGTGGTGGATCAGGTGGA
>CBDTXM010000044.1:0-18182 GCA_965364445.1 uncultured bacterium | reverse complement strand
GGCGGGTCCGGGTTACGTGACTCCGCCAGCTGCGGACTGTACACACCGTCGCACGCGGAGATGGCTCCGATTGCGAGAAAGGCCAGTGCATGCAAGAACCGGTGTCTCATGCTCCACTCTCCGATGTACCGAGACTGGCCCTGGGACACGTCCGATCAGCGAGGCGATGCGAACGACCGGGCCCGACGGCGAGAAACTCACGACTGCGTCCTCGCCTCAGGGCCCTACAGGCGGCAAAAAGGATTCCGCCGAGAGATTGAACAGGGTGCTCTACGGAGTGATATCAGTTATGTCGTTGCTGCAAAATGAGATGAGCGAGGAATACCAGCAACTGTGGGCGTCGTAGTCCCCGGGAGTCGATGCCGACCTACAGAACAACCTGCGGAGTCGAATCGGACAGTTTGCAGTGAATTGCAACTATTCCGAGGTGGCGGAGCTCGCCGTCAGGCCACCTCGGGTTCCGGCCGCGACGCCCTGCGACGCTCCCGCCGTGCAGCCCACCAGCCGAACACATCGTGCTGCAGCATCGTGAGCGCCGGCACCAGCACCATGATCACGAATGTCGCGAACAACACCCCGAGCCCCAGGCTGACCGCCATCGGCACGAGGAACTGAGCCTGGACGCTCCGTTCGATGATCATCGGAAACACGCCCAGAAAGGTGGTCATCGTAGTCAGTATGATCGGCCGGAACCGGATCCGGGCCGCCGAGAGGATCGCCTCGTTCATCGGCTTTCCCTCCCGGTGCTCGGAATTCACGAAATCCAGCAGCACCAGGGAGTCGTTCACGACCACGCCGCTGAGCCCCACGAGCCCGAACATGCTCAGCATGCCGAGATCGATCCCCATGAACAGGTGTGAGAAGACGGCGCCGATGAACCCGAATGGAACCGCTGCCATGATGATCAGAGGTTCGATGTAGGATCCGAAGGGAATGGCGAGCAGTGTATACATGACGAACAGTGCAAGGATGAACCCGCGAATCATCCCCCCGAGAGCCCGAGACTGCTCCCGCTGCTCGCCCCCGAATCCGTAGCGCAGCGCGGGATACCTCTCCTGGGCCGCGGGCATGATCGTATTCGTGATCGCGGCGTTCGCCTCGGAGCCGGTGATCATCGACCGGTCCACCTCGGCCGTCACCGTCACGATCCGACGCCCGTCCACCCGCCGAATCGTCGAGGGGGCGGTGCCGAACGACACCTCGGCGAGTTCCTCTAGCGGGATCGCTTCCCCAGCCGGCGTCATGACGCGGAATTGACGGATGTCGTCCAGGTTTCTCCGTTCCTGTTTCGGGAGTCGCACGTATACCCGCACTTCCTCCCGTCCTCTCTGCACGCGCAGGGCTTCAGAACCGAAGAACGCCGCTCGGACCTGGCGCGCCAGGTCGTCCAGGGTCACACCCAGCGTCCGCGCACGCGGCTTCAGGGTCAGCTCTACCTCCCGCTTTCCGACGTCCTGATCGTTCCGCACATCGAACACGCCGGCGTAGGTCCGGAGCTCTTCTTCGATTTCGGACGCCGCCCGGAACAGGACCGCGGTGTCGGGATGCGAAACCTCCAGCTGGACCGGCGCACCGAGGTTGATCACCTGTGACGAGAAGGTCAGACTGCGGGGACCAGGCAGGTCTCCTACCGCATCCCGCCACGCCTTCTCGAACTCACTCGACGACACATCGCGCTGCTCGGCATCCAGGAGCCGGAAGTTGATTTCCGCCTTGTTCGACTCGACGAAAGTCGGAAGCGCGCCGGCGCCCGGACCGCCATCGGCCGAGGGGTAGCGACCGACGCTGACGTAGACCGCCTCCACCATCGGCGGGTGATCATCTCCGGCGTCGGCCGCCAGGCTGTCGGCCACATTTCGCCCGATGGCCTCGATGTACGACGCGATTTCCTGGGTGCGCCCGCTCGGTGTGCCCTGCGGCATCTCCACCTGCGCAATCACGTTGTCGCCCTCGATGCGCGGCAGAAAGCTGAAGCTGATGTAGCGGCCTGCCACCAGCCCCATGGCAACGAACACGAGGGCGATCGCGGCAGAGATCACCACGCCATAGTGATCGGTGGCGAACCGCACGGTCCGGTCCACGGGACCATCGATGAAGCGCTGGAGAGCCGATTGCACCGCGAACTGAATCCTCTCCACGGGGCGCAGCCACCTCGGCAGCTGCATGTGGCCGTGCTCGGGGAGGCGCGACAGGTGGTGCGGCAGGATGAACAGCGATTCGATCAGCGAAAACAGAAGCACTGCAATCACGATCATCGGGATGAACTTCAGGAACTTCCCGATCGACCCCGGAACGAACAGGAGCGGCGTGAAAGCGGCAACGGTCGTGAGAACGGCGAACACCACCGGCACCGCAACGCGCTGCGTGCCCTTGATCGCCGCCTCCAGCGGTCCGCTTCCCTTCTCCCGTTCACTGTAGATGTTCTCTCCGACCACGATCGCATCGTCAACCACGATTCCGATCGCGAGAATGAACCCGAATAGCGACATCATGTTGATCGAGATGTCGAACCATGGCATCACGGCGAAGGTGCCGATGAAGGAGAGCGAGATCCCGACGGCGACCCACGAGGACAGCCGCAGATCCAGGAACAGGGTAAGAGCGATGAGAACCAGGATCAGGCCGATGATCCCGTTCTTTCGCAGCAGGTTGATGCGGCTCTCGAGCAACTCGGCATCGTTCTGCCAGATCGACACCTCCACGCCGGTCGGCATGGAGGGGACGGCAATCTCCTCGAGGTACGTCTCTACCGCGCGGACGATCTCCAGCACCCCCTCGTCGGAGGTCCGGAACACCTGGACGAAGGCCGCCGGTTCGTCGTCATAGAGCGTGATGAGGTCGGCGTCCTGAAACCCATCCTTGATCGTGGCGATCTGGTCCAGTCGGAGCGTGGCCCCGTCCCGCGAGCCGCGCACGATGATCTTCGCGAAGTCGGCCTGGCTGTAATTGCGTCCCTTGACCCGGACCAGGATCTCCTCGTCGTCGGTGTCCACGCGTCCGCCGGGGAGATCCAGACTCGCCCTGCGGACCGCCATGGCGACATCGTCGAGGCTGATGCCGTAGGACCTCAGGGCGTCGTTCGAAACCTCGATCGAGATCTCGTAGTCCCGCACTCCGCTGGTCTGGACGAAGGAGATCTCCGGCATCGTGGAGAGATCATCCTTGATCCGGTTCGCCAGTTCCTTGAGCGTCCGTTCGGGGGCATCACCGTGAACGGCGACCTCCATGACACGGCTTCGGCTGGTAACCTCGGTCACCTCGGGTTTCTCGGCATCCGCCGGGAAACTGGTGATCCGGTCCACTTCGGCCTTGATCTCGTCGAGCCGGCTCGAGACGTCCTCGCCGAGGTTCAGCTCGATGAACACGACCCCGACGCCTTCGGAAGCCGTAGAATTGATCTGGCTCACGCCCTCGACCGCCTCGACGCGCTCCTCGACCTTCTGGATGATCCCTTCCTCGACTTCTTCGGGTGAGGCGCCCGGGTACTCGACGCGCACCTGGACGGCCCCGAGGTCGAAGTCGGGAAATACCTCGACGACGACGTTGGCCATGCTGAAAACGCCGGCGGCGAGGATGAACACCATCAGGAGGTTGGCTGCGACCGGGTGGCCGGCCATCCATGCGATCGCCCGGTTCATAGGGCCGCGTCCTCGGCCTGCCGCACCACCATCCCATCGGTGACAATGTCCATCGCGCTCACCACGACGGGCTCTCCCGTCTCGATCTGGCCCTGCACCATCACGCTTCCCGTGACCTCCTGCAGCACTCGCACCGGCCGGATCGAGAGCAGCGAGTCCTGCTCGACCACGTAGACCTCGGATCCGTCGCGCAGGGCCATTCTGGGCAGCAGCACGTATTCGTCGACTTCGCGTCCCTGGATCTCGACCGTGGCGTAGGTTCCGAGCAGCAGCGGGGGCCTGCCCGTGCCGTCATGGGAGAACGGGTCCGCGACCCGGACCACCACATCCACAGTCCTCGTGTTCGGATTCAGGGCCCCCTCGGCCCGATCTACATAGCCCTCCCAGATGTGCTCGACACCTCCGAAGGTGGCCCGGATCGTCGCCGGAATGGCGGCTTCGCCGTCGCTCCCGGCGGACCACAGGCCCTCGATCAACGCCGCCTCGCCGTCCGTGAGGGGCACCACGATCTCCACCTCATCGGTGTCGTACAGCGAGCCGATCGACTGGCCCGGCGTCACGTACTGCCCGACGTCGGCATTCTTGGTGCGGACGATGCCATCGAATGGCGCCGTGATTCGCGTCCGGGAGAGAGCGAGCCGGGCATCTTCCAGTCCCGCTTCGGCGCGCCGAAGCGAGGCCTCGGCAGCACGGAGCTGGGGATCGCGGAACACCAATCCGCCGACCTCGCTCGAGTCGATCGGGGCGGTGATCCCTTCGCGCTGCCGGAATCTCTCGTACTCCTCGATCGCCAGGTCCCGCTGCTCCTCCCAGGTGAGCCGTTCCACTTCCCGCTGCGCCACGTCCGCCTCCGCCGCCTGCACGGCGTTCTCGTAATCGGCCGACTCGATGCGAAGGAGCAGGTCGCCCTTCTTGAACCGGCCACCGGTGACGAAGGAGGGCGAGACCCAGGAGACCCGTCCGGCGACCTGGGGGGAAATCGTGATCTCGCTCATCGGGCGCACCGTTCCGTTCCCGACGATCGTCAGGTGACCGGATCTCAGTTCGGCCGGCTCCGTGACGACGATCGGCGTGCGCCGGGGGGGGTCCTGCGATTCCGGCTCCTTCCGGAGGAGCATCAGGATCGCGAATACGGCGAGACCCGACCCGAGGATCAGGGCCACGCGTGCGAAGGAGCCGAGACGCATGAAGCGAGAGCCAAGGGAGCCGAATCCGCTCATCGGTTCACCTCCGATCCTTCGGGCTCCGTGGCCGGACCCGTGATCCCCCTGGTCGGCGTTCCGTCCGAGAACAACTCTTCGTCCATGATCCGATAGTCCTGTTCGAGGCGTCGATCCAGATCGTCTCCGTCGTCGATCCAGGCGCCGCCGAGAGACCGGTGAACGGCGAGCCGGGCTTCCGCGAGGGAGCGCTCTGCTGCCGCGAGATTGGTCTGTGTTCCGGCGAGATTCTGCTTCGCGTCGAGATAGGCCAGGTAGTCACCGACGCCCCGTTCGAAGGACCGTCGCTGAAATGCCAGTGAGCCCTGAGCGGACTCGAGCTGCTGGCTGAGGAATTCGTAGCGCTCGCTCTGCTTTTCGAGATTTACGAGGCTGGTCTGCACTTCCTTGAAAGCCGTGAGCACCGTTCGCACGTAGTTGGCGGCCTGTGCCTGAAACTGCGCCTCCGCCACCCCGACGTTCGCGCGCAGCCGGCCGCCCTGAAACAGCGGTTGCGTCAGTCCGCCGACCAGGTTCAGAAAATACTGATCGAGCCGGAACAGGTCGCCAATGTCTCCGGCCTGCAATCCGACGGTAGCGTCGACTCGGATCGCGGGGTACAACTGGGCTTTCCGGGCACCGATCCGGTATCGGGCAGCTTCCATTCGCTGCCAGGCCGCCCAGACATCGGGACGCTCTTCGAGCAGTGCGGTGGTGAGATCGGCCGGCACCTCATCGAGAATCACGGCGGGCCTGCTCTCCGAACCCAGGATCTCGTCGAGGCTGCCGGCGTACCGACCGAGCAGGATCGCCAGCCGACCCTCCGCCTCCTCGAGCGCGCTCTCGAGAACGGGCAGAGCTGCCTGCGTGTTCCGGTAGAGCGCTTCGATCGTGTAGAGCTCGAAGGTGTTCACCAGACCGCGGAGATATCGCTCGTTGGTCCGATCCGACCGTTCCTCCAGGATGTCTACGCTCTCCCGGGTCAACTCGACGCTGCGACGCAGTTCCACCACCTCGAGGTACGTGGAGATCACCGCGGAGATCACGGCCAGTCGCGCGGTCTGGAAATCGCCTTCGGAAGCGAGGAAGTCACTGACCGCGGCCTTGGTGTCGTTGCGAGCCCGGCCCCAGAAGTCGATCTCGTACGAGAATCCGATCGCCGCCGTGTACGTGTCGTATTTGAACCGGTCGGGAAACAGGGATTCTCCGGGTGGCTGGCTCGGGTCACTCGGTTCGCCGCCCCCGCCGATCTCCCCGGCGAAGCCGGCGTTGGTCGGCGTATCCTGGTAGCTCGCATCCGCTGCGAGGCCGAGCGATGGGATCAGGTCGGCGCGGGCGATCCGGTAGCGCTCGCGTACCTCTTCGACACGAGCGACCGCCTCGCGCAGGTCCAGGTTCGCGGCCAGAGCCGTGTCGACCAGTGCCTCGAGAACCGGATCGTTGTAGACGGTCCACCAGCGCTCGGGTTGTCGCGCAGCCGAGTCGGCCGCGAGCGCATCGGATCGCACGGCGGCGGTGTCTGCGACGTCTGCCGGATATTCGGCAGGGATATCCAGAACGACGGTCGGGGTGCGGGGCTCCGGTGCGAAGGAACACCCTGCCAGAAGCAGTGCGGTACCGGCGGCCAGGACCTCCACTCTACGCATCCGACACCTCGCGAACCGAAAGGCCGTGGAACAGAACTTCGAAGAGGTGCGCCTTACGCTGCTCGACGAACGCCTCGAAATCTTCGCGTGCGAGGGGATTCATCATCTTCACGGTCGGCAAGGCGACGAAGAAGAACACGCATCCCGAAACGACGGTCAGCATCAGCTGCTTGGGATCCACCGGCCGGATTTCTCCCTCCCGGATCGACCGCTCGATCGCCTGTTCCATCTCCCGCTGGGGCGATCCTTCCGTCGCGAATGCCTCGGCCAGCATCTCTCCGAGGAGCGGATTCCCGGCCATGTTCTCGGCCACCATCCACATCGCCATGGACTGGTGAGCATGCACGGTATCGACATAGTGATCGATGAAGGCGCGCAGAGTGTCAGCGAACCCGCCCCTGCCCGACGGCGCGTCGAACGTCTCCATGAACTGCAGGAACATCCGGCGAGCGACCGCCTCGTACAGCTGTTGTTTGGTCCGGAAGTAGTAATGCAGAAGGGGGCGGTGGATGCCCGCCTCGTCGGCGATCTCCTGCATCCGCGCGCCGTCCTTCCCCTTGCGCGCGAACACCCGCAGGGCCGCCTCGAAGATGCGCTCCTCGGTATCCGGTTCCATGGCGGCAGTCGGACCGCGTTCGTGAATCGTCACAGGCCTGTTCCCGTCCGAGTTGTTTGACAAAGACGTCAAACAGTAGTGTCAACACTTGGGCGCGTCAAGAGCATTCTCAAGCTTCATAAATAGACAAAAGATTGACAATCGGCACAGATGTGCTTACTCTGCGGCTTAAACATAGACAACTTTACGACAGGATGAGGCAGATGGCGACGAGAATCGGAGCGTTCGAGGGGGTCCATGGGGCCAATCCGGGAATCGCCAACGGGAATGGGAGGTCGAAAGACAGGCTCCAGCTGGAGTCGGTCGTTCCGCTGCCGGGGCATGGCGCTAGCCGGGCAGCGTCAGGCAACTCGGTTCATACCGGCTCCGTGGACATGCCGAGGGTCGAAGCAGCTGTGCGTGAGATGCTGCTGGGCCTCGGCGAGGATCCGGATCGCGAGGGTCTGAAGGATACGCCCGCCCGCGTGGCGCGCGCGTACCGCGAGATCCTGGCGGGAATGCACGAGGAGCCGGGCGTACACCTGGCCCGGCAATTCTCGCAGGAGCAGACAGGCGACGATCTGGTCATTCTGCGCGACATCGATTTCGTGAGCGTATGCGAGCATCACTTCCTGCCGTTCACCGGTCGAGCTCACGTTGCCTACCTGCCGGATCACGGTAAGGTCACCGGCCTGAGCAAACTGGCACGAACCGTGGACGTGTTCGCGAGGCGTCCACAGTTGCAGGAACAGCTGACGGGTCAGATCGCGGACGCGCTGGTCGAACACCTCGACCCGCGCGGCGTAGCTGTCGTGGTTCAAGCGGAGCATTCCTGCCTGAAGCTGCGTGGTGCGCGCAAGGCCGAGACCGAGATGGTCACGACAGCCTTCCGCGGTGAGCTTCGGTGGGACCGGGCTCTTCGTAGCGAGGTGCTGGGCCTGATGAAGGTCGCCTGAGCTGAGGTCCGGCTGACAAGACCCATCCTCTCGTGGCTAGAGCCGGCGTACCGTTGCTCCAGCCGATGGAATCGCCTCGAACAGTCGCTGTTCGAGGCTCTCGGGCGAATGGGTCCCGGGCGCATCCGCGTAGTAGCCTTCCCGAAGAGCCTCAAACACGGGATCGACCCGATCCGGAGTGCACAGGGCGACGATACAGCCGCCCATTCCGGCGCCGGTCAGACGTGCACCCAGCGCCCCGGCGTTCCCGGCCAGCGATACCAGTCGATCGAGCTCGGGCCCACTGACCTCGAAGTCGTTGCGGAGGCTGGTATGTGAGCCGTCCATCAGTTCCCCGAAAGCCTCGGGATCGTCAGATCGCATTGCCTGCTCGGCACGCTTCGTCCTCTCGGCTTCCGTCACGACGTGACGAAACCGGCGGAGGTGTCTCTCGTCCAGAACTCGCTCCGCCACTTCCAACAGGGCGGCCAGCTCATGTTCGGCCAGCAACCGTGGATAGGTGCTCTCTTCCTCCGCCCACCCGAGCTGCTCCCCGACCCTCATAACCGCGTGCTCCACGGCCGCGCGCCTGGCATTGTACGTGTCGCGGGCGCCGCCCGACTTGTGTGCCTGGACCCCTGAATCGGCTACCAGGAAGTGCCAGCCGTCCGGGATCGGGACGGGCGTCACGCGGAGCGGTTCGAACTCGATCCGGGCTGCATGCCCTTCACGGGCGCACATCGAGATCGCCTGATCCATGCCCCCACCGCGGGTGCCGACGTATTGCTCGGCGTCGGCCGCGACCG
Organism: uncultured bacterium; assembly: GCA_965364445.1. GTDB lineage: Bacteria > Gemmatimonadota > Gemmatimonadetes > Palauibacterales > Palauibacteraceae > Carthagonibacter. The sequence continues at coordinate 9,363 of CBDTXM010000044.1, read as the reverse complement.
TTGCCAGCTCGATGGGATCGACCGTTATCTCCGCCAGGTCGAGCAGCGCCAGCAGCACCGCATTCACCAGCGCCGAGGAACTGCTCAACCCTGCCGCGACGGGCACTTCCGACCCGATGAACAGGTCGCCGCCCCGATCGGCTCCATAACGAGACGCGGCCGCGACGGCCGCCGCCTTCAGGTAGTTCCCCCAGTCACCGTCTGCATAGGGATCGATCGATGGCGCGAGGCGGAATTCGCGGTCCCCGTAGCCGGGATCGGAGGAGGCGGCATGCACCAGCCCGTCGTCGCGCGCGCGGACTGCGACGTTGACAGCCTGTGCCAGCGCCATCGGAAACACGGGAAGTCCGGCGTAGTCCACGTGCTCGCCGATCAGATTGACTCGACCGGGCGCACGCACGAGACGATCCGGCGCGAACGGCATCAGTACACGCTCCCGAGGGCGAACAGCGGCTTCCGTACTGCCCATCTGCCCCCCGTGAAATCGGGAAAGGGAACCGGGTGATTTCCCATTGCAATCGATTGCTCCGACAACGGCCCGATCACGCTCCAGGCCGCCGCATCATAAACATCGAGTGGCGTCGCCTCTCCCCGTTTGACCGACTCCACGAATGCGTGCATGACGAAGAAATCCATCCCGCCGTGTCCGGCGCCCGCCGCATCCCCGGCGAATCTCGTCCAGAGCGGGTGATCGAATTGGGCCTGGTAGCTCTCGAAAGGCTCCCAGCGGTGCGGCTCGGGGCTCGAGTCCTCGAGATAAATCGACCGGTTGTCCGCCATCCACAGTCCGCGCGTTCCCTGCACCCGGAAATTCAGGGAGTAGGGCCGCGGGAGGTTCGTGTCGTGGCTCACCACGATGCTTTCGCCATTCGCGGTCGTGATCACGGTGGTCACGACGTCGCCGAGCTTGAATCGGACATCGGCGTTGGGGTGATCCTCTCCGCCCACGGCAACGACGTATTCGTGAAGTCCTCGCGACTTCGTGGCGGTCGAGGTGAGGTGGAGGAAACGATTGCCGCGGTTGATCCCGAGCCAGTTCCCCACCGGCCCGATCCCGTGCGTCGGATACAGTTCCCCGTTTCGGGTGATGGAGTGCTGCGTGCGCCAGACGGCCTCGCCGTTCGCCCCCGGTCCGAACTCCGCCCCCGGATTGAACTTCACCGCCCTGAGATCGTGCTGATAGCCGCACTGACAGTGCACGAGCTCTCCGAACATCCCCTCGCGGACCATGCGGAGCACGGCCATCACGTCCCGGCGGTAGCAGACGTTCTCGAGCATCATGCAGGGCACGCCGGTCCGCTCGTGCGTGTGAACCAGTTCCCAGCAGTCCTCGACGGTCGTCGCGGCGGGAACTTCCACACCGACCGCTTTGCCCGCTTCCATCGCGGCCACGGCCATCGGCGTGTGCCACAGCCACGGCGTGGCCACGATGACCGCGTCGACGTCCTCCCGCGTCAGCAGATTCCGCCAGTCCTCGTCGCCGGCCGTATACAGCGCCGGTTCGTCGCGGCCTGCCTCGCGAGCGGCCGTGGCCGCGCCATCCGCGGCTTCGGGAGCGATGTCACATACCGCCGTCACCTCGCAGTCGGCGCGACGCAGAGCGAGGCCCATGAGCCAGCTTCCGCGACCGCCGACTCCGATGAAACCGAGCCGCAGCCGGTCGGAAGGGCCGTGTCGGGTCCAGGTTCCGAAAGCCGGGGAGGGCGCGAGCGATGCGCCGAGCGCCGCCGTGGCGCCTGTTCTCACGAAGTCTCGCCGGTCCAGAGGACTCATCGTGTCTCCTTGGGTTGCCGCCCGGTGGAGGGTTGCGGGAAGTCGATCCGCGAGAGCTCCATCGGGTCACCGAGATCGGGCCCGAGAGGCGTCAGCCGAACGGACCACGAATCCGCCTCGACCGGGATCCGGTATTGCTCGAGAGGCTGTGCGCCCCAGCTGTTGTCTCCGCCTGCGCCGAGCTGCCGATGGTCCAGGTGAACGGCGATCAGGTCGCGTTCGGGCAGGTCGAAGGTATGACGACCGGTCTTTGCCGGTCCCTCGTCCAGGTCCTCGGTCAGGTACGGAATCGCGCTCCAGTCCACCGTCGGCATCCCGACTGCAAGCAGCCCGTAGCCGGCCGGATCGCGAAATGCCACCCACCGGGCGTCGGTGCGATTCCCTGTCTCCTGGGGTCGGATGTACGGATGGTACAGCTCCGCCGGGGTCGAACGGTAGCGTCCGATCGCGGCACCCGACTTCCGATCGACGTACGTCTCCTGCGGGCCGCGACCGAACCACTCGACAGCATCGAATTCCGAAGGAAGGCTCAGCCGAAGTCCGAGCCGCGGAATGTCGGGCAGGTCGGCGGTCCGCGCACCGGGAGAGAAGCGGACACTCAAGACGACGTCGCCGGTTCCGTATACGTCGTAGGCAATCGTCTCCTCGGCGCCGACGACCGGGAATGCGATCCGGGCGATGACTCGTACGCGGGCTTCGTCGAGGCGGCGGACATCGAGGTCCACGAGCTCGGGATACCGTCCGGCCTCCCGCCACATCGCCTGCCGCCTCGGCATGCGGTTTCCGTAGTCGTTGTCGGTCGGAGCACGCCAGAAGGTCGGTGCCGGACCGGTTCGAATCAGGTCTCGGTCGTGGAATCGGTACCATTCGAGCAGGCCGGACGCGCGGTCGATCCCGATCTCGAATTGTCCACCCGTCAGTACGTAGGCGGAATCCGTCTCGCTGAGAGCCAGAGGCGGCAGATCGTCCGGATCGATCGTCGGTCCCGGAATCGCTGCAGGGATCGCGAACTGCTCCCAGGCGAGCAGCGAACCCGCGGGGTCTCCCGTGAGAGGGTCCGCGGCAACTCGCCGGTACTCCACGGTCAGGAATCGTTCGACACCGGGGGTACCGGCGATCGACGGGAGCGGGAGTACGATCTCGGCAGAATCGTGCGGGGCAACCGCAGGCGGCTCGCTGGAGCCCGATGCGATGGGATTCGCGTCCTCGGTGAGGGCCCAGTGAAGCTCGAGCTCCGACAGATCATGGAAGTCGAATCGGTTGATCACCCGGATCCGCCCTGCAGACAGATCGAGTGCTCGGGTCTCGATCGGCTGGTAGACCTTCTTCACCTCGGCCAGGTGCGGGTTGGGCCTGAGATCCGGCTGCACCAGTCCGTTGATCAGGAAATTCCCGTCGCTCGGCACGCCCGGAGGCCCGTAATCGCCGCCATACGCCCAGTACGGCTCTCCGTTCCAGGTTTCCGCGTACAGCCCCTGATCGATCCAGTCCCAGATGAATCCGCCCTGCAGTTGCGGGTGGGCATAGATCACGTCCCAGTAGTCTCGCAGATTCCCGACGCTGTTTCCCATCGCATGCGCATACTCGCACAGAATCAGGGGCCGGGAGCGCGGCTGGCTCGCCCAGTCCAGCAGGTGCGGGATGCGGGCGTACATCGGGGCGTAGATATCCACGTGCGGCTCGCGGATCGCCCGCTCGTACTGTACCGGGCGAGAGGGGTCCCGCTCGTGAATCCAGTCCGAGGTGGCCTGGAAGTTCACCCCGTCGCCGCCCTCGTTTCCGAGCGACCAGACGATGACCGAAGGGTGGTTCTTGTCCCGCTCGACCATGCGGCGCGTCCGATCGAGGTGGGCCTCGCGCCACGCCGGATCGTTGCCGAGAGTCACTTCCGGATCGTAGCCCATGCCGTGCGATTCGATGTTCGCTTCGTCCACGATCCAGAGGCCGAGCGAGTCGGCCAGCTCGTACCAGCGTTCGTGGTCAGGGTAATGACTGGTGCGGACCGCGTTGATGTTGTGGGCCTTCATCACCGCGATCTCGTCTCGCATCCGCTGCTCCGAGACGACCCGGCCGGAGTGCGGATCGTGCTCGTGGCGGTTCACCCCCCGGATCGTAATCGGTGTGCCGTTGACCTTGAGCTGTCCGTCCGCAATCCGCACGTCCCGGAAGCCGATCCGCGTGGCCATGGCTTCCGTCGTGTTCCCCCTCTCGTCGAGGAGCTCCAGGACCAGGGTATAGAGGTTCGGTGTCTCGGCCGTCCAGGGAAGGGGAGACGAGACGGGCACCGAGACCCTGACCGTTGAGGCGGAGCCCGCGTCGATGGAAACGGCCGCCTCCAGCGGCTCAGCAAGGACCGGATCGCCGACGGTGTTCTGCAGACGTACGCGGAACGTGCGCCTCGACGCACCACCCCCCTCGTTACGGACAAGAGCTTCGACGGAGAGCCGCCCGTCGCCGGACACGAAGTCCAGCTCGGGCCTCGCCTCGAAGTCGACGATGTGGACCTCGGGCACAGCTTGCAGAAACACGTCGCGTTCCAGGCCGCTGATCTTCCAGTAGTCCTGTCCTTCCAGGTAGGCGCCGTCGGAGAACCGATACACTTCCACCGCGAGCGTGTTGGACTCACCGATCCGCACATGCGGGGTGATGTCGAATTCGGAGGGAGTCTTGCTCCCCTTGGTGAACCCGACCTCGCGTCCGTTCACCCAGACGTACCCCGCCGACTTCACGCTCCCGAAGTGCAGGATGATGCGCATGTCGCGCCACTCGGCCGGCACCTCGAACGTGCGTCGGTACGATCCGACCGGACTCCAATCAACCGGAACGAGAGGCGGGTCGGGATCGAAGGGATATGGAATGTTTGTGTAGATCGGCACTCCGTACCCTTCGATTTCCCAGTTCGACGGCACGGGGATCTGCGCCCACCCGGAGTCGTCGAAGTCTTCCATCCAGAAATCTACCGGGCGGTCTTCGCGGTCCCGTACCCAATGGAAGCGCCATGCTCCGTTGAGGGAGCGAACCCAGGGCGAGTGAGCGCGTCCGGTGGTACCCGGATTCGCGATCGCGCTCGCCATGTTCGGGAAATGCGTGAGCGTCGCATGCGGCGGCTCGCGATTGTGTCCCGTTATGGCCGGATTCTCGAGATCGGGGTGCGGAAGCCGATCGGCCTGCTGTGCCAGGGCGCGGGTCGGAGCCAGGAGCAGGCAGGCGAGCCACAGGGTCCTCAGAGCCATTCCGCCTCCACCGTTCGCTCTGTCTCATGCTCCCCTGTATTCCGCGTTCCCGCCGGCTCGATCAGCATGATCTGTACCTCCTGCGGCGCTACGGGACGGTGCTCCACGCCATGCGGTACCACGTACAGTTGTCCCTGCTCGAGCCACACCTCTCCGTCCCGGAACTCGAGCTTCATCCGACCGTCCAGGACGAGGAACAACTCGTCCTCTTTCTCGTGCGAATGCCAGTCGAAGGTTCCGTGAATCCGGGCCAGTTTCACCTGGGTATCGCCCACCTGCGCGACGATCTTCGGGCTCCACGTCTCCGTGATGCGGCGCAGCTTTTCGGAGAGGTCCACCACGGCCCTGTCGGTCATGCTCACCCTCCCGTGGCGACTCCGCCGGGGGGCGTATACAGCGCGCACACGGCCCCCGCGGGATCGCGGAGAACGCAGAAGCGTCCGCCGCCCATGTCCCGCGGCTTCACCACGACTTCTCCGCCCAGGACCTCGACTTTCCGGGCCGAGGCATCGACGTCCTCGACCACGATGTAGATGAGCCACTGGGTCGGGAGATCCGCGTTGGATCCGATCGCGTGGCAGATCCCCGCCGTCGGATTCTCGGCCCCGACGGGAATCATGCACCAGTCTTCGTAGTCGCCCATTTCGACCGGTGCGGTCTGCCAGCCCGTGACCTCCCGGTAGAAGTCCCGGATCGGCTCCGCATGCGGCACGGTCAGATCGGTCCAGGCGATCGTGCCGATCGCCGGCCTCGGTTCATCGCTCATGCGTCCTCCCTCTGTCTGTCCTCGCGCAGGATTGCGTACAGTTGCGTGTCCAGCAGTTCGTCGTTCTTCCGAAGTCCCTTACGCTGCGTTCCTTCGTGCGCCATTCCGATCTTCTCGAGAACGCGTGAAGAAGCGGGATTCCGGGCAAAGGCGCGTGCCCAGATCCGCTGAAGAGCGAGATTCCGGAAGCCGTATTCGACGACGGCCGCAGCGGCCTCGGTCGCGTAGCCGCGACCCCAGTAGGGGACGCCAACCCAGTAGCCCAGTTCCGCGATCCCGGATCCGTTTTCGAGCATCAACCCTACCGCTCCCACCAATCCATCGGCAGCTGTCGTGATCGCGAAGATTACGAGCTCGCCGGCACGAAAAGCGGATGCGTGTCCACCGATCCACTTCTCGGCCTCACCCTCCGGGTACGGATGTGGGATCGTAAGCGTATTGTCGGCGACCTTCCGCGCCCCGGCCAGCTCCCGGACGTACGGCGCGTCCTCACGCCGGAACGGACGGAGGATCAGGCGCTCGGTCCGAAGGGTGGGACGATCGTCGGAATCGCTCGCCCTGGCCGCGCGCTGGCCATAGCCACCCAGCTTTTCCGCCACCCGCTCGATTTCGTCCGGGGACAGAATCACGGGATCCCCCGTTTCGAGAGCAACGGACCAGGTGTGTGCGAGATCTTCGACCTCCCGCGCCAGGCGTACCGCGTCGTCGAGGGACGGACCGATCGCCACCTGCCCGTGGTTGGCCAGCAGGCAGGCACGCCGATCCTCCAGTGCCTCCAACGTCGCGAGCGCCAGCTCCTCGGTCCCGAACGTCCCGTACCGGGCGCAGCGGATCGAGTCCCCGCCGGCCACGGCGACCATGTAATGGAAGGCGGGGATTTCGCTTCGAAGGCAGGCGACAGCCGTCGCGTGGGGCGAATGAAGGTGCACGATCGCATTCATTTCCGGGCGATCGGCATAGATCGCGGCATGGAGCGGCCACTCGGTGGAGGGTCGCATCCGGTCCCCGGCCGATTCGCCGGTCGGTCCGAGGAATACGGGGTCGGCCGGTGAGAGTGTACCGAAGGGAACCCCCGACGGCGTGATGAGGAATCCGCCGGGCACCCGGACACTGAGGTTTCCAGACGTTCCCGGCGACAGCCCCGAGGACTTCACCTCGATCGCTGCCTCGACCAGCGCTCTCCGGAACGTCGCATGCCTCATTTCATCGCCGGAAACAACTCGAGCAGCCCCGCCTCGGATGCCTCGCACACGCCCCGCTCCGTGATCAGTCCTGCGACCAGATCGCATGGGGTCACGTCGAATGCCGGATTGCGGACTACGGTTCCGCGTGGGGCGATCCGGACGTGGCCAACGGCCGGACCGGTGCGGTGCACCTCCAGAATCTCGGCCGAGTCTCTCTCTTCGATCGGAATCTCGTGGATCCCATCGCGGATCGACCAGTCGATCGAACGCGACGGGACCGCCGCGTAGAAAGGCACGTGGTGCGCACGCGCCGCCAGAGCCTTGCCGTACGTGCCGATTTTGTTGCACACATCCCCGGCCCGGGTCGTCCGGTCCGTTCCCACGATCACGATGTCCACCTCGCCCCTCTGCATCAGGTGGGCGCACGCTCCGTCCACGATCACGGTATGCGGGATCCCGCGCCGGTCGAGCTCCCACGCGGTCAGCGCCGCCCCCTGCAGGCGGGGACGAGTCTCGCTCACCCATACGTGGACGTGGATCTCCGCCTCATGAGCCAGGTAGATCGGGCTCGTCGCGGTACCGTGCGCGACCGTCGCCAGCCCTCCGGCGTTGCAGTGAGTGAGCACGTTCACCGGAACGCCCTCCGGCTTCGATCGGGCCAGCTGCTCGATCAGCGGCATTCCGTGTCGGCCGATCCGCAGATTCGTCTCGATGTCGGAGGAGGCGAGCGATTCGGCCCAGGCCCAGGCTACCGCATGCCGCTGACGAGGAGGAAAGCGTGCAAGCTCGGCCACGAGTGCCTCTACCTCGCGGGCGAGGTTGACTGCGGTGGGGCGTGCCACGCGCAGTTGTGCCGCTGCCGTCGCGAGCGCCGCATCGGAGGGGTCTGCCTGCACTGCCAGGCAGATCCCGTAGGCGCCCGTGACCCCGATCAGTGGGGCGCCCCGGACCCGCATCGTCCGGATCGCCTCGTCGGCATCCTCCCAGGTACGCAACACGCCGATCGCCAGCTCGTCCGGAAGGCGTGTCTGGTCGATGAAGCGGACGACGGTGCGGGCGTCGTCGCTCACCGTCCAGATGCTGCGCTCGGGCGGGGTGCTCATCGCGCTGCGCACGTCAGCCGGCGGTGACCCGCTGCGCCGCCTCGATCGCCCGCGCTCGGATCTCCTCGAGGCCCTCGATCCGACCGGCCTCCATCAGCACCCGCCCGTCGCAGATCGTCGTGTGCACCGTTCCTCCAGTCGCGGCATACACCGCATGGCTCACCGGATCGTGCACGGGCGTCAGGGTCACCTCCTTGAGGTCCACGAGCACGATGTCCGCCAGGGCTCCGACTTCGAGCCGGCCGGCATCGGTCCAACCCATCCCCTGCGCGCCGCCTCGGGTGGCGATGTCGAGGGTCTCGGCTGCAGGCATGCAGGTCGGGTCGCCGGAGGCATGCTTCGCCATCAGCGAGGCGAACTTCATCTCTTCGAACATGTCGAGATTGGTGTTCGACGCGGTTCCGTCGGTGGCGAGCGCGACGTTCACGCCCACCTCTTTCGCCGTCGGGTAGTCGAACCACCCTCGCACTTCGCGGCCCTGCCCGCACGCGAGCTTGAGGTTGCTGACCGGATTGTGGACCACGGTGGCTGGATGGTCGGCCAGCATCGCAAGCTCGTCGTGCTCCAGCCAGACGCCGTGCGCGAGCGTCGTGGGCCGATCGAGAATCCCGTGACGTTTCAGATGAAACGTCGGTTTCACTCCATGCGCCGCCACGCACTCTTCGACCTCGTGCAGTGTCTCTGAGAGGTGAATCTGGATCGGGAGATCATGGTCCGCCGCCACCCCGGCACACCACTCCAGATCTTCGGGAGTCACCGTGTACACCGCGTGTGGGGCGATCGCGAGGCGCACCCGGTCGGGGAATCGGCCCGACTCGTAGCTCTCGATCAACTCGAGAATCCCGCCCTTGAGGTCACCGAGGAATCCACCGCTGATCAGGCCGCCGCTCACCGTGGCCCGGAGGCCCGAGTCCTCGATCGCCCGCACGGCGCTCGGGACCTTCCAGTACATGTCGTTGAACAGGGTCGTGCCCGTGCGGATCATTTCGGCGCAGGCCAGCCGGGTTCCCCAGTACACGTCTTCGTCGGTCAGCTTCGCTTCGGCTGGCCAGATTCTCTCCTGCAGCCAGGGCATCAGCGGCATGTCGTCACCGTACCCGCGGAACAGCGTCATCGCGGCATGGGTGTGGGCGTTGACGAGACCGGGCATCGCGAGGAGATCGGTGCCGTCGATCAGACGGGCTGGCCCGATCGCATCCGGCTCCGGGGCCTCGGCCCCCACATGGACGATCCGGTTGCCCTCGATGCCGATACTTCCGATCGATCCATCGAGCAGGGTAGCGTCGCTGATCAGCAGGTCCATG
>CBDTXM010000043.1:0-18390 GCA_965364445.1 uncultured bacterium | reverse complement strand
CCGTGTCGATGTCCTCGATCGACCCGATGCCTTCCTCGTAGCCCCGGATCGCGTCGAGCATGTACGGGACGAGCAGCCGGTTGACGATGAATCCGGAATTGTCACGACAGGCGACCGGGACCTTGCCGAGCGATTTCGCGAACGCGAACGCGCGGTCGAACGTCTCCTGCGAGGTGGAACCGGTTCGCACCACCTCGACCAGCTTCATCACGGGCACCGGATTGAAGAAGTGCAGACCGACGAATCGGTCGGGGCGTCCCGTCGAGGCGCCCATCTCGGTCACGGTCAGGCTGGACGTGTTGGAGGCGAAAATCGTGTGCTCCGGATTCTGGCGGTCCAGTGCTCCCAGAAGGTCCTTCTTCGCATCGATGTTCTCGACGATCGCCTCGATCACGAGGTCGCAGTCGGCCAGGTCGTCCAGGGACACGGTGCCGGTCAGCCGGCTCAGCGTCGCATCCCGCACGTCCGCCTCCAGCTTGCCCTTCTCCACGGCCCGGTCCAGCTGCTTGCGAACCGCGCCCAGTCCCTTTTCGAGCAATGCGTCGTTGACCTCCCGGACGACCGTTTCGTACCCTGCGGCCGCGCAGACCTGGGCGATGCCGCGTCCCATCAGACCGCAACCCACGACACCCACCTTCTGTATCTCGCTCACGTGTATTCTCTCCCGTTCATGTCGTTTTCGGTCGCCACGATTCCGTCGCGGTCCAGGACCACCCCGTCCGTGTCATTCCTCCAGCAGGTCCGTGATCCTCTCTCTGAGCGTGGGACGGTCGGCTGCCATCGTGAATCCACGCTCCAGCCGATCCAGAAGACCCTGTACCGCGAGCTCGAGGCGATGTCGCTGCACGCCAACCGTCTTCGAGGTTCCGACCGTGGCCACCAGTCCTACCCCCGATGCCACCGCCGGGATCACGATCAGTGCCGGCAGCCCGCCTCCCAGTATGGCCCCAAGGGCGGACCCGAGTCCGAATGTGCCCAGTGACCCGTACCACCCCGCCGCGTGGCCCCACCGCTGGTTCGACATGTCGGCGGTGATCGATACGAGCGAACGCCCCTCCTCCAGGGATTGGATCATTACGCCGAGCGAGCGTGCCTTGGCCAGGTCATATCCGCGTCCACCGAAATCCAACCCTCGCTGGATCTGGCTCATCAGGTCCTTCGCGGGCTCGAACACCAGCTGTCCGGGCCGGTCGCGCACGCACCTGAGGCTTTCCCGATCCGCCAGATAACGGGCGAGTCGATCCTGGATCGCTTGCGGTTCGCCCGGGACGACGCGCGCGGCGACGAGGATCGCTTCGCCCCAGAGCCGGGTGGGAACGGAATCATCGACGGGCCGGGCCGGCAGCAGAGCGTCGGCGCGCACCTCGGCGAGAGCCTGACGAACGAACCTGCCCTCGAGTCCTACCTCCTCCGCGATTCGGAGCACCTCTTCGGCCTCGAGTGTCTCCGGAGTCTCGCCCCGGCCGAACTGCAGCTCCGCCGCCCGGTGAATGACTTTCTCGAGTTGGTCCCGGCTGACACGCATCGGAACGTTCGGGCTCACCCGATCCGACTCAGCCGCCAACGACACGTTCCTCCGGATGGCGCCCGCCATGAATCGCTTTCACCTCATTCGTCACCGTCGTCCGCCTTCGCCGCATCCGGTGGTGTCGAGCCGCCGACCTGTCTCTTCTCGACGTTCTGCCTCACACGCTGAACCAGCTCGTCCAGATTCTGCGGCGGCGCCTCACTGAGAAGCTGCGCCTCTTCCGCGCGGCCGATGTCGGAGACGGGCTGAAGGGCCGCGTCGGCCGATGCGCGAGCCCTCTCCTCGAGCTCCTCGATCGATTCGTCCTCCTCCTGTTCGCCCGCCATGCCCGCCGCACTGGCGATGGCCTTCTGCAAGGGCCAAAGATCGAGCGGCAGGGGGAACAGGGTCGTCGAGTTGTTCTCGGCCGCGATCTCCGAGGCGGTCTGAAGGAAGCGCAACTGCAACGACGCCGGGTGCTGCGACAGAAGCCTTGCCGCATCCTTCAGCCGCGTCGCCGCCTGCAATTCACCCTCCGCGTTGATCACTTTGGCGCGACGCTCGCGCTCCGCTTCGGCCTGCTTGGCCATGGCACGTTTCATTTCCTGCGGGAGATCGACGTCCTTCACTTCGACGCCCGTGACGTCGATTCCCCACGCGTCGGTTCCCTCGTCGATCATCTTCTGCAGGATGCGGTTGAACTTCTCGCGCTCTGCGAGCAGCTCGTCCAGCTCCGCCTGTCCGATCACCGATCGCAGGGTCGTCTGCGCGAGCTGAGAAGTGGCAAACAGAAAGTCCTCGATCTCGAGCACGGCACGACTCGGATCGCGCACCCGGAAATAGAGCACCGCGTTGACCTTCACCGAGACGTTGTCCCGGGTGATCACATCCTGGGGAGGAATGTCCATCGCGATGATGCGCAGGCCCACGCGTACCATCCGCTCGATGCCGAACGGCACCAGGAAGATCAGACCGGGTCCCCGCAGTGGCCGCACCCGACCGAGTCGGAAGACCACGGCGCGCTCGTACTCGCGGAGAATCCTGAGGCTCGTCGCGAGGGCTGCGGTGCCGCCGATCGCGAGCAGGGCGAGGATGACTTCCATGAAACCCTCCGGAACGTTTCGAAGGAGTGTCTGACGCGGAGGGACAACATACGGAAAACGTCCCTGACGCACAGCACGGCTCGCCGAATGCCGGGGCCGCGGCATCGACGCGGGGGCACGCCTGTTCAGCCGTCGACGCGCACCACGACCGCGATCCCCTGACCGCCGCCGATGCAGGCGGAGCCCAGTCCGTACCCGCCACCCCGACGACGGAGCTCATGGAGAAGGGTCGTGGTGATCCGGGCCCCCGTCGCCCCGAGCGGGTGGGTGAGCGCGATCGCGCCCCCGTTCACGTTCACCTTCTCGCGGTCCAGTCCGAGTTCCTTCTCGACGGCCACGTACTGCGGGGCGAAGGCCTCGTTCACCTCGACCAGGGCCAGGTCGTCGAAGCCGATTCCGGCGCGCTCGACCGCCATGCGCGAGGCCGGAGCCGGACCGATCCCCATGATGCGCGGAGGGACACCCGCCACTGCCCACGATACGAGGCTCCCGATCGGTTCGATGCCGTGTGCGCCTGCGAATTCGGCGTCGGCGATCACCAGCGACGCGGCTCCGTCACCGATTCCGCTGGCATTGCCCGCCGTGACGAGTCCATCCTTCTTGAAATACGGTCGGAGGCCGGACAGAGCCTCCAGCGTCGTATCGGCACGAATGTGTTCGTCACGCTCGAACAGAACTTCCTTGCCCCGCTTCAGCATCGAGACCGGCACCACCTCCTCGGCCAGCCGCCCTTCGTCCCATGCGGCGGCAGCGAGGTGCTGGCTTCGGACCGCGTACTCGTCCACGTCCGCGCGCGAGATGTCGTACTCTTCGGCGAGATTCTCGGCAGTCTGCGCCATGGAGAATCCGCAGTAGGTGTCCGTCAGGGCCTCCCACAGCGAATCTTCGAACGGCGTGGAGGGTCCGAGCCGCAGGCCCCAGCGTGCGCCCCGTACCACGTGCGGCGCCTGACTCATCGACTCCGTGCCTCCCGTCAGGCAGAGCTTCGCTCCACCGAGCAGGATCGCCTCGGCGCCATCGATCACCGCCTGGAAGCCCGATCCGCACAGGCGGTTCAGCGTCAGCGCCGGGGAGGTTTCGGGAAGTCCTGCGTTCAGGCCCACGTGCCGGGCCAGGTATACCGCGTCGGCGGAAGTCTGGATCACGTTGCCATAGAACACTTCGTCGTACTCGCCGGGCGGGGTGCCGGCTCTCTCGATGGCCGCGCGCGCCGCCTGTACGCCGAGCTCCGTGGCGGACAGGTCCTTCAGACTTCCACCGAACGTGCCGAACGGCGTCCGGATGGCAGAGAGGAAGACGACCTCCCGGTCGCTGCCCATGGTTCCCATTTGATCTCCCTGTTTATCGGAATTCGTGTGTTCGTCCTGGCCGGGATCCCGCGCTTCAACCTGTGAGTACCCGCTCGGCGATCCACCGACCGACTTCCTCGGTCGTCGAGTCGCCGCCCGCATCCGGCGTTCGGATGCCCGTCTCGAGCGATGCGTCGACGGCCTGTTCGATCCGGTCTGCCGCGGCGTCCGCCCCCCCGTGCCGAAAGAGCAGTGCCACGCAGAGCACCGTTGCCACGGGGTTGGCCCTGCCCGTGCCTGCGATATCCGGTGCACTTCCGTGCACCGGCTCGTACAGCGCATGGCTCCCGGGGTTCAGATTCGCCGAGGGCGCGAGTCCCATTCCACCGGACAGTTCCGCGAGAAGGTCGGAGAGAATGTCTCCGAGGAGATTCTCCGTTACGATCACCGAGAACCGGTCCGGTTCGCGCACCAGCTGCATCGCGATCGCGTCCACGTAGCCCATTTCCGACTCGACATCGGTGTACTCCGCCGCGATCTCCTGGAAGACGCGACGCCAGAGCCCGTAGACGTGCGGAACCGCGTTGGCCTTGTCCGCCAGGGTGACGCGGGGAAGGGAGCGCGAGCGGGCGTGTTCGAAGGAGGCGCGAACGATTCGCTCCACGCCGAAGCGCGTCGCGAACGACTCGCTCGTCGCCACCTCCATCGGCGTCCCCGGCCTGAGCAGCCCTCCCGATCCGGTATAGAATCCCTCGGTGTTCTCACGGAACACGTCGATGTCGGGGCAGCCGGGGCGCGCTCCCTTCAGTGGAGACAGCTCGGCGAGGCGAAGTCGGGCCGGTCGGAAGTTGATGAACAGGTCCAGGCGAAAGCGCAGCCCCAGCAGAATGTCCCTGGCATGCCGGTTGTCCGGCACGCGGGCATCTCCCACCGCGCCCAGGAGAATGGCGTCGAATTCATCGCGCAAGCGGACGAACGCCTCTTCACCGAGGGTTTCGCCGGTGGCGAGATAGTGCTCCGCCCCGTGCGGAAACTCCTCTACCTGCACATCCACCAGGCCAGCCTGCACCGCGGAATCGATGACCCGGCGTCCCTCGCGAACCACTTCGGGCCCGATTCCGTCCCCCGGAATGACTGCGATACGGATCATTCCCGACCTTCCCGTACGAGAGAGAGGCCGGAGTCCCCGCAGGAACCCCGGCCTCTCCAGCCAATTATCGACGATCCGGAATGGGTATCCGGACTTACTTGCTGAGCGTCCAGATGTAAGCCGATACCGCCTTGACGTCGTCGTCGCTGATGTTGGTGCCTGCCTTCGCGGGCATCGGCACGCCCGAACTCGAGGCCTGCGCCGTCACACCCTCCATGACCGTCTTCACGATTCCATCGTAGCTTCCGTCCGAGTGGATCCACTCACCATCGGTCAGGTCGGCGCCGAGGCTCGGAATCCCCTTGCCAGCCGGGCCGTGACAGGACGAGCAGATTCCAGCGCCCGCATACACGGTCTTACCCTTTGCGATCATCTCCTTCGTGACGCCCTCGGGCATCTCCTGCTTGATCGCATCGACGGCCTTTTCGACTGCCTCTTCTGCATCCTCGACGGCTTCCTTGGCATCATCCATCGCCTCGGAGACCGCATCCCCGGCGTCCGCTACCGCTTCCTTGGCATCGGCGACGGCTTCTTCGGCCGCGCTGCTGCCGTTGGCGTCTCCGCCACATGCCGACAGGCCGAGCGCGAGAACCAGCGCGAACATGGCCGACCAGCGAATCCTGCTCTCCTTCATGTCTTTATCACTCCTTGAGGGTACTGTCC
Organism: uncultured bacterium; assembly: GCA_965364445.1. Taxonomy (GTDB): domain Bacteria; phylum Gemmatimonadota; class Gemmatimonadetes; order Palauibacterales; family Palauibacteraceae; genus Carthagonibacter. Next base: position 12,678 of record CBDTXM010000043.1, on the reverse strand, counting down.
TTCGATTCGGGTCCCGGCGTTCGTACGCTCTTCGAACGGACCCGACATTGCCTTCGGCGGGGAAAGTACAGTCTCCGCCGCCGAGGTTCCAGTTTTCTGCCGCTCCCCGCCGCCCGAACCGGATCGAGCTCACTGCCCCGCGCCGCACATCGCGCAGAACTTCCAGCCCCGTTCGACCGTCTCTCCGCAGGTCGCGCACGGCCATCGGTCCTGGTTCGCGCCGCAAGTCGGGCAGAATTTCAACCCGTCCCGGGAGGGCAACTCGGCCGTGCAGGCTCGGCAGCGAGCAGCCTCCGGCCCTGAGGTGCCCTGCATTCCGTGGTCGACCCCACCTTCGGAGATCGCGAATACGGGTCGCGCCGGGTCGGCTTCCGTACCCGGAGGCGACGCCGCCTCGGGCCGGAATTCCAGGTCGTCGAGTCCCGGAATCCGATCCTGCGCCATGCGCTCCGTCTCGAAATCGGCTGGCGGCGGCCCCGACGCGACAGCCGAGTCGGGTGCTCCGGTCTGTCCGGTCACGACCGAGTCCGGTGCTCCGATCCGTACCTCGGAAGCCGCGAATCGCTGCAGAATCGCGAGGCCAGGCTCTGGCGACTCCAGCTCGCGACGCACCGCGTCCCTGAGCGCCTTCTCCTCCACCTCGACACCGACATCGTCGAGCAGTTGAAGGAGAACCAGATCGTACTCCGCCTTTGTGGTCAGTCCGAGAGCCTCGCGGCAAACGGCATACGGAACGAGTCGTCGGTGCAGCTCCGCGACGGCGATCGGCGAGTCCGGGGCCAGGCCCTCGCGGGCCAGTCTTCGCAGGATCAGCGCAGTGAGGGCCGGCACGTGGGTCATCGGGTATCGTCCTCTTTCAGTCGGCTATGTACAGAACACCCGCCGTCGCTGAAGCCTTCAGAAAGGCCTCCGGGTCGTCGGCGGGAATCCTGATACCGGTGAGTGCCCGGATTCGATCTGCCGTATCCCGCATGTATTGGCGGATCGTGCGCTCGGGCTGCGTCGAGCTGAGACACATCGCCCGCACGATGCCCGCCCAGTCCTGTCCGGTCTCATCCGGGGCCCTTCCACCCCGCTCGGCACCCGGACGAAACATGTCCAGCTGTCCAGCGGGAGTTGCCTCGGGCCCCGTCAGATCCGATACGACTTCCTCGATCAGCCGGTCCTCGGGTCGGATCTCCCCGAGCAAGTCCTCGAGGCGGGACAGGTAAGGCGTGATCCCGGAGTCGCCGGAAGCCTGCTCGCACGCGCGTTCGAGCTCGACGATTCGCCAGATGGTCAGCGTATCCCAGAGGGCTCCGGGAGGCACCTGGCGAAACTGTTCGAGTGCGCCCCGACGATCGCCTCGCTCGTACATGAGGTTCGCATGCAGTACGCGCGCGTCGTGGTTCCGCGGATCTCGATCGATCGCCTTCTCGAACCAGAGCGCGGCCTCCTCGTCCTTCCCCAGCTGCTGCAGCACCGATCCGAGGTCGGTGGGCGCATCTGTCCCTTCAGGGTCGGCGGCGACCGCCAGGCGAAGAAATCTCTCAGCCCGTTCGTACAGCCTCTCGCGAAGCAGAATCCGCCCGATCGAGATCATGAGGTCGGCGTCTTCGGAAAACCCGAGCTCCAGCACCCGCTCGAAGACTCGGAATCCCCGGCCGCGCTCGCCGAGCTTGATGAGCGCCTCTCCCAGACCCACGAGGGCGTCCTCGTGATCCGGCTCGATCCGCAGCGCGCCGTAGAACGCGCGTCGGCTCCATGCATACTCCTCCCGGGCCAGCTCCGTGTAGCCGAGCGACACGCGGAGTTCCGCGACGTCAGGATAGATGGCGACTCCCTCACGCAGGAGTCGGACGGCCATGTCCAGGTCTCCGGCTTCGTAGTGCGTCTGGGCGTGACGGTCGTAATCGTCCGGTCCCCAGAACTCCAGGGTCATGAGCGCTCCTGGCTCTCTTCTCGGTTCGAAGGCTCACCGGCGTCGCCGGCAGATGTCGAGGGACGCACTCGAAGTTCGAGTCGCGTCACTCGCTGCTCCTGAGTTTCCAGCACCTCCAGCTCGGAGTCGCCGATCGGTACGGTCTCGCCGACGGCCGGAATCCGGCCCAGCCGTCCGATCGCGTAGCCGGCGACCGTATCGAATTCCTCCAGATCCCCCACGCCCTCCAGGTCGAATGCGTCCACGACATCCTCGAGGTCGGCACCTCCATCGAGCAGTATGCGACCGTCCGGAAGCCGGGCAATTTCTTCCTCGGCCACGTCGTGTTCGTCGAAGATGTCCCCCACGATTTCTTCGACGAGGTCCTCGAGGGTGACGACCCCATCGGTTCCGCCGAACTCGTCCAGCACCAGGGCCATGTGGACTTTCTGCGCGCGGAATTCGGCGAGGAGATCGTCGACTCGCTTCGTGTCGGGAACGAAGAACGGCTCGCGCATGACTCGTTCGAGGCTGAAATCCGGCGATCCAGGTATGTTGCCAGCCCGCTCGATGCCCTCGGCGGGTGGATCACCTGCCTCCTTCTCGTCCGCCCGAACCCAGGGCAGCAGGTCTTTGACGATGACGACCCCGATCACGTCATCGATCGAGGTTCCGTAGACCGGAAATCGACTGAAGCCCGACTCCGCCGCCACTGCCAGGACCTCGTCCAGACCTGTTTCCCGGGAAAAGGCCACGATGTCCGGTCGCGGCGTCATCACTTCCCGGGCCACCGTGTTCGGCAGTTCGAATACGCCGTGGATCATTGCCTCTTCGTCCCGTTCGACACCCCCCTCGTGACGTGTACCCCGCCGAAGCGCTTCGATCTCGTCCGGACTCGGGCGATCGCGCCCGACCTCCTCGAGTCTCCCACTTCTTCCATCCAGCCGATCGAAAACGGCCATGAACGGCGACACGAAGTTACAGAACAGGCCGAGCGGACCGGCCGTCGCGCGGCTGACCCGTTCCGGCTCGCGCAGCGCCAGGGAACGCGGTAGCGCGAGGCCCAGCAGCACCACCATTTCGAACAGGAAGAAGAGTGCAACCACCACTGCCAGGAAACCGCTGAGCGCATCCGGCAGTCCGAAGGACAACAGAAACGCGTCGATCACTCCCGTCAGCCACGGAACGGACACGGCTCCGAACGCGAGCACGGAGAGAACGATACCCATGCGGGCGCCGCGCAGGTATCGATCGAGATGTTGCCTCGCGTGCCCCGCTCGCTGCGCTGCCAGGTCACCCTGCTCCGCCAGCTCGGCGAGCCGCTCGCGGCGGACTCTGACCAGGGAGCTCTCGGCCGCGGAGAAGAACGCACAGGTGCCCAGGAAGAGCACCGACAGAACGGTGGTCAGGAGCATGCCGCTCTGCGGCTGCGACAGGCCGTCCGTAGTGGTGTCAATGGAGCAAGGGGCCCGAAGGAGTCGCGGACCCGGCATGGTCCCGGCGCACGTGAAGCGGGAGGCTCACACGTGCGCCCGGTTCCGACCCTTGCAGGCGCGGGTAAGGGAATGTCCAGTGCTGTATCAGCCTCGGTCTCAGGCTTCCCCGTTCTCGTCCGCGTTGCCATTGGTGCCGTGCGGAATCGCCGGCTGGCAGTAGCGGTGGCCGATCGCGGATAGTTCGTTCAGTTGCTCTGGAGTCAGATCCGGGTAGCGTTCACCCAGATACTCGACCGTATCGCTCATCCACTCGCCGCGCTCGCTGTCCTCGGCCTCGAGGACTCCGCAACGCTGGATATGGCTGAAGAGCTCGTCGCGAGCGAGCTCGAGGGTAGTTGGCTTGTACTTCGCTGAACTCAAGGGCCCTGGCTCCTTTCGGTAGAGAATGCGGAAGTGCGGACCCGGAGGCTTGAACGCGCCGAACCCGCATCTCCACTGGCCGGCCGGGGCCGGCGCTCGGCGCAGAATATATCCGGGAGCGGAAACCCACGCAAAGCACTCGGAGACCTCGAGCGGGTCGCCGTGTGCCTCACTTCCGGCGCTGCAGCCCCTCGGCGATTGCCCAGCCGAGCATGGGAATCATGATCTCGTGATGGCCCGTGATCTGGTAGCCCCTGCCGCCTCCGGTGCGAGTGGGTCGCTCCACGACGTTTACCCGAGGCCGATAGTGTCGAATCATGTCGAAATCGGCCGTCATGAACGCTCTCGGCTTCCCACCGGAGAGATTCCGACGCATGGTCAGCGCCTTCAGGAAGACCTCCGGCAACAGCACGGCCGAGCCCACGTTCAGTACCGCTCCGCCGTCATCCAGGCCTTCCATCGCTCTCGACAGGGCGAGGAAATCGCGGTAGGACGTCTCTCCGATTGCCGCGCCGTCGGCTTCCGGATGCTGGTGAAGAATCTCCGCGCCGATCGCCGCATGGACCGTGATCGGCACGCCGAGTCGGTGCCCGGCCATGAGAAGGGACAGCTCCGGATAGAGCAGATCGTCACGTGCCGCCAGCTCGCGCGCCAGAGAAGCTCCCAGTCCCAGTCCATCGGCACGGCCAGCCCGGATCGCCAGGTTCATCTCCCGGCCCGTTTCCAGCGCCATCCCGAAGCTTCCATCCGTGAGACCCGCCTCGACGTCCTCGGAGGTGCCCCCGAAGCGGGCCAGCTCGTAATCGTGAATGACGGTCGAGCCGTTCACCGCGATATGCGTGATCGCCCTCCGCTCCATCAGCCAGATCAGGATCGGCGTCAGTCCCGTCTTCACGACGTGTCCGCCGAGCATCCACAAGCAGGCCCGGTCGCGCTCTACGGCTCCGACGACTCCATCGGCGACCCTCCGAAGCGATTCTGCCTGCAGAATCCGGGGAAGTGAGGCGAAGAAGTCGACAAAACTGCCGTCGGCGACCGGCGGTCGGGCGACATCGCCGGGTTCCACCTTGTTCGGCCGGTCGGCGACCGGGACCCTGCGAAGCTGGTCCCGCTCGTCTCCGGCCCCGGACTCGGGAGGACCACCGCTCGCAACTGGATCGAAGGTCATGGGGACTCGTCCCGCTCGCCGGCAGGGGCGATCAGTGAGCCCCCGTCTCCGGACTCGTACCCGGTCAGGAAGAGATTTCCTGACCCCACCGAGAGAGACGTGGTGAGTCTCACGGGAATGCGCCGCTCGTCATCCGTGATGTAGACTTCCGCCTCGCCGCCCTCCCCGAAGAGCCCGTCGGTGCGGATCTCGGGACGCAGCACCACGGTCTGAAAGCGCCCGGCCGGAACACGGATCTCCTCCCTGCGGAGCACCTCGACGGTGGCCGGGTTTCCGTCCTCCTTGAAGTAGCGCTCGAACTCGTATCTCTTCCCGACCTCCAGCGGGAGCAATCGGGCGAAGAACAGGTACGAGATCTCGTCGAGCGCGCCGTCCGGCATCGGCACGGCGGTCTCCGCCGGATTGGCCACGTAGTTTCCTTCCTTGAAGTCGTAGCGGGTATACGTGCCCTCCTCGACGTCCATTTCGATCCGTCGATCGCGCCGGTAGTTGCCTTCCTTCTGCTTCTGCACGAACTGGAGCGAGGCGAAGGGTACCGGTTGGATCCAGCTGACGATGCGGTCCTCCACGCGATAGAACGGCGGCCCGCCCGACATCTCCAGCGCCACCCTGTACGCCTGCCGTTGACCCAACGTGTCGATGCCCTCGACGGCCAGGGACCCGGCGCCGAGCCGTATTCCCTCCCAGGTCACGGAATACTCCATCCGTTCACCGACCGGGAAGGCCCAGGAGAGTGTATCGGGGTCGATCCGGATCGTGTTCGAACCCATGTCGGCTGCACCACTTTGGGACAGGGTCGGACCCGACCATGAACCGAGCAGCGCGCCGATCCCGAGCAGGGGAATGACACCGGCGAGCGACGCGACACCCGACGGATGCCCGACGCGGCTCGAGACCCATCGAAACACGCCGGATTTCGTGATTCGGGAGTCGCTCATTCTCCGCCCGCCGCTCGCTTCCGGCCCGGAGGAGGACGGAAAGGCTCGGCCGGGGAAGCCGCCCGGACCTCCCGGGAGGCACGGAACACGGACCACAACTCGGGGATCGGGCGAAATCGGCTGACCCTGTATCTGCGCGTGTAATCGATCGGGACCTCTACCTGCTCCGCTCGCCGGAGGTAGGGCGAAACGGCCGACAGGAGCTCCAGATTCGCGGCCCAACCGTCGTGCCGGATCAGGGGCGCATCGGGTCCGAGGCGGTCCAGCGCGCGCTTGAGCACGATCAACCGGTAGAGCCGATAGCCGGCCAGCGGGTCCTCCACGCCGTCCGGAACCGCGACGCCGCGCACCAGGAAGCCCGCTCCGGCGCGTGCGGCCCGGACGGGTCGAGGGGCGAACTCGGCGCCCGAGGGCTTCGCGACCACGAGGTCTGCTCCACCCTGAAAATGTCGCAGCAGCTCGGGGATCGCCTCGGGTCCGTCCGTGAAGTCCGCTTGCATCAGCAGCAGACCGTCACGCTTCGGATACCGGGACCGCTTCACAGCCTCGCGGATCAGTCGCTCCGTACATCGGCCCGGACCCTCCCGGGTCTCGTTCCGCAGCAGGGTCAGCGGCATGACGCGGGCGTACGGCTCCAGCACTTCGTACGTCCCGTCATCAGACGCGTCGTCGAGTGCGAGAATCCGGAAGTCCCGGTTCAATTCGTTGAACAGCTGGCGAATGCGCCATAACAGCACGCCGGCCGTGTGTTCCTCGTTGTAGATCGGCAGCGTGACCCAGATCACGTCGCGCCGTACTCCTTTCCAATTCGGACCCAAGGGACCGAGAGTCCCGGGTCGGACCCTGATCAGTACCGCTCCTACGGCTCCGCCGTTCCGGTTGGCCGATTCGACTCCGTCGTGTCGGCGTCTGGAACCGTCTTCCAGCGCCTGTGAAACCAGAAGTACTGCTCGGGATTGACACGGACCCTGGATTCCAGACGCTCGACCCAGCCGCGGGTGAGTTGCCGCTCTGCGTCCGGATCATCCCGATCGGTCCTCACCGGCTCGACGATTGCACGGTAGCCATCTCCCTCCCGGATCGCAGCACCGAAGAACAGGGGTGCACCGGTCTGGAGGGCGAGTCGGGCCGGCCCCCGGAACGTGGAGGCCGGACGCCCGAGAAAGGGAACGAACATTCCCCTGTTTCTCGCATCCTGGTCCGCGACCAGGGCTACGGATACCCCGGAGCGAATGAGGTCCGGCATCCGGACACGAGCCTCCTCCATGTATATCGGCTCGATTCCGAGCCGTCGGCGCGACTGTACGAGCAGATCGTCGAATCGGGAATTCGACTGACGCTTCACGACTGCCGCGAGCGGCATACCGAGCTGAGATACGGCCGCGCCGGCGGCTTCCCAGTTGCCGAGGTGGCCGGTAACGATCACCGCTCCGAGTCCCCGGGTCTCCTCGGAGCGAAACGCGGTCCGTGCGTCGTCCACCCCGTGGATTCGGTCGAGAAGGTCCTGTTGCCCGAACAGATCGAGTCGGACGATCTCGGCCGCTTCCCGGCCGAAGTGCCGGTAACACGCTCGCGCAGTGGCACGGACCCAGGCCGCGTCACGCTCGGGAAACGCCGCTGCGATCTGTGCCTCGACGACGGGAAGGCGAATCCGGAACGGAGAGCAGGCGACGGCGCCCAGCCCGGCTCCGAGGCGAAGCGCCCAGCCGCGAGGAAGTGCGCCGAAGGTACGGAGAGCGGTGTGCGCCAGGGCAAACTCGAATCCGTGACGCAGGGAGTCAGGCACCGACTACTGCTTCGTACGCTCGGAGCGTTCCCTGGACCATGGCGGACAGCCCGTGCGCCTCGGCGAAACGCCGCGCCGAATTTCCCGCCTCCTGGCGGCGGCCGGGATTCTCGAGCAGGCCGAGAAGGGTCCGGGCTAGAGACCCCGGGTCGCCGGCCTCGACGAATTCCATCCCGACGTCACCGCTGAGACGAGGGTCAGACGAATGTGGCAGGACCAGAGGCACGCCAGCGGCGAGGGCCTCGAGGGCGCTGCTCGCCATTTCTGCCGAACGGGCCGGTAGCACGAAGACGTCGAAATCACACATCGAGCTTCGCGCATCCGGAACGTAGCCTGGAAGGCAGACCCGGCCGGCGAGTCCCAGACGCTCGATCAGGCCCTCGAGTCGCGGGCGCTCAGATCCATCGCCCAGGAGTGCAAATCGCGCGGAGGGCAATCGGGAGACGACCTCGGCCGCAGCCCGCAGCAGCGTCTCGTGGTCCCGGTCAGGCTCGAGCGCGGCAAAGGACCCGACGAGAAGGTGCTCATCCCCGGCTCCGACACGCTGTCTGATCAGGCCGGGCTGCTGCGGGTGGATCTCCCGAACGTCGATACCGTTCGGGACCACCACCACACGCCCCGGTTCCACACCTGATTCCAGCAGGTTGTCTCGTCCGGCCTCCGAGACGGCGAGCACGACGTTCGCACGCCGCCACTTCCAGCGCGACGGAGGCGGACCCGAAATTCTGCGCGAAGCCACGATCTTGCTGGAAGCCCCACCGAGCGCAGAGATGTAGAGAAGTATTCGCAGTGCCTGAGCGTCGTGGGCATGGAGGATTTCCCATCCCGTCTCGGCCACACGCGCGAGGGTCCTGAGGGCGCGCGGATCGGAAGCCGTCGACCAGGGCAGTGGGATCACCGGTATCCCGAGCGTCTCAGCCTCTACGGCAAGCCGCGAGCCTTCGAGCGTAGCCACGGCCTGCCGAATTCCCGGCTCCTCGATCAGTGCTTCGACGAGGAGTCGGACCTGGTCTCGGGTCGCGCGCCATTCCTGGCCAGACTCTACGTGGAGGACTCGGATCGGGGATTTGTGTTCCATTGCGGCGGGAAACTACGGCTCGGCAAGCGGGACGGGCAACGACCCGGTTCGAACCCCGTTCCGAACACTGTCGTCGCCAAGGCGAGCTGTATCTGCCATCTTCGCCTCATGCGTCCACCGAGACCTGACCTCGTTCCGGATCGATTCGAGATCCTTACGGCGCCGGACACGCTCGCCGTGGTCCGATCCGATTTTCGTGAAGCCTTCGACAGTTCACGGCTCATCCGCTGCGCGGGGGCCGCCATCACCGGCGCCAGGCCGGTGACGGGAGGACGTGGCGCGGCGCGGGTCGTCAGCGTGCATGCATTCGGGGATCTCGTCGTCCGTCCCTACCGGCGAGGCGGCTGGATCCGGCACGTCGTCCGTAAGCGCTATTTTGTCGGGTCACGCTCGCTTCGGGAACTGGATGTGACCGAACGATTGCGCATCGCGGGCGCTCCAGTTCCGGAGGTGCTGGCGGCGGTGCACCGGAGAACTCGTCCCGGGCCGGGCTACGAAGCTTGCATCGTGACGCGCCGAATCGCGGGAACGACGCCGGCCGCGGAAGTGCTTCACCGGTCCAGATCGGGCGAGATCCGCCTGATCATGGAGGAGATCGGACGCTCGATACGGGCCTGTCACGACGCGGGTGGATGGCATGCCGACCTGAACGCCTGGAATCTCCTGGTCTCCGAGTCCCGCCCCGAGGTGCCCGTCATCCTGATCGATTGGGATCGTGGACGTCTGGTGACACGCGGCGTGGCCGGGAAATCCCGCCGCGCGAACCTCGCCCGACTCCACCGTTCGCTGAGCAAGCTGGGCCTTCATTCGGCCCTGGATGCCTGGCCCCAACTGCAGAAGGGGTATGCGGCCTCACCTGAGCCCCGTCCGGCTGCCTGAGGCCCGAGTAGGGTCGGGGGCGCCGTCCCGGCGGCCCTCAAGACGAGAACTGCAGGTCGTGCAGCCGCCGGTAGATCCCGTCGTCATCGAGCAGATCCTGGTGCGACCCGGACCCGACCACGACTCCGTTATCCAGGACCAGTATTCGATCCGCGCCGCGCACCGTCGACAGCCGGTGGGCGATGACGAAGACGGTACGATCTCGCAGCAGTCTGTCCAGCGCTCGCTGAATGAGCTGCTCGGACTCCGAGTCCAGCGACGACGTCGCCTCGTCGAGGATCAGGATGGGGGGATCGCGCAGGATCGCCCGCGCCAGCCCGATTCTCTGGCGCTGTCCCCCGGAAAGGCGCACGCCACGATCTCCGAGCACGGTATCCAGGCCATCGGGCAGCTCTGATATGAAGTCGGCCGCGTTGGCTGCGATCGCAGCGGATTGAACCTCGTCATCGGTCCAGCGGTCCGGTCTGCCGTAGGCGATATTCGCCCGCACGGTGTCGTGGAAGATCACGGTCTCCTGGCTGACGACCCCGAACAGCTCTCGCAGCGATGCGAGACTGAACTCGCGAATATCAGTACCGTCGAGGGCGATCAGACCGGACGTGGGGTCTATGAAGCGCGGAAGGAGGTCCACCAGGGTGGTCTTGCCGGCGCCCGACGGGCCTACGATCGCCAGGACCTCGCCCGCCTTGATCTCGAAGCTCACGTCCCTGAGAACCGGACGGTCCCGCTCGTATTCGAACGAAACGGCCTCGAAGCGCACTCCGTCTTCCGGCGGCTTCGCGACGGTCATACCGCCCGCCAGTTCGACGGGCGCATCGAGGACTTCGAAGAATCGATCGGCTGCCGCGACCGAGAGCTGGAGCTTGGCAGGATAGTCCGCGATCGCCTTGAGCGGCGAGATCAACTGGAGCGCGACGGTAACGAAGAAAAGGAATTGCTCTGCCGTCAGAGACCCTTCACCGAGCACCATCCACGCCCCGATCCACACCAGTCCGAGAGCCACGACCGAGGAGAGAGTCTCGGAGAGTGGCGACGCGAGATCGGCGAGCACCGATGTTCGGACCTGCCGGCGCCGATACAGCTCCGACACGAGGGCGAATCGGGCCTTCTCGTGCTCCTCCGCTCCGAACGACTTCACCAGCCGGATCCCGGAAACGTTTTCCTGGAGGACGCTGAGCAGCTCACCCTGCTTGTCCAGCGCTGCCCTGAATCCTTTTCTCAGACGCTTGAGCAGCGGAGCGAGCACGATCGCGAGTAACGGAGCGAAGAGCAGCGCGACGATCGAGAGACGCCAGGAGACGAGAAACAGGACCACCGTGTAGACGGTGGCAGTGAGAATCTTCCGGATCACATCTGCGAGACCGTATGTGATCGCGTCCCTGGCTACCCGGGTATCGGTCAGGACGCGGGTCAACAACTGGCCCGTCTTGGTCTGTCCGAAGTAGCTCAGCGGGAGAAGCTGAAGGTGACTGTAGACATCTTCGCGCATGTCGCGCTCGACGCCTTCACGAACGGCGATCGCCGTCGCCCGTGAGCCGACGAGAGCCGCGTTCTTGAGAATGATGGCCCCGAGAACCAGAAGGCAGACGTTGCGCAGAGACTCGAGCGGCGATGAGGTGTCGATGAATCCACCGACCAGGAAGTCGAGCGCGCGCTCTACGATCGTCGACTGGGGCCCGGTCAGGGCGGTTCCGTCCCCGAACAGGTTCTGCAGGAGCGGGATGACGAGCACGAGGCTGAACAGATCCAGTCCCGTCATCACGAGCGTAAGGAACGTGCTCAGCGCGAACAGGCCGAGGAACGGCTTCAGATAGCCGAGCAATCTCACGTACGATCCCTGCCCCGTGCCGCTCATCTTCGAGTCAGCTCCTCGGCGTGAGCAGCACGGCAGGGAGAATCATCTCCTCCGGGCTGATTCCGCCGTGCAGGAAGCTGTCCCGATATCGGTTCTGGTACTCCCGCAGTTTGGTCGGGTACACGAAGTAGTAGTCCTCGCGGCAGAGCGCGTAATTCGTCTGATAGCCTCTCGGAGGAAGCCTCAGGTCGTCCGGATCGGAGGCGACGAGCGCGGCGCTCGGGTTCTCCACGCTCAGATTGCGGCCGAACTTGTAGCGCAAGTTCGCCGTGGCGTCCCGCTGAGCATACGTGATGACGGGCCGATTGCAGTGTACGGATCCGTGGTCGGTGGTCAGCAGAACCGTGGTACCCATTCGGCCTGCGAGCTTCAGCGCCTCGAGCGCCGCCGAGCGCTCGAACCACGCGAGCGAAAGCGATCGCAGAGCGGCTGCATCCTTGGCCACTTCCCACAACAGTCTCGACTCCGACCTCCCATGCGTCAGCAGGTCGACGAACGCGAACACGAGTGCCGTCGCGGAGGGCCCCGCGAGCCAGCCCGGCAGACGGGTCAGCAGATCTTCACCCTGCTCCGAGGTGAAGACCTTCTCGTAGTGGGTCGTCACGTGCTGTCCCGCGAGTTCGCTGACATGTGCGGCGAACAGCTGATCTTCGAAGGTATTGTACCCCTCCTCCTCACCGGATTCGTACCAGCCCGGTCGTGTCTCCTCGAGCTCGTCCGGAAACAGTCCGCTGAAGATGGCGTTGCGTGAGAACGGGGTGGCCGTCGGGAGAATCGAAGAATAGAGAGACTCCTCAACCTCGAAGAGATCCTCCAGGAGCGGCCGCATCACTCGCCACTGGTCAAGTCGCAGACAGTCCATCACTACCAGCATGCACGAAGTCTCGTCGGAGATGATCGGCTTGAGAAAGCGCCGCATCACGTCGGCCGAAAGAACCGGCCCCTGCATGCCTCCCTCATGCGTCCAATCCACGTATTCACGGGCAACGAGGTCGCAGAATCCCTTGCTGACATCGCGCTGAAGGGAGTGGAGGATTTCCTGCAGATCCGATTCCCCGGCCTGCTCGAGGCCCAGCTCCCAGTCGACCAGCTCGGAGTAGAGCGTGGACCAGTCCGACCACGACCTCGCATCTCCAATTTCGTCGCGCAATTCCACGAATCGTCGTGTGAACTCTCGGGCAATTCGCTCGTGACGCAGCCTCGGACCGGCCAGAATCC
>CBDTXM010000042.1:0-19028 GCA_965364445.1 uncultured bacterium | reverse complement strand
ATGCCGCCGGACCTGGCGATTCCGGTAAAGGCACCGTGGGGCGGTCCGGAGAACCGGACCGCGTTCAGTGACGGGTTTCCCGTCCTGCTGATCTCAGAGGGCTCGCTGACCGATCTGAATCACCGCCTCGAGCGCCCGGTCCCGATGGACCGCTTCCGGCCCAACCTGGTCGTCGGAGGCACCGAACCCTTCGAGGAAGACCGCTGGGACGAGATCCGGGTCGGCGAGATGACACTGAGGGCGGTCAAGCCCTGCCCGCGCTGCGTGGTCACGACCGTGGATCAGGTGACGGGTATACGCGACCCGGAAGGCGAGCCGCTCGCGACGCTGTCGGGCTACCGCGAACGGGGTGGCAAGGTCTGGTTCGGAATGAACCTGCTGTTCCGGGGAACCGGAGCGATCCGCATTGGCGACGCCGTGCGGGTTGTCAGTCGCAGGGATGCTCCGGCAGTGTGACCGGCCGCAGCGTGTAGTTCCGCTCCAGCATCTTCGCACCCGTCGCCGCGAAGTACTCCTCCCAGAAGCTCTTCACCCGCTGCGAAGCATCCGTGTCGACCCGCGCCCCGATCACGACGACGCAGAGACCGGTGAGATCGGGAAGCGTGCCCTTCGACGCCTCGCTCGCGACCCACGAGGCCGGCGGCATCCGGCGCAGCCCCTCCATGTCGATTGTCCGGTTGGACTGCAGCATGTCCGAGAACACGTAGAGAACTGCCTGTCGATTCGGAGCCGCCCGCAGATCCGCGGCCACGTCGTGCATGGTGGACAGGATGTCGGTGCCGTCGATTTCGCTGCGCCCGGTCGTGTCGGTGAAGACCACGAGATAGTCCTGCGCGTCACGAAGGAATCGGGCGCGGATCACGGAGTCGCGACTCATCGCCTGATCGGTCCACTCGCGCTGCGGAACCGTTTCGGACCAGCGTTTCGGAGGCTCGTCGAGGGAGAGCTGCAGCAGTTCGTGAGCCGCGATTCGGTCCCCGTGATCCAGCTTTCGGATCCGGTCGTTGGTCAGGTCGCGCGCGAGCTTCAACTGGTGGTCTTCGATGCTGCTGGACCGATCATAGACGAAGACGACCAGCTCGGGTGTCGAGCGTGCGATCGTGCCGCCTTCACCTTCGCCTGCCGCGGCATTTCCTTCGGGAGTACCGCAGCCGCCCATCAGCGGCAACCCGAGCATCACGGCGACCCACGCCGCACCCGTTGACCCTCTCATCTTTGCACCGTTCACCACGTGGTCGCTTCCTTCGTGAACCGGTTCCGAATCTCCGCGAACCGCCTGCGAAGCTCCTGCCGGTCCTCTTCGTATCCCTCGGCCGTACCGATCAGCTGCTGCGGCGCCTGCTCGTCCAGAGCCAGCTCGAGTCGCACGGGCTCCGCAAAGGCGGGGATCTCGCGCGGGTCCAGGCCCCGGAGTCGCCCGTTCTCGGCCCGATAGGCGACGATCGTCGCCTCCAGCTGGTGCACGAGGGCGGGCGCCTCCTTGAGCGGCTTCTCGGTCAGCAGGCTCTTCAACTCGCCGATCAGGCGCACCAGCCGACCCTCATCCTCACCGATCCGCTCCTGAACCGTATCCCCGCCATCCACCAGCTCGCGTCGCTGCCGTTCCCACGGCAGCTCGTTGAACCGGTCGCGGCGTGTGTCGCGCATGTGGAAATATGCAGCCGAGATCGCCACGAGCACCAGCGTCGTGTTGAGCAGGAAGATCGGGAAGCTGAGTCCGCTCATGGAGGCGGCGTACTCGCGTTGCTCCTTCGCCAGAGCCTCCAGGTCATCGGCCCGGTTCGCCTGTTCGTTGGCGGCCACGAGATTGCCGTCCACCCTCAACCAGGAAGCGTTGCGCCTCAATTCCTCGATCTTGGAACTGTCCTGGGCGAAGCGGTCTACCGCCACCTCGCCGAGTGTGACGCGGGCCTCGAACAGCACTCCGAGCACGAGCGCCAGGCCGAGGCCGGACAGGACCATGGGCACCACGTACTCCGCGGCGGAACGGTTCCGAACGGTCTCCCCACTCTGGGCCGCCGACTTGTGCAGCAGGAGTCGGCGAAGGGAATGACCGAAGAAGTGCGCGAGCACGCAGAGGAAGGTGACCACGCCCGCCGCGAGCAACGCGGCGTCCGGCCGGAGAACGAACTGCGACACGACACGCTGGAAACCGGCGGCCCAGCCCTCACTCGTTTCCGCCACGAAACGGATCTGCTGTTCGGTCAGCGGATCGCGCGGAAGCAGAGCGCCGAACACCGGAGCGTTCGCGAGGAATTCCACGACACCGAGGAAGGTGATCGCCAGCGCATACCAGTGCGTCTTGAAGGCGCGCGATTCTCCCTCGTCGCTCTTCTCTACGATCTCGTCGGCCTCGCCAGCCGCGATCGCCTGGCGGTCGAGCGTCGACTCCACGAGCGAACGATTGACCTCCTGCCGCTTCTTGAGACGGAACAGCTCGGTCGTGATCCGCTCGAACCGGTCGATATTCAGCCCGATTCTCCCGGACGTCTCCGTGATCCGTCCTTCCGTCTCGGCGACCCGCCCGTTCAGGCGGTCGCGCTGTCGCGCGGTCCAGTCGCGGAAGAGGGAGAGGCAACGATCCCGCAATTCCTGCTCCGACTCCGATCGTCCCTCGGAATCGAGCGCGGGAAGCCCTGCCTCGGCATCGCGACGTGCCATCTCCAGGGCCGCCGTGCGAAGGCGCCCGATCGAGAGGCCTACCGAGGCCTCGATCGCCGGCCCGGGGGTCTGCTCCGGAATCGCCCTCGATGTCGCGGGAACCTCATCCCCCATAGCTCCGCCATGCAGAGCGCCCCAGGGGGCCGTCGAGACCGGGGCGTCGAGCTCGGGTCGCTCGGGAGCCGGTCCGGCACCGAATTCAGGACCCGTCGATGACGGTCCGAGCGACTCGGCGTCTACCAGGTGAACCGCCTGATTCGGGCGAGGTGCCGAGGGCACCTGATCGTCCACGGGCTCCACTGTCTCGGCCTCCTCAAGTTCGGCTGACCTGCCCCAGGGGAGGCTGACCTGGTCGGCCTCGGGCTCGGGTGCGATCGAGGACTCCGGCTGTGCCGGATCTGCATCGTAGAAGGGCGAAGGCGAACCGTTCTCGTTCTCGGAGAGCTCGGCCGAGGCCTTTACTCGATCCAGCCAGGTGGCGCCACCTTCGGGCCCGCCGACGGGTTCCGACGACGGGTCGTCGCCGGGCGGGCGGGAAGTCCCTCGCGTCTGTTTCTGCACGTTCTTCGTCGTTCGGCGCCGCTGACTCATCTCGATATCCGCTTTCCTTACGGCGTTCGGGGTGCCCGTTCTGCCAGACTACACCGCTTCGATCCCACCGTGCGTCTCCCGTCGCTGGACGGACCGCTCCCCGCCCCGGTCGAGTCCGGCGGAGCAAGAACGTTGCCACACGGGCGATCCCTGTGCGATGCTACGTTAATCACCTGTCCCACATTGACTTCGAGTACCATGGCCGACTTAACGCCCGCGCACGCGTCGGGCGTGGAAGATCGCAGATATTCGTCCGGAAGGAAAAGCGGTCGCGCCCCCGGCCCGGTTTGCCCGAGCGACCCGATCGTGCCACCCCATCGATAACACCGACCGTCGGGACGGGCAAATTTCGTCACGACGCCCGATCCCGATGGATCTCCCGAGCCATCGCCCTGGCGGCCTCGGCGATCGCTTCTTCAACCCGAATCAGGGCGACCTCGAGCAGCTGGTCCACCTGCTGCTCCGAGTCGAGTGTCATCGCCGCCTGCTCGGCCCGGTCGACGATGTCATCGACCCGTTGACGGACGTCGCTCTTGATCGCGCACAGCAGCGCTTCGGTCATCGTGTCGATTTGCATGGCTCGCCCCCTTCGGACGACGCCCGGTGACCGCGGTGACTCCGCCGTACCGGACGGATTCGGGTATCATTCCTCCGCCCGGTGACGTGGCAAGCCCGGAGCCAAGCTGTGCCCGCTGCCGCCAGGGGAGCCCGCAAACAAATACATGACAGTGTGTTAGGGAGCCGACGACTCGATGGCGCTCGACGAATCGACAGGAAGCGGCGGGTCTCGTGTTTGGCAACTTTCCACCGGCCTCGCAAAACGGGGTCGTTGAGGATGCGATGCGGACAGGGGGGCAGCCTGCGCCATGCACACGTTCCAACTGGCGGGTCGACGTGACGGGTTCGCGATTCCGGCGACACTCGTGGTCCTGCTAGGTCTCGGGCTGTTCGTAGCCTCCGGATTCCGCGCGGCGAGCCTGGAACTGGCGGCAGCCCGAAGCCTCGTCGCCTCGATCCAGGCGTTTCAGGGGGCCGAGGCGGGCATGGCCCTGCTCGAGTCAGGATCCTGGTCCGGTGCGACGACGGCCATCGGCGGTGCCGTCTCGCTCGAAGCCGACACCGACACCCTGTGGATCTCCTCCGAGGGTGCCGTGCTGGTCCGACGGATCGTTCGAGCCGTCGTCGCCGATCCGGCGGGGCGGAGGCTCGCCAGGCGTCAACTGGAGAGGCTCTGGCTGCTGGAAGCCGATGGCGCGGCCATCGCCGCACGGGGAAGCTGGAGGGAGACGATCCGTCCGGATCCGTGACTGCGGCTCAGACTCGCGGCAGACCTTTGCGGATCAACTCGATGAGGCCTTCGGGATTGTCCACGTTGAGCCAGTGACCGCCCTCCAGCGTATCCAGCCGCACCTGACTTCCCTCGCTTTCGAGACGCTCGATCCGAGCCGCATCCCCGGCCGTGATGATCGAGGCTTCGGAGGCCCGGACGAACCGGAACTCGCAGCCGGTCGGAGGCTGCTCCACGCGCTCCCACAGGTCGATGGAGAAGAAATCCCGCAGAAGTGCATCCATCTCGTGAACGTCGAATCGCCAGACGAACCCGGTGTCGGTCTGGACGAGATTCGTGGCCATCCACTCCGCCACGAACCTCGGGAAACCCCCTGCTTCGATCGCGTCGGCGCCGTCCCGTCGCGAGGCGAATGGCCCCGGCGCCTGGCCGATCAGCCGCATCATCTCCCGGGCACCTGCCCCCGTGACGCCTGCCGAGGGCGTGCTGTCGATCACCCAGCCCTGAACGCACGGGGGGGTCGAGCGGTCCGACGCGACGAGCGCGACCTTTCCGCCAAAGGAATGGCCGAGAAGGGCCGTTGGACCGCTGTTGGCGGGAAGCGAACGCGACAGGCGTGCAACATCGTCTGCACAGGCTTCGACCGTGTGAGGCGGTGGCGCGTCCCGCGAGTCTCCGTGAAGCCTCAGGTCGACGAGCACGGCTTCCCAGTCCGGCCGTGCGCGGAGCACACCCCGGGCGATCGCCGACCAGTTCCGACCCGAGCCGAAGAAGCCGTGAAGGAGAAAGAGCCGACCCAGCGGATACGTCGATCCCCCTTCCGGGCGGAGGACCCGGTGCGAAGGAAGGAACCCGTCGGCTGATGGTATCCGCACCAGGGAAGTCCTGCCCTCCCCTGCACGTAGCTGTCCCCCCGTATCCTCGTTGCCGTTTGCGGGCGGTCTCTTGATCTGCACGTTCGTTCAGGCCTCGATTCGCGGGTTGCGACTCCGTCCGTCCTCCACCCGGCCCCGTACCTGATGTTCCGGCCCGGCGGTCGGCATTGTATCGTCCGACTGTCAGCGATTCACATTACGATCTGCAGGAGACGTCTCGATGACCGACAGCACCAGGGGAACAGAGGACACCCGCACCGCGACGCTTCGTTGCCCGTTTTGCCTCAAGTTGAATCGCGTGGATGTGGGGAGAGCGGAAGACCGGCCGAAGTGTGGAGAGTGCGGAAAACCGTTTCTGCTCGACCGGCCCGTGAAGATCGCGGGAGAGGACCTGGAGAGAATCGTCGCCGACTCCGAGGTCCCGGTACTGGTGGATTTCTACGCCGACTGGTGCGGACCCTGCAAGGTGATGGCACCTGTCCTGGATGAATTCGCCGCCGATCATTCCGGGCAGATCCTGGTCGGCAAGCTCGATACGGATGCAGCACCCGCCGTCTCGGCGAAGTACGGAATCCGTGGGATCCCGACTCTGATCCTGTTCGACGACGGCCAGGAGAAGGACCGTCAGACCGGGGCCGTCGCTCGCAGCGGGCTCGATCAGCTGGTCGCGTCGCTGTGATGGCGGTGCTTCGGAGGCCGGGTCTTCGGGCGGCTGCTGCGTGGTGGCCGGCTGCGCGAACCCGATTGCTGCTGACGGGACTCGTGACCCTGGCGGCCTGCGGGGGCTGCGGATCGCAACGCGAGATCCCGACGGGCACCGATCCCCCGGTGACGGAAGATGATCCACCCTTCGAGCTGGTCCGACTGGACGCACGCTTCGATGATCCCGTCCACCTCACGGCCCCTGCCGGGGATTCCCGGCTGTTCGTCGTCGAGCAGGCGGGCCGGATCCGGATCGTTGCCGACGGCGTCCTGCGGGACACGCCCTTCCTGGACATCTCCGACCGCGTTTCGAGCGGGGGAGAACGAGGACTGCTCGGCCTCGCCTTCCACCCCCAGTACGCTTCGAATGGCTGGTTCTTCGTCAACTTCACCGACGAGGGTGGCACGACGCGTATCGAGCGGTTCCGAACCGGATCCGACCCGGATCGGGCCGACCCGGGAAGTGCGACGCTTCTGCTTTCGATTCCCCAGCCCTTCGCCAATCATAACGGCGGTCACGTGCTGTTCGGTCCGGACGGAAAGCTGTTCGTGGCGGTGGGGGATGGCGGAGCCGGCGGGGACCCTCAGCGAAACGGGCAGAATCGCGAAACCCTGCTGGGGACCCTTCTGCGTCTCGACGTCGATGGCCCTGAGCCGTGGGTGATCCCCGCCGACAACCCGTGGCCGGACCATCCCTCCTGGCGGCCGGAGATCTGGGCATGGGGGCTCCGGAATCCGTGGCGGTTGGCGTTCGACCCGACCGCCAACCTGATGTATGTGGCCGACGTTGGTCAGAATCGTCGCGAGGAGATAAGCGTCGTTCCGGCTGACGCGGCAGGCCTGAATTTCGGATGGAACGTGATGGAGGGTACCGCCTGCTACGAAGCGGAGAGCTGCGATACTCAGGGTCTCGTGCTGCCGGACGTGGAGTACGACCACTCGTCAGGCTGCTCGGTCACGGGTGGCGAAGTCTACCGGGGAGAGGCGATCGCCGAGATCCGCGGGCTGTACTTCTATGCCGATTACTGCCGGGGATGGCTCCGCAGTTTCCGATATGCAGACGGAAGTGCTACCGACCACCACGAGTGGGATGTCGGATCGCTGTCCGACCTGGTCTCGTTCGGGACCGACGGTGCAGGTGAGCTCTATCTCGTCAGCCGCGGCGGTCACGTCTACGCCTTCCGTCCCCCCGCTCCTTGAACGGCCTTTCAGGAGCGAGCGCCGTAGTCCGGGCGCTGGAAGACGCGGGCGTAGAGTTCGCCTTCGGCATCCCGGGAACGCACAACATCGAGTTATGGGACAGGCTCGCAGAATCCGAGAGAGTGAAGGCGGTTCTGGTCACCGACGAGCAGAGCGCCTCGTTCATGGCCGACGGTCTGTGGCGAGCATCGGGACAGCTCGGCTGCGTGAACATCGTGCCCGGTGCGGGTCTGACACATGCCCTTTCCGGTATCGCGGAAGCGTGGCTCGACGGAGTTCCGATGCTCGTGCTGGGTTGTGGAATTCGCATCGACACGGGCCATGCGTTCCAGCTTCACGACGTGGATCAACTGGCGATCGCGGCTCCGGTAACCAAGGGCGTGTTCCGGCCGCTGCGAGGTGACCAGCTGTACGATTCCGTTCGCGCGGCCTGTGCGCTGGCCCTGGCGCCCCCGGCCGGGCCCGTCATGGTCGAGGTCCCGGCAAACCTCTACCTCGGCGTAGAAGGACCGGACGGGGAGTCCGCCGCCGGCTCGGCAGCCGTCGAGGGACACGTGCCGGTTCCCGCCGTCCCCGCGCCGCCCTCTCCAGCCCCCGAGGCGAGCCGTGAAACGGTCGGTCAGGCGGCGGAGATCCTCGCCGGCGCTCGCCGGCCGATGCTTTATGTCGGTCTCGGGGCAGCTCCAGCGGGGCCGGCGCTGGTGGAGCTGGCCGAGCGACTCGAATCCCCGGTGTTCACGACTCTCTCGGGAAAGGGTGTCTTTCCGGAGACACACCCGCTTTCCGTCTGGCCCGGCGGCGGAGCAGCGGCGCCGCCCTTCGCCAGACAGATCGCATCCTCGTGTGATGCCACGCTGGCAATCGGCTGCCGGTTTGCCGAAGTCGGAACCGGCAGCTACGGGTTCGCGCCTCCCCGACCCCTGATCCATGTCGACGTCGATTCGCGGGTGCCAGGACGAAACCTGGAGACGGCTCTGCCGGTGACGGCGGAGAGCGCCGGCTTCGTAGACTCGTTGCTCCGCGGACTCTCTGATCTCGGGCCCGGAGGTGATCTCGACCCGGAGCTGAGACGCTCGATCGCGGCAGGTCTGGAAGCGACGCTGCACGATCAGGCCCAGGCCGGAGAGAACGGCGTGACGCCCGCTCGCCTTCTCTCGGCGCTTCAGGATCGATTCCCGGACGCATCCTTCGCTACAGATTCCGGCAACGGGACATTCCTGGCGGCGGAGGGACTCCGGCTGGCGAGTCCCGGACGATTTCTCGCTCCGGTGGACTATTCGTGCATGGGCTACTCCGTACCCGCGGCGATCGGTGCCGCCCTCGGCCGACCCGGCCGGGTCTCGATCGCGCTGGTCGGCGACGGAGCGTTCCTGATGACCGGCCTGGAAATGCTGACGGCCGCCGTCCGCAGCCTCCCCGTCCTGTTCGTCATCCTCCGCGACCGGGAGCTGGCGCAGATCGCGCAGTTCCAGGCCACGGCTCTCAACCGACGTACGGGGAGCCGCGTCCCCGACTACGATCTGGCGGCGATCTGCGCGGGAGCAGGCGTGGAGTGCCTGTCGCTGGGAGAGAACGGCCGGATCGACGAGGTGCTCACCGCCGCCGCGACCATTCTCTCCGAGCCGCGTCCGGTGACGATCGACCTCGCGGTGGACTATTCCCGAAAGACCTGGTTCACGCGTGGCGTCGTGAAGACGAATTTCCTCCGCCTGCCCTGGTCGGCCCGGCTCCGATTCGTCGCCCGTGCTCTCGGACGGAGGCTTTCCGGAGGCGGGCGCTCGGACCTAAACTGAGCCCATCAGCACCGGGTCCGAACCGCGCGCGGGCCGGGACGTCGGACATTCTCGACGGGAGACAGACATGACGTACGTCCTCATTTTCCTCGTGATCATCGGATTCATATTCGTCACCTACTACAACCGGCTCGTCAAGCTCCGCCAGACCGTCCGGAATGCCTGGTCGGACATCGATGTGCAGTTGAAGCGGAGGCATGATCTGGTTCCCAACCTGGTCGAGACGGTCAAGGGCTACGCGTCGCACGAGCAGGAGACTCTCGACGCGGTGATCAAGGCCCGGAACAGCGCGATATCTGCGGCCGGCCCGGCCGAGGCCGCGGCGGCCGAGAACCAATTGAGCGGCGCCCTGCGCCAGCTGTTCGCGCTCTCCGAGTCCTACCCGCAATTGCGCGCGGTGGAGGGATTCACCGAACTCCAGGGCTCGTTGAAGGAAATCGAGGAAGCCGTCCAGAACTCGCGGCGTTATTACAACGCCGTCGTCCGAGACTATAACACGACGATCGAGCAGGTGCCGTCGAACATTGTCGCCAACGCATTCCGATTCCAACCGGAGGAGTTCTTCGAGCTCGAGGACCGGATGGAGCGCGAAGTGCCGAAGGTGGACTTCGGGACTTCGGCCGACTGACGGGAGGCGAACATGTCCGGGCCTGGACCGATCGGCCTGCTCCTCGGCGTCTTCCTCGGTGCTCTCGGGCCGGGCCCGTCCGCTGCGACGGCACCGCCGCCGGTCGCAGCCTTCGCCGACCCGGTCGCCTCCACGGGCGCGATCGCGCTGCAGAGTCGGAGCTGGCGGATCGAGGATTTCCACAGCGATGTGAGGGTGCTGACGACGGGAGCCGTGGAGGTCAGCGAGCGGATCCGCGTGCGCTTCGATGGGAGCTTCAACGGGATCTACCGGACCATCCCGATCGAATACCGGGACACGAGGAACTTCAACGTCACCCTTCGGCTCGAGGTCACGGGTGTCGAGGACGGCTCGGGCGCCCCGCTCCGGCATGAACTGAGTCGCGAGGGCCACTACCGGAAGATCAAGATCTGGGTCCCCGGCGCGGAGAATGCTTCGCGATCCGTGGTCATCCGATACCGGGCGGAGAACGCTCTCCTGCATTTCTCGGAAGACGAGTTCGAGTGGGACGAGCTGTACTGGAACGTCACGGGAGACGAGTGGCCGGTTCCGATCGAGGCGAGCAGCGTTCGAGTCCAGCTCCCCGGCGACGTCACGGGTATCCGAGCGCGCGCATTCACCGGCCGCTACGGCTCGACCGAGAGCGGAGCGGATGTCTCGGTGTCGGAATCGGCGCGCACGGTCGAGGCCCGCGCGCGCGAGGGACTCGCCATTCACGAGGGACTCACCCTGGTCGTGGCCTGGGATGCGAGGGCGGTGGCCGGAGGCGAATACGTCGTGCACCGGCCGGGAGCGGTCGAGCAGGCACTCGAGTTCCTCCGCTCCAACTGGCCACTCGCCATCCCCGCGCTCGTCTTCTTCCTCATGTACCGCATCTGGTCGAAAGTCGGGAAGGATCCCGAGAAGCGACCGGTGGCCGCCCAGTACGAGCCTCCCGAGCGAATGACTCCCTTCGAGGTCGGCGTACTGGTGGACAACCGGCCGGATATGCGGGATGTGACGTCCACGCTGGTGGATCTGGCGGTCCGCGGCTGGATCGTGATCGAACAGGTCGAGAATGAAAAGCTCTTCGGGCTGGTCAAAGACCGGGATTACGCCTTCGAGCTGCAGAAGCCGCTCTCCTCAGCCGGCGAGCTGAAGCCCCACGAGCGTGAGTTGCTTCACGCGTTGTTCGGTGGGGGCAGCGACATGCGCGTCGAAGCCTCCGAGCTGGCCAACAGCTTCTACGAGGACCTGCCGGGCATTAAGTCCGCCGTGTTCGACCAGCTGGTGGAAGATGGCTACTACCGGCGTCGGCCCGATCAGGTGCAGGGCGCATGGATCGGCGGGGGCATCTTCGCGGCCGGCGCACTCGCCGTGCTGGGCATCATGGCGGCCAACAACTGGGGCATGTCCGTCCTGACCGTGATCCTCGCCGCCGCGCTGAGCGCCATCATCATCATCGGGTTCGGCCTCCTGATGCCGGCCCGCACGGTCAAGGGCGCCCGAACTCAGGAAGCGATTCTCGGATTCGAGGAATTCCTGGATCGGGTGGAAAGCGACCGATTCCGGCGGATGATCACGGGACCGGAGATGTTCGAGCGATTCCTTCCCTATGCGATGGCGCTGGGGGTGGAGAAGAAGTGGGCCGCGGCATTCGCCGACATTTACCGCGAGCCCCCGAACTGGTATCGCGGTCCCGGGTATGCGACATTCCGGCCGTCGCTGTTCGTTGCCGATCTCGGCAACATGTCGAGTGCCACGGCCTCGGCGATGACCACCGCGCCGCGGAGCGTCGGTAGCTCCGGGATGTCCGGCGGGGGTGGATTTTCGGGGGGTGGATTCGGCGGGGGTGGCGGGGGCGCATTCTGAATCGGGTGCGGCCTGCCGTCGGAGTACAGAATTGAACGGAAAGCAGCACAGGAAATTCCGGACCGATCCCGGATGTCGGGGCCGGTCCTTCAATCGGGAGGAAGGGAATGCGGACCAGGCTTCACGAGTCGTTCGGAAATTGGAATGGAAGTTCGGCGCCCGGCCGGGTGGGCTCGGCAATCGTGGCTCTGCTCGCTCTGGCAGGTGCGACCGAGGCGTTCGCCCAGGGATCGACCGGGGCTCTTTCAAGCGCCGTGCAGCAGTATCAGGCTGACGTGTCCTGGCTCGCTGACGACGCGCGCGAAGGGCGCGGCATGCAGAGCGAGGGCCTCGTAGAGTCGGGCGAGTGGCTGATCGATCAGTTTCGTGCGATCGGACTCGAACCGGCCGGGGAGGACGGCTACAAGGATCCGTTCGTCGCCCAGGTGATGTTCCCCGACCCCGACCAGCCCGACAATCCGCATGCCGGCGAGAGGCGGCCCGTGGAGGCGTTCAACGTCGTTGGCCGAATCGAGGCGGGCGCGTCCGATCGGCTGGAGGGCGTCATCGTCGTGGGCGCGCATTACGATCACCTCGGAATGGGCGGCGAAGGCTCGCTCGAGGCCGGGGTCGTTGCGATCCACAACGGCGCAGACGACAACGCTTCGGGAACTGCGGCTCTCCTTGCCGTGGCGCGTGACCTCGTTTCGCGGTCGGACGAGTTGCAGCGCGACGTCTGGTTCGTCGCCTTCTCACTGGAAGAGAAGGGCCTCCTGGGATCGTCGACCTTCGTCCGTGAGCCGACCGGCGGTCTCGAAGTCGAGGAGATCTACGCCATGCTCAACATGGACATGGTCGGCCGGCTGGTCGATGACAAGCTCCAGGTGCTCGGGGGCGGGTCCGCGGAGGAATGGGCCGACATCGTAGCCCCTCTCTGCGAGGAGGCCCGGCTCGAATGCAAGATCGGCGGTGACGGGTTCGGATCCTCCGACCAGAGCTCCTTCTTCGCCGCGGGTGTCCCGGTGCTGCACTTCTTCACCGGTACGCACAGCGAGTACCACAAGTCGAGTGACGACGCAGACCTGATCAACGCCGAAGGCGGCGTCCGGGTAGCTTCGCTCGTCGGGGACGTGACCGTCGCGACGGCGAATCGTGCGGAGCCCCTGACCTATGTCGAGGCGAAGGAGCGTCAGAGCCAACGGATGGCCTTCAAGGTCACGCTCGGAATCGTGCCGGACTACGCCGGCCCATCCGACGGAAGCCCCGGACTTCTGCTCTCAGGCGTCCGTCCCGAAGGACCGGGCGGTCAGGCGGGACTCGAGCGAGGTGACATCATCGTAGGCATGGGCGAGACGGAGATCGCCACGATCGAGGACTACATGAAGGTCCTTTCCGTCACGGAACCGGGCAGCACCATGCCCGTCACCGTGGTTCGGAATGGCGAACGCGTCGTCCTCGAGGTTTCGTTCGAAGAGTAGACTACCGCACGGATTCGGTCGGCGGATCGCGCACGCGGGCCGCCGACCGGCTCCGAATCCCGGGGGCCACATGCTGATGATCGAGCGGATTCTCCTCCCCACTGACTTCTCGGAAGGCTCTGAGCTGGCGCTCGATTCCGCCCTGGCGCTGGCCGGTGACTTCGGTGCAGAACTGCACCTTCTTCACGCCGTCGTGCTGCACGCCGACGATCCCAACGACCCGGCGCATCACTTCCCCGACGCCGAAGAGATCCGGACCCGTCTCGAGCAGACCGCGGAGCGGCGCATGTCCACCGGCCTCGAAGCAAGGTCCGCCGAGGGCCTTCAAGTCCGTCGGCATCAGCGCCGCGGGATCTCGGTAGCCCCGGTCATTCTCGAGCAGGCCGGTGAAATCGACGCCGACCTGATCGTCATGAGCACACACGGTCGTCGCGGCCTGCAGAACATGCTGCTCGGCAGCGTCACCGAGGAAGTACTGCGTCTGGCGGAATGCCCCGTTCTCACGATTCGATCCGGGAAGGACGCCCCCGGCTATCCGGCGGCGGTCCCGCTGCTCGTGCCGGTCGATTTCTCCGAGCACTCCCGCAGCGCACTGACCCTGGCCCGAGAGCTGGTGGCGCGATTCGGAGGCAGCATTCAGGTCCTCCACGTCTTCGAACGTCCGATTCACCCGGAGATCTACCTTGGCGGGATGCCGCTGGACTCTCCGGATTTCCACACCGTCGAAGCCAGCCTCCGCGAAGCTCTCACGACCTTCGTGGGCGAGACACCGGGTCCCGATGTCCCCTGCACGCTGAACGTGATCGAAGGACGCGCGGTCCCGGGTATCCTGGACTTCGCCGAAGAGAACGGCAGCGGTCTCATCGTCATCGCCACCCACGGACTCACCGGTCTGGCACACGTCCTGCTGGGAAGCGTCAGCGAGAAGATCGTCCGCCGGGCCGAATGCCCGGTTCTCACCGCCAGGGTCTTCGGCAAGAACCTGCTGCGGTGAGCGAATTCGGCGGCTGTAAGGCCTGAGGCCCGGAGGAGTACTTGCCCGCGGGACCCCACGAATTGCCAGAGCATGATGACTTACTCGCCGAATTGTACGAGAGTTCTCGTGCGATAGGCCTGCGCGACTGCATCGACGACCTGCTCGACGAAGTGCTGGACCAGGCCCAGCGTTTGATCGGTGCGGAGCACGCAGCGCTGATGCTCTACGACGAGGACACCGACAGGCTGGTGACGGCCTGCCTGCGAGGGTACGGAAAGCGGGCCGGCGACCTTCGGCGTCGAACTCTCGCGCTCGGCGAGGGCCTTTCGGGCTGGGCGGCGTGGGAGCGCAAGGCGGTGCGGGTAGGCGACATCAGCAAGGACCCCCGATACCTCGACGGCCTGGCGGAAGCGCGATCGAACCTGGCCGTGCCCCTCGTGGCCGGTAATCAGCTCGCCGGCGTGCTCAACGTGGAGTCCGAGCGGACCGACGCGTTCTCGGCCGAACACGAGCGCCTCCTCACCGTTCTCGGCGCTCAGGCGGCGCTCGCCATCGTCGCGTGCTGGGTGCAGCGGGACCTGCGCACCCGGATCAACCAGATGGAGGCGGTGAATCGCATCAGTCGGCTGGCCGGCGAGGGAGGCGCCATCGGCGCGACCCTGAATTCGATGCTTGAGATCGCCCAGGAGATCGTGCCGCGTGCCCAATGCGCGATCCTCCTGCTCGATCCGGAGAAGCAGGTTCTCAGGGTGGCGGCCGGGCAGGGTTACCAGGCCGTGGCCCGCTACCTGGAGATCCCCGTGGGCAGGGGGGTGACCGGTCGCTGCGTCGAGACGGGCGAGACGCAGGTGGTCATGGACCTGGCGAGCGAAGGAGACGATCTCGACTACATTCAGGGAATCCCCGGGGCGATCAGCGAAGTCGCGGTTCCGCTGCTCGCCGATGGCCGGATCATTGGCGTATTCAATGCCGAGTCGGTGGAGCGGGCGGCGTTCGGCGAGCACGAGGTCCAGACGCTCGAACTGGTCGCTCGACAGGTGGCGAGCGTCGTACGCAGTGCGCAGCTGCTCGAAGAGACACGCAGGCTCGCGGTCACCGACCCGCTGACCGGATTGCACAATCGTCGGCACTTCACCCGGCAGCTCGACGAGAACGTCCGCCGGTCGGCCCGGTACGGAGAGCGTCTCGCTCTCGTCCTTCTGGACGTCGATTTCTTCAAGACGGTGAACGACCGGTTCGGACACCATGTGGGCGACCGGGCCCTGCAGTTGCTGGCGGGAACCCTGGCGGAGGCCGTTCGCGAGACCGACCAGACGGCACGCATCGGGGGCGAGGAATTCGCCCTTCTCCTGCTTCGCTGTGACCGGGAGCTGGCTCTCAGCATCTCCGAGCGGGTCCGGTCCCAGATCCGGGAACTGGTGATCGAAGAGCTGCCGGATGTGGACATGGACCTGTCCGCGTCCGTGGGAGTAGCATTCTTTCCGGATGACGGAGCGGATCCCAAGACACTGATGCGGGTCGCCGACGACGCCCTCTATCGAGCCAAGCGACGCGGGCGTGACCAGGTGGTACTCGCGTCGGAGCTCGGAGGAAATGGATGAAGGAACCCCTGGCGAATCAGCACTGCGTGCCGTGCCGTGGAGGCGTCCCGCCGCTGGAGGGCGCGGAGCTGCAGGACCTGCTGGAGCGACTGAACGGAGACTGGAAGGCGATCGAAGGCCATCATCTCTGGAAGCGTTTCGACTTCCCCGATTTCGTCTCGGCACTGGCGTTCGTGAACCGGGTGGGCGAGGAGGCCGAGCGAGAAGGCCATCATCCCGACATACACCTCTCATGGGGTCGTGTGGACGTCGAGATCTGGACGCACAAGATCGATGGTCTCACCGAGAGCGACTTCGTCCTGGCGGCCCGAATCGATCGCCTCTGACGGGGCAGCGTCCCTGTCTTCCCGGATCCGCGCTCCGCTGCGCATACTCTTTCTCGACTCGTGGCTCCGCGACCGTTCCCTGGGCAGCGGTTCGGCGGTGGCCATCGCCGGGCTTCGAGAGGGTCTCGAATCGCTGGGGCACTCCGTAGAAACGCTGCGACCGGAACGGGGCTACCCATCCCTGGACCTCACTCGCCTCTCCTTCAACCTCGGACTCGAGCACCGGCTCGCCGACCTCGGGGAGGCAGATCTCGTGGTCGGCTTCGACTTCGACGGCGGCCTGCTTCCACCTGGAGCGCGCCCTGCCCGTTACGTCGTCGCGCTGAAGGGGGTGATGGCCGACGAGGCTCGATTCGAGACCGGAGAGGAAGCGCGGCGATTCCGCCGGCTCGCCCGCATCGAAGCCCGGAACGCCAGGTCGGCCGACCTCGTCTTGTGCACCAGCGAGTACAGTGCCGCGGAAGCACGCCGCTACTACGGAATCAGCGGCGATCGCGTCCGTGTCGTAGCGGAGGGGATCCGGGCCGAGAACTGGATCGGCCTCGGGAATCGTGCGTTGGCCGAGCGCGCCGAACGGACAGGTGGACCGGTGATCCTCAGCGTGGCCCGGCAGTATCGTCGAAAGAACACCCGAAGCCTCCTCCAGGCATTCGCCGGGGTGCTGCGGACGCACCCCCAGGCCGAGTTGCGCATCGTCGGTGAGGGCCCCGAGCTACCGACATTGCGATCTCTGGCCGTGGCGACCGGCATCATGGACTCCGTCTGCTTCGTGGGTTCGGTGGACGGCCTCGAATCCCTGCAGAGCGAGTACGCGCGGGCCGACATCTTCTGCCTGCCGAGTCTGCAGGAGGGGTTCGGGATCGTCTACCTCGAGGCGATGGCGGCCGGACTTCCCATCGTCGCGGCGCGGGCAGGGGCGGTGCCCGAGGTCGCACCGCATGGGGAGGTGTCCCTCCTCGTTCCCCCGGACGATGATGATGCCCTCGCCGAGGTGCTCCGCCGACTCGCCGATTCACCCGACCGGAGGCGCGAGCTGGGAACGGCGGGACTGCGGCGATGGGCCGCCTACGACTGGCCGCTGGTCGCTGACCGATTCCTGGCGGAGTGCCTGCCCGCGACCGAATCGGACGTGCGCCGCTGACGCCAAATCCGGAGACGGGTTGCTGGTTGTAAGTGTCGTGCCCGATATTGCCCGGTCATTTTCCCGGCGGACGGCGGCACCTCGCACGCCGGGTCACCACTGAGCCCAGGCAAGGCAGCGGACTCCATGACCGATCTTTCGCAGTCCCCATCCGCGAGCGGCCCCGACCGGTACGAGAAGCAGTTCTTCGGGCACCCGCGGGGACTCTCGACCCTGTTCTTCACGGAGATGTGGGAGCGATTCAGCTACTACGGCGGGCGGGCGCTTCTCATCCTGTTCATGACGGCCTCGATCGCCGAAGGCGGCCTCGGAATGGACGCGGCGACCGCCGCACCGATTTACGGGATCTACGTGGCGGCGGTCTACCTGTTCGCCATGCCCGGTGGTTGGATCGCCGACCGACTGCTCGGTCAGCGCAATTCGGTCCTGTGGGGCGGCGTCCTCATCGCAGCGGGGAATTTCTCGCTTGCCACACCGGGGCTTGCCTTCTTCTACCTGGGCCTCGCTCTGATCGTGCTCGGCACCGGGCTCCTGAAGCCGAACGTGAGCGCGATCGTTGGTGACCTGTACCCCGAGGGGGGCGCCCGCAGGGACGCA
The DNA here is from genome assembly GCA_965364445.1 of uncultured bacterium. GTDB lineage: Bacteria > Gemmatimonadota > Gemmatimonadetes > Palauibacterales > Palauibacteraceae > Carthagonibacter. The sequence goes on along the minus strand of CBDTXM010000042.1, from coordinate 1,341 downwards.
GGATTCTCGATCTTCTACATGGGAATCAACATCGGCGCATTCATCGCGCCTCTGATCGTCGGCGGTCTCGGCGAGAAGGTGAACTGGCACCTGGGATTCGCCGCGGCGGGCATCGGAATGGTGTTCGGACTGATCCAGTACCGCTACGGGTTCAAGTTCCTTGGAGACGCGGGCGCACTGAAGGACGAGGCGCGCTCCAGCCGCTCCCAGGCGTTGCGGATGGCCGGACTGGGCATTGCCGCCGTACTCGCGATCGCGGCGATTCTGTACTGGCTGTCGAGCGCGGGCATCCTGAACATCACGATCCAGGGTGCGGCGCAGGCCACGGGCGTGATCATCCTCGGCGTGGCTGTGCTGTTCTTCGCCTCCGTGCTGGCGTTCGGCCATCTGGAGTCGATCGAGAAGAAGCGGGTCGTCGTGATCTTCTTCCTGTTCATCGGCGCCGCGATCTTCTGGGCCGGCTTCGAGCAGGCGGCTTCGTCGCTGAACCTGTTCGCCGATCAGCGCACCGACCGTGTGTTGTTCGGGTGGGAAGCGCCGACGACCTGGCTTCAGTCGGTGAATCCGCTGTTCATCATCAGCATGGCGCCGGTGTTCGCCTGGCTCTGGGTGTGGCTCGGCAGCCGGGATCCGTCGATCCCGGTCAAGTTCGGACTCGGCCTCGTGCTGCTCGGAATCGGATTCTTCGTCGTGGCGTGGGCGGCTACGTACACGACTCCGGAAATGGCCGAGAGCGCAGCCCTGGGGGTGTCTCCCGCGTGGCTGATCGCCACGTATTTCCTGCACACCTGCGGTGAGCTGTGTTTGAGCCCGGTGGGCCTGAGCAGCATCACGAAGCTTTCGCCTCCGAAATACGTGGGCCAGATGATGGGCACCTGGTTCCTCGGGGCGGCGCTCGGCAACCTGATCGCCGGACTCGTGGCGGGCTACTTCGACACGCTGCCGCTGCCGGGGCTGTTCGCCTGGGTCGCGATCACGGTTGTCGTGGCCGGCATTTTCTTCTTCCTGTTCAGTCGCCCGATCAACAAGCTCATCGGGGGTCGCGTCTGAGAGCGGCGACCTCGTCGTACTGAAGAAGAGCGCGGAGATTCCGCGGCTTGCGGGCCGGATTCCAGGACGGAGTCCGGCCCGCGCTGCATGGAGGAGCTTCGACTCACGGCCCCGGCATGGGCGTTGCACGGTCGTCGTCGGGTTCGGACCCGGTTCTCGGGCATGAGCGATGGGAGGGGAATTGACCGTACGAAGCGGCATCGCGCCGTTCGACGAGCGCATCGACGGACTGCGGCCCGGGGGCCTCTATCTCCTGGCGGCCGAGCAGGGGGCCGCGCGCTTCGCATTCCT
>CBDTXM010000041.1:0-19203 GCA_965364445.1 uncultured bacterium | reverse complement strand
CTCTGGTTCTGGAGTTCGTCCATCCGGGACAGGCGACCGACCCGGCTCTGGTCCAGCTCGACGGGCCGGAGAGCCGCCTCCGAGCTCTCGATGCTCCTCAGTAACCGCTCGAGCTGCGCCTCCAGCTCCTCGCGGAGCTCCCGGACCTGCTCGGCTGTCAGGGTATTCACTCGGCCAGTGCCCAGCTTCCGTAAATCCGGACTTCGGGCACGGTGAGCCGCGTGGGAGCGAGTCCCTCCAGCCGGAAGCCCGTGTCGCGAACGAAGATCGTGAAATCACTGCCGACCGCGAGCCGGTCACCGAAGGGCAGCAGCCCGCTCAGTTTCCCCCAGTGCAGCCAGTGTGTCGCGTCCCCGCCATTTACGGGCGTGTCGTTGACGGTTCCCATCAGCGTCGTGCGCCAGTGGGCGGAAAACCGCGCCCGGTCCCTGCGGGCCTCGACATCGAGCCGGCCGTCCAGCCCGGGCCCGTACTCGAAGGTCCGCAAGCTGCCGTTGATCGGCACCCGTCCCTGAAAGTCGAATTCAGAATCCAGGGTTCCGAGAATGGTCACGCCCCCCTGAACGCGGGTCCGGACCTCGGACTCCGCCCCGATCGGCCAGCGACTCTCCAGGCGAGCGCTGACCGTCTGGCTGCCGTACTGGTAGGCATCCGTGTTGTCGTACTCGTATCCCTGGACGATCGCCCAGGCGTGCTCCGTGCCCTCTCCGCGCTTCAGATCCCGAGTGAGCAAGTTGCCACGGATCGCGAGGGTGCCGAGCAGGTTCCGGTCGGCGAAATTCAGTTGCATGTCCAGCTCGAAGACGTCGAACGCGCCGCCGCGCCTGCCGTTGAATGCATCTCCGTATCCCACGTGCAGGGCGCCGAACGCTCCATCGGAGGGCGACTGCAGGGAGCCCTGCGCGCCCACCCCCCGGTACCCGCCGTCCAGCCGCATGGTGAAGTAACCGGGGGTTCGCTCGTCGGGGTCCGAGGGGTTCGGCATCGAATGGAATGCATGCCCGGAGACGACGCGATTGAATCCGCGGATCGGATTGAGGACGAGTCCGGCCATCTCGCGGCCGACCCGCTCGGCGCCCGTGGCCTGGTTGTCGAGCACCGCCGAAGAGAGCCGGTAGACCGACTCGCCCAGCGCGATACCTCCCAGGCCGGTGTTGATCAGATCGTTCAGCGCCATCGGGTGCGTCTCGCCGCAGCATTCCCACATGAAGCTGCCCCCGATCGTGTACGGGACGGCGCTCCAGAACCGGAGCCCGTTGGCGCGCCCGGCATTGTGGTACATGCTGCCGTGGAACGGGTGATCCATGACGTTGGTGGAGAACAGGTTGCCGTCGTACTCGAATCCCGAACTGATGTTTTCCCACCATGTGCGCGGGTAGACGCGGGTGAAGTCGGCGTCACGCAACCAGTGATTCAGTCCCCAGGTCCCGAGGTTGATCGCGACGACTTCGACGGCTGCGAGAAAGGGACTGTGCCGGACGCCCCATGCGTCCACCCGATAGGTCCGGACGGCTTCCGGAGCGTTGTCGCCCGCGGGGCCGGAGCCAGGGTCCGGGCCATGCGCGGGGGAGGTGTCGGGCCCGTCGGACGGAGGGCCCGGGACGAGGTTCCATCCGGGGGCCCCGAACTCGAGCGCAGCGACCTGCCGGACACGGTCGCGGCTCTCCTGCCCGGCCGAAGCCGATTCCGCCGGATCGCTGACTGAATCCTGACCCGCGAGCGGTGCGGAGATCGCGATGATCAGCAGGAGTGCGGCTGGGATGGACGCAAAACGCCCGGGGCAGGGCAGAATGCCTGCCTGCCGGGGCCTGGCGCTCCCTTTTGACTTCCGAACCCTCATCCCGCCGATCCCCCGATTCGGCCGGTGGTGGCGCCGTGGCTTTCCACGGGCCTCGCGCCTGCCGGCGAACCGGTGAATCAAGGTTCATACCGTCCGGAAAGCAAGGTTGAAGGTACCTGTCACCGAGGAGCGGTCGTGCGACCGCGGCACTCCGGGAGTTTGACCTCAGCAGACCGAAGTCGCTGTCAGCCGGGATAATTCGGCTCTGGCAGGCTGGTTCAGCGTCGTCCGCCGCCGACGAGGGCCGTGTCCCAGACCCCGTAGATGCGGAGTTGCGGAACCCTCTGGCTCTGGTCCTCGAAGATCTCGAAGTGGCTGTCGCGCAGGAACAGGTACGCATCGGCCCCGATTCCGAACTTCGAGCCGATCGGAACCATGCCACGCGCCCCGATGAGCTGAATGTTGTGATAAGCCTCGCTGCCGTTCAGACTCGAGCCGTTCTGCGTGTCGACCCACTGGTACCAGTAGAACGCGCTCAGGAGCTGGCGCCCCTTGTGCGAGAGATTCACCCCGATCCGACCACCGAGTCCCGGACCGAAATCGTACTCGCGGAATCGCTCCCGGTTGGGAATGTCGTTCGCCAGGAAGGCCCACTCGGAATTCACGGCGCTGAGCAGCGCGAATATCGCGTCGATCTGGGTCCGGATCGACCAGTCCTTCGAGAGCCCGAAGCGCGAGTGCAACGACGCGTCGAACATCTGTCCGCCGAACTCGAACGCGTTGTTGTTCATGTACTGGAATTCCTGCTCGATGGCGAATACGTGCTGCGTGTCGCCACCCTTCTTGAGGTCCCAGGTGAACAGGTTGCCGCGAACGCTGAGGCGCCCCAGGGTCTGCTTGTCGCCGAAATTCAGCTGCACGGCCATGTCGAAGACGTCGAACGGTTTCCTCCGCTGTTGCGCGAACTCGTCTCCGAACTTGAAATCGACCTGGAAAAGACCGTGCGTCTCGGAGCTGTCGCTCAGGGACTCGCCCTCGCCGATGATCCGGACGCCTGCGCTGAGCCGATTCGAGAGAACGCCGGGGATGTGATCCTCGGGTTCCTCGGGATTCTCCGTCACTCGACCCGAGCGTCCGCTGACGAGACGGTTGAAGCCGCGCACCGGGCTGAGAGCGAAGGCGCCGATCTCGCGCCAGGTCCGCTCCGATCCGGTCGCCGTATTGTCGAGCACCGTTCCCGACACCCGGTAGAGCATCTCGCCGACCGCTGCTCCGCCCACGCCCGTCGCGATCCAGTCATTCCATGCGGGCGGGTGCGTCTCGCCGCAGCACTCCCACATCGCGCTGCCGAACAGAGAGAGCCCGAGCGACTCCCAGTAGTTGAATCCGTTCGAGCGGCCCGCGTTGTAGTAGAGGCTCCCGTGGAACGGGTGCGCGAACATGTTGGTGTTGAAGTTGTTGTCGTCGTAGGTGAAACCACCCTCGATGTTCTTCCACCAGGAGCGCGGGTTGACCTGCGTGAAGTCGGCGCCGCGGATGTACTCGTTGTAGGACCAGACGAGGATGTTGATGAACACGACTTCGCCGACGGCCGCGCCCAGACTTCGCCGTTCACCCCACGGCCCGAGCTGTTCCTCTTCCTCCTGCGGGTCAGATGATTCCGCCGTCGGGTCCTCCTCCGACGCAGCGACCGGGCTCCCGGATTGCGTTTCCTGAATCTGGACGGTCGCCGGGACTGCGGGTCGCAGGCGCTCGGCGTTCGTCGGACCTGCCGTGTCCTGGGCCATGCCCGTCGCGACGCACGCGATCACGAGCGCGAACAAGCTGAATGCCGTCCGTATCGCCATTCCCGCCCCGGCGGGCCCGCGGAAATCTCTCATATCACGGATAGAAGGAAACGCCGGCGAGGACGCCGATCGTAGAACCGGAATCGAAATTCTCCAGACCTGCGGAATTTCCCTCGACTTCAGTGATGCTGAATCCGGTCCAGAGAGCGGAGATGTCGGCGCTCCATTTCCTCGCGAACGGAATCTCCAGTCCTCCGCGCAATCCGTATTGCACACCTCTTTCCCGGTCTTCGACGTTCTCGCCCGGTTCGCCGGGCGTGGTCCAGTAATTCCACTCCGGGCGCAAGCGAACGTACCCGATCCGACCCTCCACGTAGGGGCGGAGAGCGCCATCGGTGATGAACTTGTATCCGACGAGCAGATTGAGAGTCACGCGGCTGACGCTCTGCGCGAGCTCGGCGGTAACGGGCGGCAGATTGTCGGTGATCACGTCGTACGAAACCACGTTGACGCCGATTCCGGCTCGCAGGTGCCCGAAGTGATAGTAGATGTCGAATTCGCCGGTGATGCCCTGGTCGAGTACCTGCGATGCGCCCCCGCTCACCGACTCCCAGCCGAGGACGCCGGTGAAGCCGAACTTGTCCTGGGCCTCGAGATGTGACGCGGCCAGGAGGATTACGGCGAGGCAGACGAGTGAGGGCGAAGCGTGTTTCAGACCGACATCTCCTGGCACGATGACGTGAGAGATCCGGATGCTTTCTGAGCCTACCGTGCCAGCCTGCAACCGCGCAAGACCGGCAATGCCATTGCGCGCGAGGCGATCGGTCTGCAGATCCCGATGCATGCTGGCGAGTTTCCCGATTCCCATTCGATCGACGGTAGCGCCGTTCGCGGCCAGCCCGACGGCCCATGCGGCGCGATCGTTCCTCCTGATGTGCGGCGCGCTGACGGCGCTCGCCGCGAAGCCGCTCGATGGGCAGACGCTGCGGGGTCGCGTGGTCGAACAGGGAACCGATTCTCCGATCCCTGGAGCGCTCCTGCTCCTGCGGTCCGCCGAGGGAGAGGAAGTCGCCTCCGCCGTCTCGGGAGAAAGCGGGGCCTGGGTCCTTCGCGCCCCGTCCGTGGGGGAGTGGTTCGTCCGGGTGGAACGGATCGGGTTCGCTGCTTCGACAGCCGGTCCGTTCCGGGTCGCCGTCGGAGCCGATGTGACAGTCCCGCTCGAGGTCTCGAGCGCGCCTCTCGAGCTGCCGGCACTCACCGTCGAGGGCGAGTCAGGCGGCTGCGGCCTGAATCCTGACGAGGGAGAAGCGGTCTGGCGTCTATGGGATGAGGCGCGCAAGGCCCTGCGGGTGGCGGAGATCACGGAGGGAAACATCGCCTACCTCACCGAGGTTACCGAGCGCCACATAGATCCCTGGGGCACGACGATCGGACGCGAACATACCGAGATGCGGACCACGGCCGGACGAAGCCCGTTTCACGTCCCCTCCGCCGCCGACCTCCAGGCACGCGGCTACGTTCGGGATTCGGCCAGTGGAGGGCTCGCCTACTACGGACCCGACGCCGCAGTACTGTTGTCCGACACCTTTCAGGAGTCGCACTGTTTCCACGCCGTGCCCGGAGGGGACGGACAGGTCGGACTCGCCTTCGAGCCGGCCGAAGCGCCCCTGCGGGTCGACATCCGAGGCACACTCTGGCTGGACGCGGAAAGTTCGGAACTGCGATCGATCGAGTTCGGATACGCGGGCCTTCGACAGCGCGACGAGCTGGGGATCGGCCCCGACGCATCAGGCCGGATCGTGTTCGACCGGATCGATGACGGAGGCTGGATCGTCAGCGAGTGGACGATTCGCGTGCCGATCGACAGCAGGTTCTACGGCGGGCGCAACTACAAGCTCTACCAGGAGACGGTGGGCAAGGTGACCTCCACGCGAAGGATCGAACCCGACGATCGCTCACCGAGACGCGCACCGAGCGTCTACGAGCACGGGGCGCGCCGCGATACGACCCGCCGCTGATTCTCTCAGCTCCGGTAACGGCCCCCGATCGGCAACGACCTGACCGGCTCGCCCGTGAGCGCAAACAGCGCATTGCACACGGCGGGAGCAATGCAGGGAAGGCCCACTTCTCCGATCCCGCCAAGCCCGTCGCCTTCCGCAATGATGTGGGTCTCGACACGCGGCATCTCCCGCATCCGCACGATCGGGTAGCGGTCGAAGTTCCCCTCGACGGCCGCGCCGTTCTCGATCGAGATTCTTCCATGCAGCGCGGCCGAGAGTCCGTAGACGATGCCGCTCTCCATCTGCGCCTCGATCGTGTCGGGATTGACGGCGAAGCCACAATCGACCGCGCAGACGACCCGCGGAACGTGTACGATTCCGTCCCTGATCTCGACTTCCGCGACCTGCGCTACGACGCTCCCGAAGCACTCCGCGACCGCACAGCCCATCGCGCTGCGGTCCGGGTCGCTTCGCCCGGCGCCATTCGTCCAGCCTGCCTTCTCGGCCGCGAGCCGGAGCGCGCGGGCCCTGCGCGGGTGGCCTCCCAGAAGTGAGAGTCGCAGCTCGACCGGGTCCCGGCCGCCGGCCGCGGCCAGCTCGTCGAGAAAGCACTCGGTGACCCAGACGTTCTGGGAGTTCGAGACCGCGCGCCAGAAATGCACGCTGACAGGAAGGCCGGGATCGGCCCAGGTGACGTGGATGTTCGGAATCGAATATCCGAGATTCCCGGCATTCTCGGTGGCCGTCGGATCCACCCCGTCCTGCAGCCTCGCTCCGATGCTCCGGAGGATCGAAGGACTGACGATCCGGTGCTCCCACGCCACGGGCATTCCCTCGCCGTCAACCCCTCCGATCAATCGATTGTACGCCACGGGCCGGTAGGAACCCGCCCGCATGTCGTCCTCCCGGGTGTACATCAGCTTGACCGGCGCTCCCAGCGCTTTCGACGCCTCCACGGCCTCCGCCACGAAGTCGTTCCGGGATCGGCGCCCGAACCCGCCGCCGAGCATCTGCGTGTGGATCCGGATCTTCTCCGTGGAGAGACCCGTGATCCGGGCGCCGATGTCCTGCGCCGAGGTCTGTGCCTGGGTGCCCGTCCAGATGTCGCACCCGTCGGATCTCACGTCAGCCACACAATTCACCGGCTCCATGGTGGCGTGGGCGAGAAACGGCGCCTCGTATTCCGCCTCGATGCGAATCGCAGCCTCCTGGATGGCAGGCGAGACCGCGCCGTCGCTGCGGACCACCGCGCCATCGTCTGCCAGGGAACGGCAGCGCTGCCGGATCGATTCGTCGCTGGCGTCTCCGAAGTCTCCCGGATTCCACTCGACTTCGAGTGCATCCCTCCCCTTCCTGGCCGCCCAGAATCCGTCGGCTGCGACCACGACACCCGAAGGAATCTCGACCACCTGGCGGACTCCGGGCACGGCCAGTGCCGGCTCGGGATCAAAGCTGCGAACCGACCCGCCGAACACGGGAGGACGGGCGACGAGCGCCGTAAGCATTCCCGGCACCTTGACGTCCATACCGAAGATCGCCGAACCGTCGATCTTGGAGGGGGAGTCGAGCCTGCGAATCCTCTTTCCGATCAACCGCCACTCCGCGGGCTCCTTGAGCGGGGGGCGCTCCGGGGCCTCGAGACCGGCCGCGGCATCCGCCAGCTCGCCGTACGAGAGAGAGCGGCCCGAGTCATCGTGCTCGACTCGTCCGTCCGCGGCGCGGCACTCCGAAGCCGGCACGGCCCAGCTCAGCGAGGCCGCCTCGATCAACATCAGCCGGGCCGAGGCTCCGGCCATGCGCATGCGATCGAAATTGGTCCGCATGCTGGTCGAACCGCCCGTGCTCTGCCGGCCGTACAGGTCCTGATCGGCGGGTGCATGTTCGGTTCGGATCCGGTCCCAGGGGACCTCCAGCTCCTCCGCGAGAAGCATGGCCAGCGCCGTGTGCGTTCCCTGACCCATCTCGGACTCGCTGAGCAGGAAGGAGACCGTGTCATCCGTGCCGATCCGAATCCAGGCGTTCAGAGTTCCCGGTCCGAGCGCACCGATTGCTTCGGCCCTGCGGTCGCATCCCAGCAGGCTGAAGCCCAGGACGAGTCCGGCCCCCGCTCCGCCGCTGACGGCGACGAATCCTCTGCGCGACAGCGCGTGCCCGCTCATCGGTCACCTCCTCGTGCGGCGCGGTGGATGGCGGTGCGGATCCTGCCGTAGGTGCCGCAGCGGCAGAGAACCGGCGACATCCATTCATCGATCTGCTCGTCGGTGGGCGATGGATGTTCCTCGAGCAGCGCGGCCGCGGTCATCACCTGGCCCGGCTGGCACCAGCCGCATTGCGGCACATCGACATCCAGCCACGCTTGCTGGACGGGGTGGGACAGATCATCGGACAGTCCCTCGATCGTCAGGACCTTTCGGTCCCCGACGCTCTGGATGGTCACGAGGCATGCGTACGCGACCTCGCCGTCCAGGTGGACGGTGCACGAGCGGCACTGTCCGGTGCCGCAGCCGTACTTCGTTCCCGTCAGGTCGAGCTCGTCGCGCAGCACCCAGAGCAGGGGCGTATCCGCGGGAACATCCACCGTCTGAGTCGTTCCGTTCACGGTGATGGAATACTGAGGCATGATCGAATCCCATTGTGGAGGTTCCTCGAACACTGCGCTTCTCGCGGAGCCAGCGTCAAGACACGTGCTGACCGCCCGTAGCGGCGCGTGGCGCAATGGGCATAGACTCATGCGGTGAAGCGGGCCCGCACTCGATTCGGGTCCTCGTGCCAACGGGACACGATCTCGAGGTGTGCTTGTTCGCGACGATACTCGCCGGGCTGACTGCGGGCGCGGTGCACGTGCTGGCCGGACCGGATCACCTGGCGGCCGTCGCGCCCCTGGCCGCGAACGGTAACGGCAGTCCGTGGCGTTCCGGGCTTCTGTGGGGACTCGGCCACGCGGGCGGAGTGCTCCTCGTGGGCTTCGGGGCCATCCTGTTGCGGGGTCTGATTCCGATCGAGCTGCTGTCGCATTGGAGCGAGGGACTCGTGGGCCTCGTGCTGATCGGAATCGGGGTCTGGGGCCTGTGGAGCGCGAGACGCCATGGTGTCCATACCCACGAGCACGTGCACGGTCGGGCTCGTCACGCGCACCTGCACGTGCACCCGGTGAAGCGGGACGTGGAACTGGAGCATGCTCAGGGATCCGATCACCCGCACGGAGGGACCCACGTGCATGCCCGCACGTCGGGAATGGCGCTCGGGGTGGGTATCCTTCATGGGCTCGCCGGGAGTGCGCATTTCCTGGGCGTCCTTCCTGCGCTCGCGCTTCCGACGCGAGCGGCGGCGGCGTTGTACGTAGCCTGTTTCGGGCTGGGCACGGTGGCGGCAATGACGGGATTCGCGGCACTCATCGGTCGGCTGGCCGATCAGAGCGCCGACAGAGGTACGAGGGCGTACCGGCGGCTGCTGAGTGCCCTCGGCATTCTCGCGATCGCGGTCGGAATCGTCTGGCTTCTGCCCTGACGCCGGTGGCTGAGCCAGATCTGCAACGAACCGGTCGGGACCGGGCGGGAGTGTGAGACCGGGCCCGGCCCGATGAGCGGCAGGAGAGCAAGCAAATGACAACGAGAACTCCGGTGATCCTCGCGCGACTTCTGGTTCTGACCGCACTCCTCGCGTGCGGCGGACAGGAGCGGTCGGGTCCCGCTGCGGATCTCGTACTCCGGAACGGCAAGATCATCACCATGGATCCCGAGGTGCCCCGGGGCACGGCAATCGCGATGACCGGAGATCGGGTCAGCTGGGTCGGCGGCGAGGCGGATGTCGACAGGTGGATCGACCTCGACACGGACGTCGTGGACCTGGACGGGCGCCTGGCAGTGCCCGGACTGATCGAGGGGCATGCTCATTTCGTGGGACTCGGCGAGGCACTGGCCGGCCTCGATCTGCTCGACACGCAGTCCTGGGAGGAGGTGGTGGCCCGGGTCGAAAAGGCAGCCAGCGAGCTGCCTCCGGGAACCTGGATCGTCGGCAGGGGCTGGCACCAGAGCAAGTGGGAGGCGCCGGCCCGTCCTTCCGTGCGCGGGTTTCCCGGCCACGATGCGCTGAGCGCCGTTTCCCCGGATCACCCGGTCGCGCTGGGGCATGCCAGTGGACACGCGACGCTGGCGAATGCCCGCGCAATGCGGGAAGCGGGAGTGGACCGGTCCACGGAATCCCCCGAAGGCGGAGAGATCCTTCGCTACGAGGACGGCAATCCGTCGGGCGTGTTCATCGAAAACGCCGAGGACCTCATCGACGTTGCCTTCGCCCGGTGGCTCGAGCAATTGCCCGAGACGCGAAGGCAGGAGCGGGTTCGCGAGCAGATTCGACTGGCGAACGACGAGGCACTCCGAAACGGGATCACGACATTTCAGGATGCGGGTGCGTCACCAGAAGAAATCGAGGCGTATCGCGCGGCGATCGCTGCGGGCGAGCTGGACGTTCGTCTGTGGGTCATGCTCTCGGAGGCATACGCCACGCCCGCGAATCTCGAGCGACTGAGGCAGACCGACGATCCGACGCACCATCTCACGGTCCGTGCGATCAAGGCGTATTCCGACGGAGCCCTGGGGTCCCGGGGTGCCTGGCTGCTCGAGCCCTATGCGGACGATCCGGGAAACACGGGGCTCAACACGGTTCCCATGACTCGCATCCGGGCCGTGGCAGACACCGCGCTCATGTATGGATACCAGCTCTGCACCCATGCGATCGGCGATCGAGCGAATCGCGAGGTGCTCGACGTCTACGAGGCGGCACTGGCGGCCAATCCCGATGCGGCGCGTGACGCTCGATTCAGGATTGAGCACGCGCAGATCCTTCACCCCGATGATGTGCAGCGGTTCGCGTCGCTGGGCGTAATCGCGGCCATGCAGGGCATCCACGCGGTGTCCGATGGTCCCTGGACACCGGAGCGGCTGGGCGACGAGCGCACGAACGAACGAGCGTTCGCGTTCCGGGACCTCCTCGATGCCGGTGTGGTGGTAATGAACGGAACGGATGCACCGGTGGAGCGTGTCGATCCGATCGCTTCATACTCCGGCGCGGTTACCGGACTCACCTCCGAGGGCGAGGTGTTCGTGCCCCATCACCTGATGACGCGCGAGGAGGGACTGCGCTCGTACACGATTTCGGCGGCGTATGGAGCGCACGAAGAGGAGAACCGCGGATCGCTGACGCCCGGTAAGCTGGCCGATGTGACGGTGCTGTCACGTGACATTCTCACCGTGCCTGACGAGCAGGTCGCCGGCGCCAGGCCCGTGATGACCGTAGTCGGCGGCCGGGTCGTCTGGCAGGCCGAAGGGACGGAAGCCGAAGAATAGAGGAGGCCGCAGAGATGAGCCGAGAGCACTCGCTCGCGCGACTTAGTCGCCGAAGCGCCCGGAGGACGGTCGGTGCCGCCGCGGGCTGTCTCATGATCGCAGCCCCCGTCACGGGATGCGGCGGTGCCCAGCTGGAAGACGACCCCACGGCGGACCCGCTGGCCGAGGGGGGAGAGGCGCCGGCCGCCTTCGTATTCATGTCGGAGCGTACCGGGCAGGGCGACCTGTACGTCACCGATATCTCCGGATCGCGACTGCGCCAGCTGACGTTCTCGCCGGCTCCCGATTTCAGCCCCCGCTGGGCCGAAGGCACGTCCACGCTGTACTTCCTGTCCGACCGACGTCCCGAGCCGGGGGTGTACCGGATGACCCTGGAGCGGGACAGTGCCGTGTTCGTGCAACCCAATCCCGCTGGCGACGAGGCACCGAGGCCTTCGCCAGACGGCCAGTGGATCGCCTATCCGGCGACCCGCAACGGCAACGAGGACATATACATCTCACGCCCGGACGGTACCGAGGAACGAAGGATCACGGAGAACCCGGGCAACGACAGGCAACCCGCGTGGTCACCCGACGGGCGGACCCTCGCGTTTACCTCGTTCCGCGATCGGAATGCCGAGATCTACACCATCGATGTCTGGGGCGGCGCGCCCAGGAATATCACGCGAAGCCGATCCAACGATACACACGCGTCCTGGTCCCCGGACGGGGAGATGATCCTGTTCGATTCCGATCGGCCCGCCAATGGCAATCCGGACATCTTCGTGACCGACCGCCTCGGCACCCGGGTGCGGAACCTGACCAACCATGGAAGCGTGGACCTGATCGCCTCCTGGTCGCCTGACGGCCGCTGGATCACCTTCGGTTCGAGTCGTGATGGAGACTGGGAGATTTACGCGATGCGCCCGGATGGCTCGGAGCAGCGTCGCGTGACACGCAGCCGGGGATTCGACGGCGACGCGAACTGGGTGCCGGCCGGTAAGGTGCGCTGGGGCCCCGCTCGACCCTGACCGCGGTCGCCGCCGGTCACGCCAGGCGGCGTGACCGGCCGACTCTCAGAGCGACTCGATCCGTGTCCGGAAGCGATCGGCGAGCACGGAGGTGATCGGGCCCGGCTTTCCGGAACCGACGGGCGCGCCGTCCAGCTCCACGATCGGCAGGATCTCGGTCGTCGTGCCGGCGAGGAAGAGCTCGTCGGCGCGAAGCATCTCACCCACCAGCACGGGACGCTCGGCGAACGGAATCTTCGCCTCTGCGCAAAGCTGCAGGGTGACGGCCCGCGTGACGCCGGGCAGGATGTAGTTGTTGTTCGGCGCAGTCCGGACCTCGCCGTCGAGTACTGCGAAGAAGCTCGACCGGGTGCCCTCGAGCGCCACGCCGTCCCGCACGAGAATCGCCTCGTAGGCGCCCCTCTCGTGCGCTTCCTGGGCGGCCATGCAGTTCGGAAGCAGCGAGACGGACTTGATGTCGCAACGGGTCCAGCGGTGGTCGGGCACGGTGATCACGGAGACGCCCTCGGCCGGGTTCACCGACGGGGTGAAAGCGCGCACGGTTACGAACAGCGTCGGCTCGACCGGTGAGTCGGGAAAATGGTGAACGCGGGGCGCGGCTCCGCGCGTCACCTGGAGATAGAGAACCGCGTCGGACGACTCGAGGCCGTTCCGAGCCAGGAGCTCGGCTCCGATCCCGGGGATCTGATCGGCGTCCACACCGCCGATACGCAGGGCTGCAAGCCCATTGCGCATGCGCTCCATGTGCATGCCGAGTTCGAAGGGCCGGCCGCGGTAGTATCTCACCACCTCGTAGATCCCATCGGCGAAAAGGAATCCCCGGTCATCGGGTGAAATGCGCACCTGCCCGCGTTCCAGGAAGGAGCCGTTGAAGAAGACGATGTCGGACATGTAGCTCGCGACCTTCTCAGCGTGTTGGTTCCGGGCGGGCGCAACGACGATCGTCCGCCCGACTTTCGATCGACGAATATAGCCCCCGGCATGGATCGCGGCCCCCCCGCTCGCACGAGCCATTGCACTTCCGGGCGGGCGATAGTCCCTTTGGAACTGCCGGGGCCGGTTCGAGGGCCTCGCGGAACCCACGACGGAGGACACGATGGCGTATCAGCCCGGCTGTCAGGGCCGCGTAGTCGTAGGGGCCCTGCCCGAGTCGGTTCAGCGGACGCTCGTATCATTGCCGGGCGACTGGCTCGAATACGATCCTCCCAGCGGCTCGATCGTGGTGCGGCACATCCAGCCCACCGATGATCCCGTACTGCCGGCGGTGACGGTCGAACTCGTTCGCTTACTATCGGTGCTCCCCTTCGAGAGCCTGGCGGAGATCGAGGGTGGCGACCTGTTCGTGCATACCGAGGAAGCCGGGCGCCTGGTTCGGCTTCGGGTCGAGCCCGGTGGCGCGCTTCACATACAGTGGGCGCGACCGGGGTACTCCGGGGCTCAGAAGCGGGCGTGGAGCGATGGGCACGAGCTGCGGCACGAGCCCTGGAATCATCGCCTGAACGGAGAGGTCACCTTTCGGACCACGGTCGATCAAGCGGCGGAGGCACTCCAGGAGCTCGCCGACACCTACGAGGGTCTGCATCCGGAGGGCGAATTCGAAGCGGTGGCCGAAGGACCTGAGGTGCGGGTCATGCTGCGGGAAGTGAACCTGGACGGAAAGCTCTTCGTGGAGGCGCTGCATCGCTTCGCGGGTCCCCGCACACTCGAGGGACGCGTGGACGTGGGATCATTCCGGGAGCAGGCGCCGGAGCAGCTGGTCCGCGTGCTGTTCGAGAAGGGGGAAACCTGGGTCCAGCACCCGATGCTCTGGAGCTGACGGGCCGACCGATTCGCGAATACGACGTCCGCGGGACGCGGATGACCTGATTACGATCCGGGAGAAGCGACGTGCTCGACTACTTGCTGACCGATGAACACCAGATGATCCGCGAGCTTTCGCGGACGATCGCGGACGAAGTGCTCCGTCCCGTGGCGGCGGAATACGATCGGAGCGGGGAGTTTCCGTGGCCGGTCGTCGAGAAGATGGCGGAGGCGGGCCTGTTCGGAGTCTTCATCGAAGAGCGGTACGGTGGACTGGGTGACGGCGACAGGACCATGAACATGGTTCTCGTCACCGAGGAGTTGTCGAAGGCCTGCGGAGGCATCTCGCTGGCATTCGCGGGAACGGCACTCGGTACGCTTCCGATCATCATCGCGGGAAGCGACGAACAGAAGGAGAAATACCTGCCGGCGATCGCCGCCGGAGAGCGTCTTGCCGCGTTCGCGCTCACCGAGCCGCAGGCAGGCTCGGATGCCGCCGGCATCCGAACGACTGCGATCCGCGACGGCGATCACTACGTGGTCAACGGTATCAAGCAGTGGATCACGAATGGCGGAGACGCCGAGATCTACACCGTCGTCGTGATGACCAATCCGGAGAAGGGACCGCGGGGCGCCAGCACGCTCGTGATCGAGAAGGACACTCCCGGCTTCGGATTCGGGAAGAAAGAAGACAAGATGGGAATCCGGGCATCCTCGACCCGCGAACTCGTATTCGAGGATTGCCGTGTGCCGGTAGAGAATCTCCTGGGTCGTGAGGGCACGGGATTCATCACGGCGATGAAGACCTTCGATGCTTCGCGGCCGGGTGTGGGCGCACAGGCGTTGGGTATCGCCCAGGGAGCGTTGGACCTGGCGGTGGACTGGGCGATCTCCCGCAAGCAGTTCGGGTCGCCGGTTTCGTCGTTTCAGGGGCTTCGATTCCTGCTGGCGGACATGGCCATGCAGGTCGAGGCGGCCCGCGCCCTGATCTACGCGACGGCTAGGCACATCGACGGGAACCCCAAGGCGCGATCGACCATCTACTCGGCGATGTCGAAGTGCTTCGCCTCGGACATCGCCATGCGGGTTACGACCGATGCCGTTCAGGTGTTCGGCGGATCGGGCTACATGCGGGACTATCCGATCGAGAAGTACATGCGGGATGCGAAGATCACGCAGATCTACGAGGGCACGAACCAGATCCAGCGCGAAGAGATCAGCCGGATTCTGATCGGTGAACACATCGCGGGGCAGCCGTGAGGCGACAGTGAAGCGGGATCATCCGACGAGGGGGTGGAATCGCCGGTCCGCGGCGATCTTCTCCGCATTGCTCCTGTGCGGACTGTCGTTCGTTTCCCCCCCGGACCTGCGAGGGCAGGAGCCGGGTGCCTCGGAGGCGGCCCAGCAGACCGACCCCTCGGCCGGCGAGGGGCTGGTTCCCCCCGGAGCGATTTCGCCGGACCGCATTCCCCGACGCCTCGAGCAGGATCTCGAGCGACTTCGCCAGATTCAGACCTCGACACTACGGGACGAGGGGTACGACCAGGCGCAGAGCGAACTGATCGAGTTGCTGGGCAGCGTCAACGCGATCCTGGACAATTTCGAAGGGGTCTCGATCGGGCAGCTCAACGCGGCCGGAATGGCCAGCTACCGGGCCGGGCTGAACCGGGAGGCTCGCCGCCTGGATGTGCGGGCGGAGCGGCTGCAGCGCCGTTTCGAGCAGATCGAATCGGACCAGCAGGCGCTGGATCGCATGCGGCTCGAGTGGGCCCTGACGCGGGACTCGCTCGGAATCGACACGCTAACCGCTCCCACCTTCGACATCGGGATCGTACGGATCATCGCTGCCGCCGACTCGGCGCAGTCCGGTCTCGATTCGCTCGTCCTCGACCTTCTCGACCAGGGCGAGGAGCTCGCGTCCACTTCGGCCCGGATCGAAGCCGCCCTGAGTCGGCTCGAAGACGTGGAATCGGCGCACCGACGCCAACTGCTGGTCCGGGGATACCCGCCGCTCTGGAACCCTGTGAGGGTCCTCGCGGAAGAGCGTCTCTTCTTCGGCCAACTGGGTCAGAGCACGTTCCAGGAGATCGCGGTATTCCGGGAATCTCTGCGGGCGGACCGCGGCAAGCTGCTTCTGCATCTATTGCTGTACCTGATCACCCTCGCGGTACTGCTCCGGCTCCGGCGGGCGAGCGAGGAGTGGCCGGAGGACGAATCCCTCACGGCGACCCGGTTCTTTCTCTCCCGTCCGTATTCCGCCGCGCTGCTCTCGGCGCTGCTCGCGACGAACTGGATCTATCCGTATGCGTCATTCCTGATCTACGACCTGGTCCTGCTCCTGACGCTCCTTCCGGTGGTGCGGCTCTTACCTCCGCTCGTCCTGGAGGATCGCAGGAAGTCCGTATTCGCCATCCTGGCACTATTCTTCGCCTCTCGAATTGCGACGCTGCTCCCGCTCGGGACTCTGCTCGACCGGCTCGTCCTGCTCGGGCTCGCTATCGGCTTCGCGCTCTGGGCCGGGTCACAGGACCAGAAGATGGCGACCGGGGAGGGCAACGTGATCCGCGGGCGCCTCATGCGCCCGTATCAGTTCGCCGTACGCATCGGACTCGTCCTCGCGATTGCATCCGCGGTCTGCAACGTAGCGGGGTGGGTGAATCTGGCCGAGGTCATCATCCAGGGCCTGATCCCGACCGCCTATACCGCGATTCTGCTGGCGCTCGGATCCATGATCCTGATCGGGATCGTGAGAGGTTTTGCCCTCGGACCGATACTCAACCGATCTCAGGCGTTCAGCGAGAACCGGGACCGGGTCGTCCGAGTCGCGACGTTCATCATTCGCGCCGCCGCCGTCCTGGTCTGGTTCCGAGCGATGTTCGCCTGGTTCGGCCTGGACCGGGAGGTAGGGAGCCTGGCCCGGGACATCCTCACCCACGAGTTCGTGATCGGTGCGGTCGAGATCACGATCGGCAGCATTCTGCTGTTCATCCTGGTCCTCTGGCTCGCCACCTGGCTCGGCCGGATCGTCCGGACACTGCTTCGCGACGATGTGCTCTCCCGGATGTCGATCTCTCCCGGTCAGGCGGATGCGTGGGCCACGCTGGCGCAGTGGGCGATCCTCGTCGGGGGGATCCTGTTCGCCGCTGCTTCGGCCGGGATCGCCGGAGGACAGCTGGCGGTGCTCGCCGGCGCCCTCGGTGTGGGGATCGGGTTCGGACTCCAGAACATCGTCAACAACTTCGTCTCGGGGTTCATCCTGATCTTCGAGCAGCCGATCAAGGTGGGAGACAAGATCGAGATCTCCTCGCTCGGACTGCTGGGAGAAGTACGCCGGATCGGCGTGCGATCGAGCACGATTCGCACCTTCGACGGCTCCGATGTCGTGGTCCCGAATTCGAATCTGATCCAGTCGGAGGTGGTCAACTGGACGCTCTCCGACAGCAAGCGGCGATTCCAGGTCGAGGTCGGCGTGAAGTACGGAACCGACCCGCAGCGGGTGATCGACCTGCTTCTGGAAGTAGCGGCCGAACACCCCAGAGTGCTCAAGTACCCGACGCCGACCGCCCTGTTCTTGGGATTCGGTGACAGTTCGCTGAATTTCAGGCTCAACATCTGGTCGGCGACCTTCGAGGACTTCTTCGGACTTCGAAGCGAGGTCAACGTCCTCGTGAACGACCGCCTGAAGACCGAGGGCATCGAGATTCCGTTCCCGCAACGAGACCTGCACCTGCGATCGGTCGCTCCGGAGGTGCGAGGGGTTGCCCGGAAGACAGACGGTCACGGTCTCGGAGACGGCTCCGGGACCGCCCCGGACGGGGACGACGACGGAACGTCCGACGACTGACGGCCCAGGACTCCACGGCGACCTGCTGACCGGCCCTCCCGCATCGCGGAGCCTCCGAACCGATTCCTGAAACAGGCCCGTGTCCCACTGTGGGGTCTGCGCGACACTCCCGCTCTCGCCGCTGCATTACCACCTACCGACCGTTCCTATAACATCCTGTAAAATATAACCTTATATGCATGGCAAAGGCTGCAGGCATGGCTCTTTCGTTTGACCTGAACCGATCGGGTCTGCCGCGGTCGGATTCGGGAAGGAAACAAGAGAGTCGCACCGCAGCTACGGTCGCTGGTAGCCCACTCGAAGAGCGAGACAGATCATGATAAAGCGTATCAAGGCATGGGTCGGCAACGAGCGGGGAGCGGTTATCTTACTAGTCGCGGTGTCGATGGTCGCCATGCTGGGAATGGCGGCGCTCGCCGTGGACGTCGGTAATATGATGCTGGTCAGGACCGAGTCCCAGAGGGCAGCGGATGCGGCGGCCCTCGCCGGGGCGGGATGGCTGATCACGGCTCCGACCGACTCCGCGGGGGCGCGCGACCGGGCGATCGATTATGCGGCGCGGAACTTCGTCGATCGCAACCCGGCCGTCGTCCAGCGCGAGGACATCGACGTGAATCTCGACTCCTCCCTCGTACGGGTGCGAGTTCTCAACACGCTGGACCGGGGCAATCCGGTTCCGACCGTCTTTGCCCGGATCTTCGGAGTCGAGAATGTCGACATCGGCACCGACGCCGCGGCGTGGGCGGCTCCGGCCGACGAGCTTCCGCCGGCCAACGTGGACTGTCCGCTGCCGATCGCGCTGCCCGACAAGTGGATCGATACGAATGGAAACCGGCAGTGGGATCCGGGCGAATCCTACGATCCCGAGGGAACCGGATTCACCGAGGACGATCTTGGGAAGCTGGTCGTCCTCAAGGTCAGCGGCTCTCAGGACAAGGGGCCCAAGGATTGCCGGGAGGACGCAGAGAGTCCGCTCGTGGACCTGGATCTCTGCCGGGAGCTGCCCGACAGCGACAACTGGCGGTGCTGGTACCAGCCCGAGGAGCAGGCCAGTGGCGGGACGGACGCGATCGGCCCGCAGATCTATCCGGCCGACGTCTGCCCCGGCGGACTCGGCATCGGGGATCCGGTATGGGCTGCCTCGGGGAGCGGTAACAAGCAGAGTCTCGTCCAGACCGCGCACAGCGACTTCGGCGGAGACGGACCCGGGTCGTTCGCCGACCTGGTACGCTCGGATCCGGACCTGGTGTGGA
This sequence comes from uncultured bacterium, assembly GCA_965364445.1. Taxonomy (GTDB): domain Bacteria; phylum Gemmatimonadota; class Gemmatimonadetes; order Palauibacterales; family Palauibacteraceae; genus Carthagonibacter. The sequence continues at coordinate 384 of CBDTXM010000041.1, read as the reverse complement.
TGGACCCAGACGGAGAATTCGGTTCGGAGGTCGGCTGCGTCGTGAACAGTCGCGATCCGGCCGATGCCGACGGCTCCCCGAAGTGCGTCGAGAGCAGCAAGCGAATTCGAAAGGTGCCCATCGTCAGACCGGACGCGGTGCAGCACACGGGCTCCGGGGTCACGACTTCCGTGATCGACTTCACGGGCGTGTTCGTCGAGCGCGTGTCCTGCAACTACGGGCTCGGAGACTTCGGCGGACCGGGCGGAAACTGGAATGTCTACGTGCGCCTGATCCGGGCACCGGGTGGAACCTCCGGGGGCAACGGATCCGATACGGGACCGACGCCGAACGGGACGACGCTCAAGAAGCTGCGCCTGATCGAGTAGCGACTCCCGGGAGGCC
>CBDTXM010000040.1:0-19352 GCA_965364445.1 uncultured bacterium | reverse complement strand
GCGCGGTGCTGCTCGAGAGCGTGCGAGGACACCTCCATCGCCACGAAGCGGGCGCCCTCGTCGACCAGGGAGCGGAGGGCGGCCGAAAGGGCCAGCGAATCGGGTGTCGTCAGGCGCCCCGCCTCGACGCGACCGTCCGGATGAAGGGTCCCGAGAGTGCCGATCGCGGCGCTCGCCATCTTCTCGGAAGCGAGGTGCCGAAGCAGAAGCGCCGTCGTCGTCTTGCCGTTGGTGCCCGTAATCCCAGCGATGGTAAGATCGCGCGCCGGGTCCCCCTGAAAGAGCTCTGCCAGGTGGGCGGCGGCGATGCGGCTGTCAGAGACGACGAAGCGGGGGAGGCTGTTCGCGTCCCCCGCCGTATCGACGACCGCGCCGGCCGCACCCGCGGCCGCAACCCGATCGAGGAACGAATGTCCGTCAACCCGGGAGCCGCGAATCGCGCAGAACAGGTCGCCCGGCGATACGAGACGGGAGTCGATTCGAAGCTCCGCGAATCCGGGCGGTGGAGTACCCTCCCGTTTCACGTCGAGGCCCGCTGCGAGGAGCCTTCGCTCCACGTCGGCGCTACCGATCACCTGCTGCGTCCCGCACGGTCCTCCCGTCCTGGTAATCCGGTGGAAACCCGTCTCAGCGTAGAATGACACTGGCACCCCGCACCGCCTTGATTCCGGGTGCCGGAACCTGTTCGACCACTTCGCCGCGTCCATACAGCTCCACGTCGAGCCCCGCCCGGTAGAGCCGACCCACGGCTGCCCGCAGATCCATTCCGATCACGTCCGGAACCACGACGACGTCTGCCTCTCGCTCGTCGTCGGTCCCGGCTCCCTCGCTCGCGCCCCGGCCGCCGTCGTTTGCAATGAAGCGGAATACCGTCGGCGCAGCTGCTTCGGCGAGAGCCCGACCCCCCGCGGCGCGGTGGCCTTCCGCCGGTGCTGCCGAGTTGCCCGAACGCATCCAGTCGAGCCCGAGTACGCCGGCCGCCGCGTATGAGGCGGAGCCGGTCGGCATCTCCCGCGTGTCGTCCAGCAGACCGGCATCCTCTCCGGCAAGCATCGCCTGGAGAACCCTGCGACTCACCGGGGCGGCGATGCCTCCCCCGTAGTACTGCCCCTTCGGATCTTCGAGCTTCGTGAGGATCACCAGCTTCGGATCATCGGCAGGCGCGAATCCGACGAACGACGCCGCGTAGCGCCGCTCGGCGTACCCGCCGTTCGATGCGATTCGGGCCGTGCCCGTCTTGCCGGCGATGGGAATGGTCTCCAGCGCGGCCCTGTGTCCCGTCCCCTCCTCGCTCACCACCCAGGTGAGCACCTGCGTTACCTGATCGGCGACATCGTCCCGGATCACACGTCGCACGGGCTCGGGTGTTGATCGCCACGTCGTCTCGCCTTCCGGGGACTTCACTTCCCGGATCAGCGAGGGACGCATCAGAACACCTCCGTTGGCGAGGGCTCCGTACGCCACCGCCAACTGCAGAGAGGTGGTCAGAATCTCGTATCCGAAGGCGAGAGACGCCTGGCTGACGGCCGACCAGTCGGCCGGGCGGCGAAGCAGACCGGCGGATTCCGACGGCACCCGGACTCCGGTCGGCGTTCCGAATCCGAAGTCCCTGAGATAGGCGTACTGCAGGCCGCGCTCCATGCGTCCCGCCAGCTTGGCCGCGCCGATGTTGCTCGAGTGCAGCAGGATCTCCGCAACCGACAGGGAGTCATAGCCGTGAACGTCGCGGATCGTGCGGTGCGCCGTACGCCATTCGCCATTCTCGACGTCTATCCGGTCTCCCAGATCCGCGAGCTCCTCTTCGAGCAGCGTCGCAATCAGGAATGGCTTCACGGTGGATCCGGGCTCGTACGGGTCCGTAAACGCGGGGATCCCGAAGTTCTGACCTCCCCGGCGGCTGGCCACGGCCAGCAACTCCCCCGTCCGCGGGTCCACCATGAGCACATCGCCCCCCGAGGAGCCGGTTTCGTCGAGCGCTCGTTCGAGGGCCTGCTCGGCGATTGCCTGCAGCTCGAGATCGATGGTCAGATAGACGTCACGACCGGGACGCGGCAGGGAGCGACCGGCCTCCGGCACCGGATAGCGTTCGCCGCGAGCGTCGACCTTCCATACTGCCCGTCCCTCAGTGCCGACGAGCAGGCTGTCGAACAACAGTTCGAGGCCGGATCGACCACGCCCGCTCTCGTTTACGCTGCCGAGCAGCGTTCGAGCGAGGTCGCCCTCGGGATACGCACGCGTGACCACGGGCGTGAAGTGCACGCCGGACCCGATGGTCTCCTCCAGCAGGGCGCGGACCCTCCCGTCCACCCGTCCGATCGACGTCCAGCCCCTGGTGGCCGCCCTGAGTCGTCGCTCCGATCGAGAGTCCAGATCGACGATCGCCACGATCTGCTCGATGTCTCCCTCGCGGTCACCACTCTCCGCGGCCGCGAAGAAGGCGTCGAATGCCTCGAGCGAAACTGCGAGCGGCCTCCCGTGGCGATCGAATACCCCCCCGCGGGCAGCCGGAAGAGTATCGTGAGTCTCGGTCTGGATCTCGGCTCTCTGGCGCCACCTGTCGGCCTGCAACAACTGGATCTGTGCGGCACGGGCTGTCATGCCGATCGCAGTCACCGCGACAACGAGCGACAGGAATCGACAGCGACGAATGTGTCGCAGGGATGCTCCGTCCTTGACGGTCTTCATCGGGCCGCACTCCCAACGCCGACAGGCGCAGTCACATCGTGCAGATAGAGGATCTCGCCCTCGTGTGAGGGCCGGAGGCCGAGCTTCTCGGCTGCTTCGAGTATTCGTTCACGTGACTCCAGCGAGTCCACACGAAGCCATTCATCCATCGACTGAGCGTGCAAGGCGCGCTCCTCACGCTGCAGATCCGCCAGCTCTGCGGCGATCCGAGTCCCCTGCACGCTTCGGCGAACGGAAACGCCCAGCGCGATGACCAGGGCGACCACTGCGAGAATGACCGCGCGACGTCGTCGCGCGTCCCGAGGCGACCGTCTCGATCGGCTCTTCATGCCTTCTCCCACGCCCGCAACCGGGCGCTTCGAGCTCGCGGATTCCGCTCCACCTCCGCCTGCGTGGGGCGCACTGGCTTCCGGGTCAGGAGGTTTCCGAGAGCGACGCCCCGGCACCGGCAGACAGGCAACTCGGGCGGGCAGACACACTCCCGACTCCAGTCGCGGAACGCATTCTTGACGATCCTGTCCTCGAGAGAGTGGTACGAGATCACGACGAAACGACCCCCGGAAGCGAGCAGGCCTCGAATCCCGACCAGAGCCTCCTGCAGGGCCGCCATCTCGTCATTGACCTCGATTCTCAGGGCTTGGAACAGTCGTGCCTTCGTACTCGCATCGAGCCCGGGACCGAGCACCGCCGTGAACGCGCCGACCAGATCGTCAGCGGTCAGGAATGGTGCCGTTGTTCGCCTGCGGACGATCTCCCGGGCAATCGCTCTCCAGCGTCGTTCCTCTCCGTATTCCCGGAACAGAATCCCGAGCTGTTCCTCCGACTCTGTATTCAGTATTTCGGCCGCGGTCCTCCCTCCGCCGGTTGTCCCGCCCATCCGCATGTTCAACGGTGTGCCTCGGCGAAAGGAGAACCCGCGTGCCGTTGTATCGATCTGGTGTGACGAAACCCCCAGGTCCAGCAGTGCTCCCGCCAGATGGATCGTGTCGCCGGCTTCGGCGACCAGTTCTGGCGCGTCTCTGAAATTTCCTCGTATCAACACGGCCCGGTCCCCCCGGACACCGAGCCGTCGCTCTGCCGCCGCCAGAGCGTCCGGATCCCGATCCAGACCGATCAGCCGAACCGACCTGTCCGTCGCCAGGATTCGGCTGGCGTGCCCGGCTCCGCCCAGCGTCGCGTCGAGGAAGAGCCCCCCGCGCCCCGGCGCCAGAAACTCGAGCGCCTCCTCCGCGAGAACCGGCTCGTGCGAGAAGTCGTCCGCGGCCAACGGATTCGCCTCTCGCGCCGTGGATCAGGCGAAGATGCCGGCGAATGTCTCGCCGAATTCGTCGTCCTCATCTCGGACCGATGTCTCGAATCGCTCTGGATTCCAGATTTCGATCTTGTCCAGGGCTCCAACGAGCATCGCTTCCTCCGCGATCCCGACGACCTCGCGCAGACGCTCGGGGATCAGGATCCGACCCTGCCGGTCCGGCGTCAGCTCCGTCGCATTCGAGGTGAGCCCCAGTGCGTAGTGGCGTGCTCGCGGCGTCCGTCGCGCGTACTCACGGAGTCGGACCTCGACGTCGAGCCAGTTCTCTTCTGGATAGAGCGTCAGAGCGTCGGGATGCACCTTGATCAGGACGAAAGGCGCGAGCTCGTCGCGGCCTTTGCGGAAGGCCGCGGGGAGAGTCACGCGACCCTTCTCATCAACCTGATACAGGTAACTCCCGAGAAAGCCGCCCACTTAGCTCCGTTCCGGCAGATGTGAGAAATCCCCACAGTTTCCCACTTATCCCCACTGCACCCCATTGTATGTGTGCAGTGTGGGACACGCAACCCCGCATTCGGAGTCCCGGAGGAGCGCCCCGGAGAATCGGAATTCACCTCATGCGTATGAACGGAAATCGAGTCCACCAACGAAGAAACGCCCGCCGGGAATGGCTCCCGGCGGGCGTCTGAATCAGGTGAGGCGTCGAAGGGGGGGCCCTCCTCGCTCAGTTCACCAGCCCGGGTCCGGCGATCTCGCCGGACCCGGGTCGCTTACTTGCAGGCCTTCTTGATGATCTGCTGCTGGCGATACAGATATACGTCGGTGCTCTCGCGGATCTCTGTCTGCGCGTTCGGCTGTTCGTTGCCGGCACGGTTCAGATTCGGCAGCACCTGTTCGAAGTTCGAGAGCGCCCGGCGTGCCGGATCGCAGGCTTCGGCCGACTCATTCGCGGCATCGATGGCCACGCCCTGCTGGTAGTAGCCGTACGCCGTGAAGAAGTACAGCTGATCCCGTGTCCGACCCGGCTGGGCGAACTCGGTGCCTACCTTGAACATCTGGATCGCGTCGCCGTACTGGCCGGCCTTGAAGTGGTCGTTGTACCCCCGGCTCAGCATCTGACCTGCCACGGCATCCGCGTCAGTCCCCTCTCCCACGGCCAGGCGGAGATCCACGATTGCCGAGTCGGTGTCACCCGCAGCGAGCTTGAAGAAGCCGCGTCGAGCGTGCGCGTTGGGATATGCGGGATCCAGTTCGATCACCTTGTCCATCGCCGCGGCTGCGTCCGCGGGCCGATCCATCTTGTTGAGCACGTCGGCCCGCATCGACCAGATCGCCGGATCGTCCGGACGGCTGACCTGAGCGCGGTCGGCAAAGGCGAGGGCCTGCTCGTAGTCGCCGAGCGCGAGGTGCGCGGCAATCACATTGCGGAGAATCTCCGGGCTGGTTTCCTCGCCCTTGATCTCGAGAACCTTGTCATAGGACTCGGCGGCGCGCCGGACGGCGGCCTCATCGGTGATCGAGGCGTCGCCGGCCTCGGTGTCCGATGCGGTGCCCTTGTTCAGCGATACGTTCCCGAGATACTCCCACAGGTCCGCATTCTCCGGATCGACCTCCAGGCCTTCCTCGAGCAGCGCGATTGCGGGATCGTACGCACCCGCCTGCGCGAGATCGTACGCGATCGTCATCCGGACGCTTGCGTCACCCGGATTGAAATTCAGGTACTCCCGGTAGAGTTCCGTCGCCCGTTCCGTGTTGCCCAGCTTCGCTTCGGTATAGGCGAGCGACTGCAGCGCGAGAACCTCCGCCGGGTTTTCCGCGATCACGGTCTCGAGGTCGCTCCGGGCGCTCTCGAAGTCCTCGATCTCCATGTACGCACGGCCCCGCAGGTAATGAGCGGTGCTGGATCCGGGGTTGCGCGCCAGCGCCTCGTCGCAGTTTCGAATCGCATCGTCGTACTGCTCGGCGCTGAGGTAATCCTGGCAGAAGAGAACCGCACGCTGATACTCGACCTGGCCTTCGAAGGCTTCGACGATCACGTCAGCCGCCTCACGTATTTCATTCTTGCCGTCCCCGGCCACCGCGAAAGGCGGAACGGCAAGTTCGTCGCCACTTCGCGCGTCGACGAAACTGACGTTCAGCGTGTTCCCGGCTCCACCGCGCGCGACTTCGCCATACATGACGAGATCCGCGTCCAGCCGGCCTGCGAGCTGGCGCCACTGGATGAGTCCGAGGTCGTCCCGGTCCAGTTTCAGACGCTTCAACTCGTCGTTGATCACCTTCTCTTCGATCGTCGTCAGGGTCGGAAAGTCCTTGAGATCGTTCTGGACCTCCTCCGACACCTTCTTGCCGAAGTCCTTCTTCACGCCATCTCCGGACTTCAGCGGCGCAACGAGGACGCGCGCCCGGCCTCCGGAGCCTCCGTTGCCTTCCTGTGCGGCTACCAGCCCTGCCTGTGTGAGAGACACGGCGAGAGCCGCGGCGAAGCTCAGAGCGAGCCGGACTGTGTTACCTGCAACTCGATTCATGCTACCGTCCTCGAAGATCTGTCCACCGTCAATCGGGCCGTGACGGCCGTTTCCGGCCTGTCTACTCTGGTACGACCCCCCTGCTGCCGGTGAAGTTCCGCTCCGATTGTCACGTCGGCGACCATCACCACACCGGCTTCGAATGCAAATGGGCGAAGCAGGATTCGAACCTGCGACCTCCTGCTTGTAAGGCAGGCGCTCTGGACCAGCTGAGCTATTCGCCCCCGGGGCCGTCAGCCTCGTCCATCCAGGGTCGTCGAAGACCGACCATCAGGCCCGCCGGAATCAGGACCAGGTAACCGAATACGAGCAACAGCGGGGCAGCGGTCACAGATCCCCGGTTCAACAGCAGGTAGCCAAACAAAACGGCCACGACCCCTCCGATCAGCAGAACCCAGTTCAGGGTCCGCAGGCCAAGGAACCGTGGACGTTCTAGCGTCGCTCCCGTTGGATTCGAGCGGCTTCGGTCCATCATTTGAGATTATCCTTCGAAGGGGTCGTAGTCAACGGAATGCACCTCTTGGAGCGCGGAGATCCGCTCCTCCTCACGCATCTCGTCCAGGCGACGGCGATCTCTTCTGACTCTCCGGATGCCGACCACGAACACGAACAACGTGATCAGAAGCCAGAACAGAGCCGCTCGGGTCAGCAGATACAACCATCCGTAGCGGTCCATGACCATCGAACGCCACCGGCGCTCGAACTGCTCCTGTGTGACCCCGAATACCCGTCGCAGGGCCACATCCGTCGAATCGCCCTCGCGCAGTCTTTCGAAGAACGCCGAGATGCCGGCGTCGCCCCCGAGCGAGTGCAGTTCCTGTACCACCGTGTATGCGAGAAGGTACGCCGTTCGCACATCCTCCGAGTTGCTGCGGAAGCGGAGATCCACATCGGCCAGGGTGGAAGACCCTCCTCGAAACAGGGCGAGCTGGATTCGCCAGGCGTCATCGAATCCCCACGCTCCTGATGCGAATTGCGCGTAGCCTTCGTGCAGCCATCGGGGTGCCCGGCCGGCGCTCGCCTCGTGGACCATCAGGTGTGCCAGCTCATGGCGGAACACGGTGCGCAGCGACGCCAGGGTCTCGAGCTCGGTCCCCGCGCGGAGCGCGATCCTCCCCGTGAGGGGATCTGCAAGCCCGGCGACCCAGCGTTCGGGAGTCCCGATCCCCTCCTCCTCAAGCGATGTGAGATCACGGACGAGAATCAGCTCCACGGTGTCCCGGATCCAGGCCCCCGGGAGTCCAAGTCCGGGAAACGCCGAAGTGGCTGCCGGATCTGAGAGAATGACCTGGGCGACTCCCTCGAGACCCGGGTCCGTGCGAACACGGAACGACAAGTCCGAAGACCCGTCGATCTGCGATCGGACGGAGGCCGGGGGGAGATCGCCTGGTGCAGAAGCGTCCGGGGCCGAGCAGCCGGCAGCCAGCAGTCCCATGGAGAGTGCCAGGATCGTGCGTCGGCCAGCAGCGATTGCCCTGGCGCGCCAGCAACCCATCACCGGCGACCTGTCTCCCGCGCCCAGGACAGGGCCGACGAAAGAGGCTCTGGAAGGGCCGAGGTGAAGGTCAGACGCTCCCCCGACGCCGGATGGTCGAACGAGAGGCGAGCCGAGTGCAGAAACAGCCGGGGCGATCGCCGGGCGAGCTCCGAGGCCCAGCGGCCGCCGGCTCCGGTGATGCCGCGCTCCCAGCCGCTCCCGTAGACAGGGTCGCCGACGATCGGATGACCGAGGTCGAGCAGATGAACCCGGATCTGGTGCGTCCGTCCGGTCTGGAGCCGAAGAGCCAGAAGGTCTGCCGCCGCGAATCGCTCCAGCCTCCGCACGTGCGTCATGGCCCGACGTCCCGTTGCAACGACCGCCATCTTCTTCCGGTGTCTCGGGTGCCGCCCTACGGGGCGGTCGATGCTGAAACTCTCCTCGGACAGGTGCCCCCAGCTCATCGACAGATAACCCCGTCCTACACGGCGCGCAGCGATATCAGCGGCCAGAGACCGGTGTGCTGCGTCGTCCTTGGCCACCACCATCAATCCGCTGGTGTCGCGGTCGAGACGGTGAACGACGCCAGGGCGGAACGGAAGGCCGATGGACGAGAGACTGTCGGTACGGGCAAGCAGGGCATTCACGAGAGTCCCCGACGGGTGCCCCGGAGCCGGGTGAACGACGAGTCCACTCGGTTTGTCGACCACGATCAGGCTCTCGTCTTCGTAGACGACGGAAATCGGAATCGGCTCTGCGGCGAGGGAGACCGGTGGCGGAGCCGGCAGGTCCACTTCGATCCGGTCCCCGGCGCGTGGTCGATAGCTCTTTCGGACCGGATCGGTGCCGATCCTGACCCTGCCCTCGGACACCAGCGACGCGACCTGGCTTCGGCTCAGTTCCAGTCGCTCCGAGAGCCACGCGTCGAGCCGAGCCGGCGAATCGGTCTCGACCTCGAGCCGGATCTGCTCAGGCTTCCGCGGGTTCTCGCTCCTGTTCACGGGCAGCGCGCTCCTCCTCCCAGAAGGAGATCAGAAGAAGCACGGCTCCGACGCTTACCGCGCTGTCGGCAACGTTGAACGTCCAGAAGCGCCAGTCCCCGATTCCGACATCGATGAAGTCAACGACCCCCGCCTCGTAGCGCAACCGGTCCAGGATGTTCCCGATCGCTCCCGAAGCGATAAGGGCCACGGCTGTGAGACGCAGGAGGTCCTGCCGCGGCGTGGACCGGTAGATCATGAACAGCACCACCAGCGCCACGAGGGCCAGAACCAGAAAGAAGATGCGCGAATGCTCTCCGATGTTGATCCCGAATGCGGCACCGGGATTGTGCGTGTAAGTCAGCCGCAGGAAATCACCGATGACGCTTCGCTTCGCGTACATGGGAATGTTCGCGACGATCCATTCCTTGGTGAGATAGTCGGTGAGCACAACGACGCCGATGATTCCAGCGAGAAGGGCGCCCTTCCGGACGCCCCCGTTCTCGGTCGGCCACTCCCCGCTCAGGCCCGGCTCATCGGGAGTCACCCGTCTCCTCGATTTCCTTGCAGCGGATGCACAGTCGGGTGTGCGGCAGGGCCTCGAGTCTCTCGAGGCCGATCGGATCGCCGCACTCTTCGCAATCCCCGAAGGTCTTGGGAGACCGGTAGAGCCGGCGCAGCGCCTCGTCGAGGTGGTAGAGGTACCGACCTTCCTTGCTGGCGAACAGGAAGGCCTTTTCGCGTTCCATCGCGTCGGTGCCCTGATCAGCCATGTGGAAGCTGTACGCCGAGAGGTCTCCGTCCGAGGCCTGCAGGGAGCTGGCAAACGACTCGTCGTAATTCGCCAGTTCCTTCAGTGCGCGCTCGCGCATCCGCAGGAGCAGATCCTCGATCTGCTTCAGTTCCTTCTTCTTCATCCGAATCCCCGCTATCAAAGCCAGTCGCGTTTTGTCGTCTCGTTCAGGCGTCCACCTCGCTCTGAGGTGCTGCACCCAACGCTATCGTCACCGATTCACCGTCGATTTCGAACCGACCCAGGTGCAGCCCGCCGTCCGGGCCGTCACCATCGGCATCGGTCTCGGCCGTAACTTCAGCCGTAACTTCAATGGCCAGGGTCTCCCGGCCGATCCCTTCGCCGTACGACTCGACCACGTTGCGCACCCGGTCGGATCCACGGATCCGAAGCCGGATCCGATCTTCCACCGCCAGCCCCGCTTCTCGCCGCAGACGCTGGACACGGCTCACGATCTCCCGAGCCAGACCCTCGTCGAGCAATTCTTCGGTCAGCGTGGTGTCGAGTCCCACAACGTACCCGGCATCCGCCTTGACCGTCAGATCGCCCTTCGCCTCCTCGAGGATTCGCACTTCCTCGGGGTGGACTTCCAGCAGCTCGCCGTCCAACTCCAACGCAACCGTCCCACGGTCTCTCAGCGTCGCCAGCGAACCGGCATCCAGGCTCTCGATCGCCTTCGCGATCTCGGGCGTCCGGGATCCGAAGCGCGGCCCCAGCCGTCCGAAGTCAGGTTTAACGGACAGCCGAATAATATCGGCATCGGCAGCCGGAAATACAACCTCTCGAACGTTCAGCTCGTCCCGCACGATTTCGAGCATCGCTTCTCCCAGGCGCCGGCCTCCCGGAAGCGCCGCCTGAATCCCGGGAAGCGGCTGGCGAACCCGGATCGAAGCGTCCTCACGCGCCGCCCGCCCGAGGCTGACCAGCGCGCGCGTATCCTCCATTTCGTGCTCGAGTTCGGGGTCTCTCCGTCCAGCATCCGAGGGGAAGTCGACCAGGTGTGCGGAGGTCCCCGTGAGCTCTCGGTGCAGCCAATCCGAGAGGAAGGGGGAGATCGGTGCAAGAAGGGCCGAGACCGTCGCGAGCGCTTCGTGCAGCGTCGCGAAGGCGTCCGAGGTCCAGAGCTCGCTGTCCCCCGAGGGACGTGTCGCCCAGAAGCGCTCGCGATTTCGACGCACATACCAGTTCGACAGATCATCGAGAACGAAGCCGGAAAGTCTCCGGGCCGCACGCGTGAGATCGTACCCATCCAGGTCGGCGCGCACCTCCACGACGAGCGAATCGATCCTGCTCAGCAGCCACCTGTCGATGGGCAGACGCTCCGTTGCGGGACGCGCGGAGCAGGATTCGCGACTCCAGTTCTCCAGGCCGGCGTAAAGGGCGAAGAACCGGTACACGCTGCGCAGCGTGTCGAACAACTTCCGGTTGGTTTCGCGAATCGCGTCTCCGTCCCATCGCTTGGGCAGCCACGGGTTGCTGGAGGCGAGCAGATAGAAGCGAATCGCATCGGCCCCGTGATCCGAAATCGCCTCCCAGGGATCGACGACATTGCCCCGAGACTTGGACATCTTCTGTCCGTGTTCGTCGAGCACCAGGTCGTTGACGACCACGGCCCGGTAGGCCGGAGCATCGAACAGGAGGGTGGAGATCGCCAGAAGCGAGTAGAACCAACCGCGAGTCTGATCCACTCCCTCGGCGATGAAGTCTGCCGGGAAATGGGTTGCGAATTCATTCCGATTCTCGAAGGGATAGTGCCACTGTGCGAACGGCATCGACCCCGAATCGAACCAGGTATCGAGGACCTCGGGGACCCGGCGCATGTGGCCGTCGCACCCGGGGTGCGTGCAGCTCCACTCGAGCTCATCGATCCCGGGCCGGTGAGGATCGAAGTCGTCGGGAATGGCTCCGTTCAGCTCTTCGAGCCGTGCGAAGGAGCCCGGTACTTCGCGGTGCGCGGGCTCCAGATCGCAGACCCAGATCGGGAGCGGAGTTCCCCAGTAGCGATCCCGGGAGATGGCCCAGTCCACGTTGTTGGCCAGCCACTCGCCCATCCGTCCGGATCCGATCTCCGGGGGGTGCCACTCGGTGGACGCACTGTGCTCGGCCAGGCGGTCCTTCACGTCCGTGGTTCGTATGTACCAGGAATCTCGCGCCATGTAGAGCAGCGGGCTGTCGCAGCGCCAGCAATGGGGGTAGCTGTGTCTCAGCGTGCCGGAGGCGAAGAGCAGGCCGCTTTCGTCCAGCATCCGGACCAGGTCGGCATCCGCTTCTTTGACGGCGACTCCGCCGACTTCCCGCACCGTCGGTTCGAAGCGCCCGGCGTCGTCTACGGGGCGGACCACGGGCAGATCGTGCTCGCGGCCCATCTCGAAGTCTTCGGCGCCGAATGCGGGCGCCGAGTGCACGAGTCCCGTGCCATCTTCATCGCTGACGAACGCGGCGGGCAGAACCCTTCCGGTTGTCTCCGGATAGGATGGATCCAGATCGAACGGACGTACATATTCGAGACTCGCGAGTTCCTCCGCCGGCACATCGCGGACGACGCGGCCGTCCTCTCCGAACAGGGCTTCGACACGCCCACGGCTGAGTATGTAGCGGTGACCCTCGCGTTCGACCTCCACGTACGGAATGTCGGGACCGAATGCGACGGCCACGTTCGAGACCAGGGTCCACGGCGTGGTGGTCCAGACCAGGAGGCTGCGATCGTCGGCACCCACGACCGGGAACCGCACGGTCACGGAGGGATCCGAGCGGTCGGCGTACCCCTGCGCGACCTCGTGGCTGGACAGTCCGGTTCCACACCTCGGGCAGTAGGGCAGCACCTTGAATCCACGATACAGCAGGCCCTTCTTCTCGATCTCGGACAGGGCCCACCAGACCGATTCGACATACTCCGGCAGGAAGGTGACGTACGGATCGTCGTAGTTCAGCCAGTAGCCGATCCGGCGGGATACGCGCTCCCAGTCTTCCTTGTACGTGAACACGTTGTCGCGGCAGACCCGGTTGAACTCCTCCACGCCGATCTTTTCGATCTCGGGTTTGCCCGAGATCCCCAGCCGCTTCTCCGCCTCGATCTCGACCGGCAGTCCATGCGTGTCCCAACCGGCGATTCGAGTTACGTGGCTGCCCGTCATCGCGCGGTAACGCGCTACCGTATCCTTGATCGTGCGGGCGAGCACGTGATGCACGCCGGGCCGACCGTTGGCGGTGGGGGGGCCCTCGTAGAATACGAACTCAGGCGCCCCTTCCCGCTTGGCGAGCGACAGCTCGAACGTGCCCTCTCGCTCCCAGACGGACAGGATCTCCAGTTCGAGCGCCTCGATCGGCTCGGTGAGTTCACGATACGCCATCGTGCGCCTCAGCCCCCGTAATTCGATTCATGCGGCCGGTCCGGATCCGGGTCCGGATCCGCTGCCTCGGCGAGTCCATCGTCCCATTCCTCTCCGCCGTCAGCGGCGTTCGAGGCTTCTCCCTCTGCCGGGCCTCCGTCCTCGTCCCCGCTTTCTTCGCCGACGACGGACTCCAGACCGGCGAACCCTCGCTTCTCTTCATGCTCGATCTCGGCGAGAAAGTGCTCGATCGTGGTACGAAGCGATCGGAGGAAGCCGGAGCGCCGGATACGGAGGTCATCGAGTCCCCTGCGCGCTCCCTGCACCGCCGATTCGGCATCACGCCGGATCTCCCGCGCCTGCCGTTCGGCCTCACGCACGCGCAGGTCGGCCGTCTTCTCGGCCTGGGCCCGTGCTTCCTCCCTGAGTTCCTGCGCCGTCACCAGCGCCTCGTTCAGTGCCTTCTCTCTCTCCTGGAATGCGGCCAGCTGCTCCTTCAGCAGGTCTGACTGCTCGCGCAGCCGCAGTTCTCGTCCCACGAGGTCTTCGAGGCGATCGGCCACGAGATCGAGAAAGCCATCCACCTGCGCGGGATCGTATCCGCGCACGGCACGACGGAAATCGTCCTTCTTCTTGCGCACGTCGAGCGGCGTCAGATCCATCATTGGCCCGGTCTCTCCCCTACGAGAATCGTTCCCAGTCTGATCTCGGTACTTCCCTCCTCAACCGCGAGCTCGAAGTCGTTGCTCATCCCCATTGAAAGCACTCTCCCTTCGTAGCCCGCGATCTCCGACCGGCACCGATCGTGCAACTCCCGCGTGCGGCGGAAGACGGCACGCAACAGCTCTTCGTCGTCCACGAACGGGGCCATCGTCATCAGTCCTTCCACCTTCAATCCTGGAAGCTCACAGACTTGCGCCACTGGCTCCGAGCCCGCCTCTACCGGAAAACCGCCCTTCGATGCCTCTCCCGATGCATTGACCTGTACGAGGACGGGCAGAGCCGCACGATCGGCCCTCTCCACCTCCGCAGACAGCTTCGAGGCCAATCGGAGCGAGTCCACCGACTCGACGCGGTCGAAGACGCGTATGACCTGGGCAGCTTTGTTTCGCTGCACATGCCCTACCATACACCATTCGAGATCGAGACCGGTGAGCGATGCGCGCTTCGACTCGGCTTCGGCCACGCGGTTCTCTCCGACCCGGTCGAATCCAGCGGCCGCCACCGCTTCCAGGAGCGACTCTCCGTGGCCCTTCGTGATGGGCAACAACGCGACCGAGCCCGGATCGCGTCCGGCCCGCTCGGCCGCCTCTCTCACGCGAGCGAGCACGCGTGTCGCCCGCTCCTGAATCTCCTCGTGGTTCACGGCCGGGAGTCTACCTGCCGCGACCGGTCGCGGCAACGCGGGTCGGATCGTGGGATCCCTCCACAAACGCAACAGGCCGGCCACGTCTCCGCGGCCGGCCTGTGCGATTGCGCTGATCCCTGCGGCGTGTCGTCAGCTCGTCACCTTGAAGTCGATCCTCTGGGCCACCCACACGCCCACCGGCTTGTCCCGGTTCATTGCCGGAGAGAACTCCATCTGGTCCACGATCTGCGCGGCCGCGTTGTCGAAGGCGGGATAACCGCTCGACTTCTGGACCTGCGACTTGGCCGCCTTGCCGCTCTCGTCGACGAATACCCAGAGGGTCACTTCGCCGCTGATGCCTGCCTCGCGGAGCATCGAGGGATACAGCCGCTGCAACAGCCTCTGGATGTCCCTCCCGTTCTTGAGCCGGGGCTCCACGTCACGCGGGATGTAGGACGGGACATCTTCCGGCGCCGCGCCGGCCGGCGGCGGCGGCAGATTCTCGACCGGATTGTCCTCAAACGTGGTCGGAGCGATCGTGATGTCTTCGTCCATGTCCACGTTGGCCGAGACGCGAGGCGTCGCAGGCCGTGCGATCTGCTCGGGCGGCGGCGGAATCTTGACCTCGGGCGGCAGATCCACGGAGATGATCTCGTCCGAAACCGAGCCGAGATCGGCGGCCTCCAGCTGTGGGAACCAGTTGAACAGCGCGAAGTGCGCGAACGTAGCCACGATCACGCTCCCCCAGACCCAGCTCGGATAGTCGCGCTTGAACCGTTCGTTCGCCGTCATGAAGGCGGCATCGCCGGCCTTCCGATCTTTGCGGCGGTTCTTCGGGGTCCCGTCGTAAATCGAGTCGCTCATCCGGCTACCTCCTCGCGCGCTGCACCCGCTGCTCGACCCGGGTCGCGAACGTCACCCGAACCGCTCCGGCTGCCTGCAACTGCTTCGTGATCGCGTTGATCTCGCTGTAAGGGACATCCCGGTCGCCGCGCAGCGCCACCACGAGCTCCCGGTTGTCCGAATAGAGAGGTCGAACGACCTCGTCGATGTTGTCCTGGGGAACGATCTGGTCGTTGATGAACACGGTGCCGTCCCGGTCCACCCAGAGGTGGAGAATGTTCTTGCGCTTCTCATCGATCTTCTGGGTGGCCTCGGCCGAAGCCCAGTCGATCGGGACGTTCCGTTCGCGACGGAATACCGTCGAGACCATGAAGAAGATGAGCAGCAGGAAGGCGATGTCCGCCATCGACGAGGACGGGATCTCGCTGCTCGCGCCGGACTTCCGGCTGAATCCCTTCGACTTGGACATGCCTACTCCTCGAGCATCTGCAGGGAGATCCGCTCGGCGCCCGCGAGCTTGACCTCGTCAAGAACGTTGACCATGTGGCGATAGGCCGCTCCTCCATCCGTCTTGATCGCGGCGATCAGATTCGGGTTCGCCGCCAGTTCCTGGCGGAGCAACACCTCGACCTGATCGTACGGGATCACCTGCTCTTCCTGGCTTTCACCCCGCTTCACCGTGACCGCGCCATCCGGGCGGACGAGAAAGAAGATGATGTTCTTTGCCGAAACGTCCTGCTCCTCCGACTCCTCGGGCAGTACGATCGGCAATCCCTTCTCCTCGTTGAACACCGTAGTGGTGAGGAAGAAGACGAGAAGCAGAAACGCGATGTCGGCCATCGACGCCGTGGGTATCTCGTCCGACACCCGTTCCTTGCGGTTAAGAATTGCCATCGTTCACCCGTGTTCCAAGGAAGACCTGTTGGTGACTACACGATCGTCGGCGCTTCGATCCGGAGCCGGACAGCTCCGATCAGGCCTGTCCCGACTGGCTCTGCCAGATCAGGTCGAGGACCGCTTCGGACCCTTTCTCCATGTCCGCGATCAGCGTATCGATGCGGGTCACGAAGTAGTTGTAAGCGATATGTACCGGAATCGCGATTGCGAGCCCGGCCGCGGTCGTGATCAACGCGACCTTGATGCCCGCGGCGACCAGGGTCGGCTCGACCTGGCCGGCTTCCTCGATCGCCGCGAAGGCCGCGATCATCCCGATCACCGTGCCGAGGAATCCAAGCATGGGGGCGACGTTCGCAATCGTCGCCAGCACCGTGAGGCCCCGCTCGAGAAAGTCGAGTTCGATCGTGCCCGTCGTGGCGATCGCCTTGCTGACGTCCTGCGTGCCACCGCCCTCCTTGACCCGGCGAAGCCCCGTGAGGAGGATCGCGGCGACCGGTCCGCGCGTCTCGCGCGCGACCTTGATCGCCTCGTCGATCTGTCCGGCCGAGCCGAGCTCCTCGATCTGCTTCAGCAGTTTCTTGGAGTCACGGTGGGCGACGAACAGGGTGTACCCCTTCGCGATGATCACGCCGAGGGCGACGAGCGAGCAGAGCACGAGAGGGATCATCATGAATCCCCCATCGTGAAAGATCGTCAACAGCTCGTAACTGGTGTCTTGCACTCGAAGCGCTCCATTGTGAGACGGGATCCACCCCGCCGGTTCCGAGGAAAGCAAGTTTACGCGGGCTGCCGCGCTCCGTCAACGCGAATCGAGCCCCGATCAGCCTCCTGCCGATAGCGCCGCGGGTCGCTCTACATCGGGCTCCGCGGGGCTACCCGGTTCCGACGCCTGTTCTCGGCCGCCGGCCTCCAGCCGCCGGCGGAGCTCGTCGGGACGCAGCCCACGGTGCAGCCGCCCCTGGTGCGCGAGGGAAATCTGGCCGGTTTCTTCCGATATTACGACCACCAGCGCATCCGTCTCCTCCGAGAGTCCGAGCGCCGCGCGGTGACGTGTACCGAGTGAGCGGTCCACGGTCGGTGACTCCGAAAGCCTGAGGATCACGCTGCCTGCGTTCGCGATCCGGTCACGCTTGACGATGACTGCACCGTCATGGAGCGGCGAGTAGGGAGTGAACACGGTCGTCAGCAGCTCGGCGCTCAGATCGGCATTGAGCGCCGTTCCGTGATCGACGTGATTCAGCAGGTCCACTTCCTGCTCGATCGCGATGATCCCTCCGATCTTGGCCTTGGCGAGCCGGTCGGCCGCCTCCGCGATCTCGTCCATCACCTCCTGCTGTTCCATGCGCGAGAACGCCTGGAAGAACCGGGTTCGCCCCAGCCGGGCCAGCCCGGCGCGCAATTCCGGCTGGAAGATCACGATCAATGCGAAGGCCCCGTAGGTGAACACCTGGGAGAGCAGGTAGGGGATCAGACGGAGCTGCAGCGCCTGGGACGCGACGTAAATCGACACGAGCAGGACGAACCCGATCAGGACCTGGAACGCCCTCGTCCCCGTGTAGACCAGCAGCACTCGATAAAGCAGATAGGAGACTACCAGGATTTCGGCCAGGTCCATCCAGTCGAGCCGGAGGAATCCGAGGTAGTCGAGCAGGGCCTGCATCAGCGGCCGGCCTCGTGAACGGCCCAGGCGAGATCGAGCGCACGGCGAACCGGGAGTACGTCATGCACCCGGAACAGCCTGGCTCCCGCAATCAGGCCTGCCACGCACGCCGCGATCGTTCCTTCCAGGCGCTCGTCCACGCTCACGTCCAGCAGCCCTCCGATGAACGACTTCCGGGATGGCCCTATCAGGACGGGATAGCGACCCGAACAGAACCGTCCGCCGTGCGCGATGATCTCCAGGTTCCCCTCCACCGACTTTCCGAATCCGATCCCGGGATCCACGACGATCTGATCGGCGTTCACTCCTCGCTCGATCGCACAAATGGCACTCTGCTCGAGTGCCGCGGAGATCTCGCCCGTAAGGTCCCGGTACCGGGTGTCCTCCTGCATCGTCCGCGGATTCCCGCGCATATGCATGATTACGAGGCCAGCCCCGGTCCGACCACACAGGTCTGCGATGGCCGGATCGAATCGCAGGCCCGAGATGTCGTTGACCGCAACGGCTCCCGCGTCGAGAGCCCTGGCTGCCACCTCGCTCTTCGTCGTGTCCACGGAGACCGGCAGCCCGGCAGCGGCGAGGGCAGCCACCGTCGCTCCGATCCGACTCCATTCCTCGTCCGCATCGACCGGTCGCGCACCGGGCCGCGAGGACTCGCCACCGACGTCCAGGAGGTCAGCACCCGCATCGCGCATCCGGAGCCCTGCGTCCAGCGCTTCCTCGGCTCCCCCGACCTTCCCACCGTCGGAGAATGAGTCCGGTGTCAGGTTCAGTACGCCCAGCACGACGGGTCGGTCGAGACTGATGCTCCCGCCCCGGACGGCCCACTGGCAAGTACCGGTGGCCGACGCCATGCCGGAGCCCGATTCAGGCGAGGGCTGGGGTCGGCTCGCCCCCCGTACCCTCGAGCGGTCGATCGTCCGCTACTGACGATCCCTCCGGCTGGCCGGGCCCGAGGGCGGGAGCGGGCGGCGGACCATCGGCCGGCGGCAGCGGCGGCAGCGGTTAGCCCGCCTCCAGCAACCGGATGTCATCGGCGTCCAGGGTCTCGCGTTCCAGCAGAGCATTGGCGATATCGTCGAGCAGTGATCGGTTCTCCGTCAGGACGCGCTCGGCCGAAGCATAGGCCCCATCCAGGATCCGCTTCACTTCCGTGTCCACGAGCTGTGCCATCTGGTCACTCACGTCTCGACGCTGACTGAGCTCGCGCCCGAGGAATATCTCGTGCTCCTGGTCGCCGACCGCCATCGGGCCGATCGCATCGGACATGCCGAACTGCGTGACCATTCGCCGCGCCAGCGCAGTCGCTCTCTCGATGTCGTTCCCCGCTCCGGTGGTGATCTTGCTGCGGCCGAAGATGGTCTCCTCGGCGACCCGGCCTCCGAAGAGCATGGTCAACTGTCCCTCCAGCCACTCCTTCGTGTAATTGTGGCGATCTTCCTCAGGCAGCGACGCAGTGATGCCCAGTGCCCGCCCACGAGGCACGATCGTCACCTTGTGCAGCGGGTCCAGACCGGGAACCCGCAATGCGACCACCGCGTGACCCGCCTCGTGGAATGCCGT
>CBDTXM010000039.1:0-19534 GCA_965364445.1 uncultured bacterium | reverse complement strand
TGGCCGACGCCGTATGGCCTGGTGCGCGAGGGCGTGGCGCCCGATCACCAGTCCATCAAGGGTGTCACCCGGGTGTTCGACCGCGTGCTCGCGCACCCGCGCGTGCGATTCTTCGGGAACGTGCGATTCGGCGAAGACGTGACCCGCGACGAGCTCCGAGCGCTGTACGACCAGGTCGTTTACGCCGTCGGTGCCCAGACGGACCGCCAGATGGGTATCCCGGGCGAGGATCTCGCCGGCAGCTGGCCGGCGACCGACTTCGTACGCTGGTACAACGGGCAGCCCGAATGCGTGGATCTCGACTTCGACCTCGGCGTCGAGCGGGCCGTGGTGATCGGCAACGGGAATGTCGCCGTGGATGTCGCCCGAATCCTGTTGACGGATCCGGACAACCTCGCCCGCACCGACATCGCCGAGCATGCGCTCGAAGCCCTGCGCCGGAGCGAAATCCGGGAGGTCGTCATGGTCGGGCGCCGGGGCCCCGTCGAGGCGAAATTCACGAACGTCGAGCTCAAGGAGCTCGGCGCACTGGACGGTGTGGACGTCGTCGTCGATCCGGCAGCGCTTCCGAGTGACCTCGAAGACGTAGCCTCCCGGGAAGATCGTCGAGTCACCCGGAACCTGGAGATTCTGACCGGATTCGCGGCGAGGGGGACGACCGGCGCTCCCCGTCGCCTGGTGTTCCGATTCCTCGCTTCCCCGGTCGAACTCATGGGCGTAGACGGACGGGTGCGAGCCGTCCGGTTCGAGGAAAACCGACTGGTTCCCGGCCACGGCGGAGCGCTCAAGGCCGAGGGCACCGGTGTTTTCGATGAGATGGAAACCGGACTGGTGCTCCGCTCCGTCGGGTATCACGGCGTGGCATTGCCGGACCTGCCATTCGATGTCGCGGGCGGCGTGATCCCGAGTCGTGGCGGCCGCGTGCTCGATTCCGAAGGAGGCGATGTCCTCCCCGGTCAGTACGTATCGGGCTGGATCAAGCGCGGTCCGAGCGGCGTCATCGGAACCAACAAGTCGTGTGCGGCCGAGACCGTGGCAGCGATGCTCGAGGACGCGGCTTCGCTCCCCGAGGATCACGCACCTGCTGCGGAGCGCTCTGCGGTCGTCGATCTTCTCGACAGACGCGGCACTCGTTACGTCACCGCGGAGGACTGGGATCGGCTGAATACGGAGGAGATCGCACGAGGCGAGTCGCTCGGACGGCCGAGGGTCAAGGTCGTACGGGTTGAAGAGATGCTGTCCATCATCGGAAAGGGCGAACAATGATCGATCGCGTACCTCGAATCTCCCTGCTGGCAGCGATCGCGGCCGTCGCCGTCTCGGTTGGCTGCGCGGGCAACCCGGAACCGGGTGACCCCGGCTACCGGTTCAACCTCAACGGTACCTACGACGCCCGGTTCTCCGCACAGGGGATGGATTTCACGGGCTCGGCCGAGCTCGCTACTTCGCCGGGCGGAGCGGTAACCGGCACAGTGCGCCTGACGAGTCCGGAGACGGTGACGGCGGAGCTCGAGGGCATGGTCGCCGACAGCACCTTCAGCTTCGAGTCCACCTATTCCCGCGCCGGGGGTTGTGAAGGCGCCTTGCTGGGCGGGGGCGAGATTCAGTCGGAGGGTGCCGGAACGTCGGGCGACGTGGATATCGCCGACGACTGCATGGGCGGTGTGATGGAGGGCAGCTTCAGCTTCACGCGATCGGACGGAGCACGGCCCTGACCGGACTCGCCTCGAATCCGACGAGGCGAAGCGGCAGGGCGGTCAGCTCGTAGAGCCCGGCTTCGACCCGGTCGAGCACCAGCCCTTCGAGGATCGTGATCCCGGCCTCCCGGCAGGCTTCGTGCGCCGGAAGGTCCTTCGAATCCGGCAGGTCCACGCTCGGCGTGTCGATGCCGAGCAGGCGGACGCCCAGCGTCCCCAGGCGTCTCACGAGGTCGGGGTCCAGGCCCGCGAACCCGCCCTCGAACCGGGTCGGATCCGGGAAGCTTCCGGTAGCGAGAAGCAGGCGCTCCGTCGGCGCCGAGTCTCCCAGGGCCTCGACGACGGCCTTCCAGCCCAGCCGGGCGCCCGGCGAAGCCGGTGCCCGGACCACGCGGCACATCCCGAGAAACAGTTCCAGCGGTAGCTCGTCGATCGATGCCCCGGATTCCTCGTAGTGGAGAGGCGCATCCACGTGAGCTCCGAGGTGCACCGTGCTTCGCAACGTGGAAAGGGAAATCCGGTCGCCGCGACCGAAGTCGAGCAGGAGCTCCCGGGAGAGGGGAGTGTCGCCCGGAAACACGGCGATGTCAGGACCCAGAGGCGGAGAGATGTCGATGACGCGGCGATCCGTGCGCTCAGGCATGGTCCGGCATCTCCATGGCGTCCCGGACGGCAGCCGCGGCTCGCCACACATCGTGGTAACTGTTGAACAGGGGCGCGGGCGCCAACCGCACGACGTCAGGCTCCCTGAAGTCCGCCACGACGCCGGCGCGCTGCATCCGGTCTCTCACACCTCCCGCATCGCGCCGGATCCGCAGCGACAGCTGCGCACCTCGCCGTCCGGGCTCGGAAGGCGTGAGCAGATGCCACCCGTCCCCCGAAGGCGGTGCGGGCAGCCAACGGTGCAGCAGCCATTCGAGCAGGGCGGTGAGCCGGATGGACTTCTCCCGCAGCCTGTCGGCTCCGGCCTCCACCAGGAGCTCGAGCGCGGGCCCGATCGGAGCCATCGCGAGCGCCGATGGGCAGCTCAACTGCCAGCCGGCGGCGTCCCCCCGCGGCACGAAGTCGGGCTCGAGCTGCATCCGGAACCGGGTGTCCGGGTCGTTTCCCCACCAGCCGCCCAGCCGGGGGAGCGGCTTCCCGCTCAGGTGACGTTCGTGGACGAACAGCCCCGCCGGCGCTCCCGGTCCGCCATTTCCGTACTTGTAGTGACACCAGGCGGCGAAGTCGACGTCCCAGTCGTGCAGCCGCAGCGGCACGTTCGCGAAGCCATGCGCGAGGTCCACGCCGAATCGCGCTCCGGCTGCGCGCGTCGCGGCCGACAGGCGCTCGAGATCGAAACGCTGCCCGGTCAGGAAGTTGACCCCTCCCAGCAGGAATATGGCGATCTCCGATCCCCGCTCGGCGAGGACCTCCTCGATGCGTTCCTCCTCGACGACACTCGAGCCGGGCTGCGGGCCGAGCTCGATGAGGTGCTCGGCCGGGTCGAGGCCGTGCCAGCGAAGCTGGGTCTCGACCACGAACCGGTCACTCGGGAAGCAGGGCGCGTCGATCAGGATCTTCTTTCGCGCGCCGACCGGACGATAGAAGGTCGCGAGGAGCAGGTGCAGGTTGACCGTGAGGCCGTTCATGACGGCGACCTCGTGGGGCTTCGCTCCGACGAGCCGGGCCAGCGGTTCGCGGAACCGATCGTCGAGTTCGTACCAGGGGTCGGGCGGGGCGAACCAGCCGTCCACGCCTTCGCGACTCCAACCCTCCAGCGCCGCCGTGACCGCACCTCGGGACGCCCGGGGAAGAGGGCCGAGCGAGTTGCCTGCCAGGTAGACCAGGGGCGTCCCGTCGGCTGCGGTCGGTAACTCGAAACGATCGCGGAAGACCGCCAGTGGATCCTCGAGGTCCCGGTCGAGGGCGAATTCTTCCGTGTCGCTGAGCCCCTGACCGAAGAGGCGGACCGCCGGCAGGTCGCTCAATCGCCGCTCCAGCCCGGGCCGCGTACGAATCTCCCGGCCATTGCGCCCGTGTGCGCTCCGTCCTCCAGCGTGTGGACGCCATTCACGAATACGTGACGCACACCGACCGCATACTGATGTGGCTCCGCGAAGGTCGCCCGGTCCTCGATCGACTCTGGGTCGAACACCACGACGTCGGCGAAAGCACCGGGCGCGAGAACTCCCCTGCGCTCGATCCCGAACGTCTCCGCGGGAAACGATGTCAGTCGCCGGATGGCCTCCTCGAGCGGGATCACCCCCTCATCGCGGACGTACCGGCCCAGGAGCCTCGCGAAGCTGCCGTAAGCCCGCGGGTGCGGGTTCGACTCGAGAAATGCGCCTTCCGGGGCCAGCGCCGCCTCGTCCGAGTCGAACGCGACCCACGGCAACGCGACCTTCTTGCGGACGTTCTCCTCCGACATGAGGAAGTACACGGTCCCGACGTCGGCTCCGTTCTGGATCACCAGGTCCATGGCGGTTTCTGCGGGAGAGGTTCCTCGCATCTCCGCAACCTCGGCGAGCGTCCTGCCGGTCAGCGGCTTCAGGGAGTCTGCGCTGAATCCCACGAGCAGAATCTTGTCCGGAGATCCGGAGGCGACGAAGAAATTCTCCCAGTCATCGGTCGGTGTGCGCATCTCCTCGGCGACGCGGGCCCGAATCGCCGGATCCGCGAGTCGCTCGGCCCATGCGTCGTATCCTCCCTCCTGAACCCAGGGGGGCATGGAGGCGTCCAGCCCCGTGGCGCCGGCGGTGTACGTGTACATATCGGCGGTGATCTCGAGGCCCTCGGCCCGCGCCGCCTCGATCCGGGCGATCGCCGAATCGAGCTTCGGCCAGTTCTCCCGGCCCGCCGCCTTGAGGTGGTATACCTGGGCCGGCACCCCGGCGCGGCGAGCGATCTCGATCAACTCCTCCAGCGCTCTCAGCAGGCCGGTGCCTTCACTGCGGATGTGCGAGATGTACATGCCACCGAACTCTCCCGCGGCGGAGGCAAGCGCGACCAGTTCATCGGTATCCGCGTAAAAGGCGGGGGCGTAAATCAGAGAGGACCCGACCCCGAGCGCTCCCTCGCGCATCGAATGCCGCACGAGATCCTGCATCCGATCCAGTTCCTCGGCGGTAGGCAAACGGTCCTCGTACCCGATCTCGTGCACGCGGACCGTCGTGGCGCCGACGAACGAGGCGACGTTCACGGAGACCCCTCTCTGCTCGAGGTGCTCCATGTACTCCCCGAACGTCGTCCACGGGATCTCGTAACGGAGGTCCTTCTGGCGTGCGAGCCTGTCCTCGCGCATACGCTCGTTCAGGGGGCCCATCGACCAGCCCTCTCCCATCACCTCGAGCGTCACGCCCTGACGGATGTCGCTCTGACCGCGCCCGTCGATGAGGAGCGACTCGTTCGCCCAGCTGAGGACGTTCACGAAACCGGGCGCCACGGCAAGGCCCGTCGCATCGACCTCCAGGGATCCCGCGAGGGTTCCGGGAGCGGAAATGGCCGAGATCGTGTCGTCGTCCATCGCGACGTCGGCGACGATCGGAGGACCGCCGAGTCCATCGTAGACGAGGCCTCCGCGAATGACCATTTCATGGGGCTCGGAGGCCGCATCGCAGGACGTGATCCACGGAATGACCGTGAGTAGACAGAGCACTGGGAACGGCGCCGGATACTTCAAGAGTCTGTTCATGGAACCTATCCCTGCACGATGATGGCTTCGGGCGCAATGGCGACGCCCGGAGCGCAGTCGCGATCGACTGGACCGCGGCCCGGCCCGAACCTATTCTGACGGCGTTCTCAGGTCCCGACCAAACTGCGCGACCTCCGGTTGATCGATCCCTATCGAAGTGAGAATCCGGCCATGAATCCAGTTCGTTCCCGAAAGCTCGCGGCCCTGTTCGGCGCCGCCGCCATACTCGCCGTCTCGCAGCCTGCCCGCGCCCAGAGCCTGGCCGTGGAAGATCCCACGATCCGGGCGATCTGGACCGAAGGGATGGAGCAGTCCGAGGCCTGGGCCATCGGGCAGGCGCTCCTCGACTCGATCGGTCCGAGGCTGACAGGGACGCCGGAGGTGGACCACGCCAACGAATGGGCCCGGGCGTTGCTCGAGGGCTGGGGCGTCGAGGCGGAGATCGAGCCGTACGGGACATGGAAGGGGTGGCAGCGGGGCACGACGCACGTGGACCTGGTCGAGCCGCGGGTTCGCACTCTGGACGCCACCCTGATGGCCTGGAGTCCCGGAACGGACGGTGCGCTGGAGGGCGGCGTCGTCGTGATCCCGGCCGCCGAGGGGAGAGACGCCCTGGAGGCCTGGCTCCCCTCCGTGCGGGGGAGCTTCGTCGCCCTGGCTGAGCCGCAGGCCAGCTGCAGACCGGTGGAGAGCTTCGAGGAATACGGGGTGGACGGAGCGGCCGAGGCCGTACGCGAAGAGAGACGTGCCTCCAGCCTCGCGTGGCGCGAGCGAATCGGTGCCACCGGGTATGAGCCGGGCGAGCTCCTCGATGCGATCGAGGCCGCGGGCGCACTCGGCATTCTCTGGTCGGACTGGAGCGGCGGCTGGAACACGCGGCGCGTATTCGCTCTCAACACGCGTTTTGGTGCGGCGACGGAGACGATTCCTGCCATCGACCTCTCCTGCGAGGATTACGGCCTGGTGGCCCGGCTGGCCGAGCAGGGGCAGGGACCGCGGCTCCGAGTCGACGCGCAAGCGAGGATGACCGATCCGGTCCCCGTGGCCAACGTCATCGGCATGATCCGCGGAACCGAGCTGCCGGACGAATACGTGGTTCTTTCCGCCCACTTCGACTCGTGGGACGGCGCGTCCGGCGCCACGGACAACGGGACGGGCACGATCACCATGCTCGAGGCGATGCGGATTCTTTCGGAGACCTGGCCGAGGCCGAAGCGCTCGATTCTCGTCGGGCTGTGGGCGAGCGAGGAGCAGGGCCTCAACGGTTCACGGGCCTTCGTCCGGGATCATCCCGAGGTGATCGAAGGGCTCCAGGCCGCATTCAACCAGGACAACGGGACGGGCCGGATCTCGAGGGCGTCCTCGATGGGGATGGTGGGAGCGGCCGAGCACCTGGCGCGCTGGATCGCGCGCGTGCCGAGCGAGATCAGCCGGCACATCGATCTCAGTCTGCCGGGCACACCGAGCGGCGGCGGCAGCGACCATGCGGCGTTCAACTGCACCGGTGGGCCGACCTTCGGGCTCGGATCGAACAGCTGGAACTACTTCGCCTACACCTGGCACACGAATATCGACACGTTCGACAAGATCGTCTGGTCGGAAGTACGCAACAACGCGACCCTCGTGGCGATGCTCGCCTACATGGCGGCGGAGGACGAGCGGGTGCCGCGCGACCGTCGGGTCATGCCGGTCGACGATGAGACGGGCCAGCCGCGGCCCTGGCCGGCGTGCGAGGACGGGGCCCGCGAGACGAACGAGCGATACCAGTAGGGTCGGGGTCCGATGACCGATTCCGGCGTGATCCGCAGGCTCGGCTCTTCCTCGCCGGGAGTGCTGCTGGGCGTGCGGGAGGCGGGGGAGATGTCGAGCCCGCCGCTTCTGTTCCTGCACGGATTCCCGCTTCATGGGGCCATGTGGGCGCCCCAGGTGGCCGAGTTCTCGAGCGAGTACAGGACGATCGCCCCCGATTCACGCGGTGCAGGTGCGAGCGATGTCGGAACCGGCCAGTACACGATGGAGCTGCTGGTCGACGATCTGTTCGCCGTCCTGGACCAGGTCGCCGGTGAGGCGCCGGTCGTCGCCGTCGGACTCTCGATGGGAGGGTATATCCTGCTCCGGGCGCTGGAGCGGGAGCCCGATCGCTTCCGCGGCGTCGTCCTGTGCGACACCCGAAGCGCCGCGGACGGTCGGACGGGAAAGCTGGCGAGGGCGATCGGCATCCGCCGGATCGAGACGGAAGGACTCGAACCGTTCGTCGACGATTTTCTCGACGCGGTACTCGCGCCGGGGACCCGCCAGATGCGGCCCGAGTTCTGGGCCCGGCTGAAGCGGACGATGATGGAGAACTCCCCGATCGGGGTCCGGGGTCAGCTTCTCGCGATGGCGTCGCGTATCGACACGGGCCGGGTGCTGGGCTCGATCTCCGTCCCGTCTCTCGTGGTGAACGGCAGCGAGGATCGCCTGACGCGTCCGTCGGCGGGACGAGCGATGGCGGCGAAGATTCCGAACGCCGTCTTCTCGGTGGTGGAAGGCGCGGGCCACCTCAGCAGCGTGGAAGCGCCGGTCGAGTTCAACCGCATTCTGGGCACATACCTGCGGCACATCCGGTGAGGGCTGCGAAACATCCGTTGAATGGAGGCGCGAGATGGCCGGCAAACAACTTCTGATGCTCGTAGGCGACTTCGTCGAGGACTACGAGGTGATGGTGCCCTTCCAGGCTCTGCAGGCGGTCGGCCACGAGGTCTACGCCGTCTGCCCGGGCAAGAAGATTGGCGATTCGGTCGCGACGGCCATTCACGACTTCGAGGGCGACCAGACCTACTCCGAGAAGCCCGGCCACGCCTTCGCCCTGAACGCGAGCTTCGATGACATCGACCCGAGCGACTTCCAGGGGCTGGTCGTGCCGGGCGGGCGCGCCCCGGAGTACCTCCGGCTGAACGAGAAGGTGCTGGAGATGGTCCGCCACTTCAGCGAATCCGGAAAGCCGATCGCCGCGATCTGTCACGGTCTTCAACTCCTGGCCGCCGCGGGCGTGCTCGACGGGAAGCGCTGCACGGCATATCCGGCGTGCGGTCCCGAGGTGACGCTGGCCGGCGGCGACTACGTCGAGGTTCCCGTCACCGAGGCGGTCGTGGACGGGCAGCTGGTCACCGCACCGGCCTGGCCGGCCCACCCGGCCTGGATCGCGCGATTCCTGACCGTGCTCGGGACCACCGTCCAGCACGGCGAGGTGAAGATCTACGCCTGAGTGAAGGGCCTGCGGGGGCCCGACCAAAGAGACGTCGGCGCCCGGCCTCAGTCGTCCGCGGCGCCGATCGCCCGGAGGTGGCGATCGACCGAGCGGGCCAGCGCCGCCTCGGCCCCGTCCGGAATCACCCGGTCCCACCAGGCTCCGTAGATCCGGTCGAAACGGAACCCGGCGAGGACATCGCGTGTGTGCCGCACCTGTGCGGGTCCCAGCGGGACGTAGTTGGGATAGCTGTACATGAACGCCAGGTGTCGCCGGTCCGGACACACGTGCGGTTGGTCACCGGACAGAAGAGCACCTCGCCCGTCGGCGCCCTCGCGCCACACCGCGCACTGAAACCCGGGAAAGTGCCCTCCCGTGCGCACGAAGGTGACACCCGGGGTCAGCTCGTGGGTGTCACCGCTCCAGAACACCAGCGCGTCGTGCCGGCGTTGAACCCACTCACGATCCGCCTCGTGGAGATAGATCGGCGCGCCGCCGAACTCCCGGCTCCACTCGACCATCGCGGCCTGGAAGTGTGGGTGCGATACGGCGATCGCGTCGATCCCGCCCAGGTCCTGGATGGAGGCCACCGTCTGCTCATCGATCAGGGAGACACAGTCCCACAGGAGGTTTCCCGCCGGTGTCCGCAGCAGCAGCGCGCGCTGGCCGATCGCGAAACGGGGCAGGGTCCCGATTCCCCACAGCCTGCCTTCCTCGAGTTCGCGGATCTCGTTCGCGTGCGTCTCGCGGAGTTCCCCGAGCGTCGTCCAGGCCTGGCCGGAGGCGGGCACGAACTGGCGCGGATCCTCGCACACGGGGCAGTCGGGGCGAGGCGAGAAGGAATCGTCGTACTGGGTTCCGCACGCCGTGCAGATGTAGGGGTGCGTGGGCTGGCTCGAAAGCAACGGTCCTCCTCGTGCCGTTGAGTTGCAGGCCGGGCGCGGTGCATCTTCCGATCCGTATCCGGAGAGCCGCTTCGGATCTGCGAGCACGTTCGCCTTCGGGGGGCCGCATGGGGGAATCTCGGGCGAGAGGCATGCGCCGCCAAGTGCCAGGCTGCCGCCACGTCAAACGGCCGCCCGGGACGACTTCTCCGCGGGACTCGTCACGGCACCGGCCCGGGCGCGCGGGAAGGCCGTCCTCGGCCCGGGTCGGGCTTCTCGCATTCACCGTCGCGGTCGCGATCGGCTCCACCGGTTGCGATGGCGCCGACGGGGATGTCGATGAGGCCGACATTCGACGGTGGCAGGAGGCGGGCCGGTATCACTTCGAGGTGACGCGCGACCTCGACCG
Source organism: uncultured bacterium (assembly GCA_965364445.1). Lineage (GTDB taxonomy): Bacteria > Gemmatimonadota > Gemmatimonadetes > Palauibacterales > Palauibacteraceae > Carthagonibacter. The sequence goes on along the minus strand of CBDTXM010000039.1, from coordinate 9,642 downwards.
GGCGATAGCCGCGTTCGAATCGCTCACGGTGGCGCGTCCGAACGATCCCGTGGGCCTGGTGGGGCTCGGGGAGGCACTGGCGTCGGCCCCGCGACAATGGTCCCGTGCCGCCGGGCTGTTCGAGGCTGCCATCGCCGTGGATTCGATGAACGTCGATGCTCACTCGGGCCTGTTCGATGCCCGGGTGCGGCAGGGCGATCTGATGGCCGCCGCCCGGGCGCAGGAGAGGTTCGCCCGACTGCGACCCGACCACCCCTATCCGTACATCGAAGCCGTGCGGCTCGCCTGGCTGGAGAACGACGAGTCGTCTGTGGAGCGGGCCCTCGATCGCCTCGAGCAGGCGTTCCCGGGAGACCTGACCGTCCGGGCCTGGGTGTCGGAGGAGCGAGCCCGGATCGCCCTCGTCGGTGGCCGGCTGCAACTGGCGGATCGTCACTTCGTCGATGCGCTCGCCCACGCGTCTGTCCGCGGAGATCCAGCCGAGATCATCGAACGCACCGTGGATCGAGCGTGGGCGCTCGTCTGGTGGTCGGCGGACACGGTCACGGCGATCGCCCTGGTGGATTCGGTGACGCGGGCCCACCCGATGGCCTCGATGTCCATGGACGACTGGCCCTTCCATTATCTCGCCGAGTTCCAGGCGCTCGCCGGCCGGCCGGAACGGGCGTTCAAGATCCTGGAATCGCATGGCGAACACATGGATCCGCCGCCGGAGGCTCTGCCGAATCCCTGGTGGCAGGCGGCATGGGGGCTCATCGCGCTCGACGTCGGGAAGCCGGACGAGGCCGTCAGGCGCTTCCGCCTGTGGGATGAGGGAATCGGGTGCTCGATCTGCGCGCTGGGGGACCTCGCCCGTGCCCTCGAAGCTGCTGGAGAGCCGGACTCCGCGGCGATCGTCTGGAGACGTTTCCTCGACAATCCCGATCCGCAGCGGATCGAATGGGACCCCTACTACCTGGCGCTCGCCCGCGACCGGCTTTCGGCCCTCTACGAAGATTCCGGCCGTGCGGAGGAGGCGCTCGAGCTGAAGCGCGCCCTGGCCCGCCAGTGGGCCGAGGCCGACGCCGGTCTGCGTGCGCGGGTCGCGCGTCAGACAGAACCGGGGTAGACGGTCGGTCCCAATCATGTCTAGAGTTGAGCTCCGGGCCGACACGAAATCACGGCGACGACTCGACACGCTCAACAGAGGCGGGAGGACGATCATGGAAGGGACGAATCTCGGGAGATTCATCTGGTACGACCTGATGACAACCGATCCCGACGCGGCGAAGACCTTCTACGGGAGCGTCACGGGCTGGGGAGTCGAGCCGTTCGAGGGGGCTGAGGATCCGTACGACATGTGGACACGCGACGACCAGCCGATCGGCGGTGTGATGGAGCTTCCCGAAGATGCCAGGGCTGCCGGTGCCCCTTCGCACTGGCTGGCCTACATCGGAACCCCGGATGTGGATGCGACCACGGCGCGCGCCGCCGAGCTCGGGGCCACGGTGCTGGTTCCGCCCCGGGACATCCCGACAGTGGGGAGATTCTCGGTCCTCTCCGATCCGGATGGGGCCGTCTTCGCCACGTTCGCGCCGGCGTCCGACATGCCCCCGCATCCCGGCATGGTCTCGCACGGCGACTTCTCGTGGAACGAGCTGATGTGGCGCGACTTCGCCGATGGCTTCGAGTTCTATGCCGACCTGTTCGGCTGGAAGACACACGAGGACATGGACATGGGCGAATACGGCATCTACAGGATCTACGGTGGAGAGGGACCGCCACTGGGCGGAATCATGACCCGCCCGCCCGAGATGCCGATCGGCGCCTGGCTGTTCTACGTCAAGGTCAACGATCTCGATGCAGCGTTGGAGCGGGTCAAGGCCGGTGGTGGACAGGTGCTCAACGGTCCGATGGAAGTGCCGGGCGGTGACCGGGTAGCGCAGTGTCAGGACCCGCAGGGCGCGATGTTCGCGCTGCACTGGACGCAGGAAGAGACGTCGGGCTGAGCCGGATCAGTCGGTGACGAGAGATCTCAGCCGGGACACCAGGTCGTCCAGAAGGGAGCTGGCCCCGAACCGGAAGAGGCCCGGTTCCGTCCACTCCGGTCCGAGCGTCGTGCCGGAGAGGGACAGCCAGTCCAGGGCCTGGCCGGCGGTGCGGATGCCGCCCGCCGGCTTGAGGCCGACAGCGAATCCGGTCCGTTCCCGATAAGCCCGGATCGCGTCGGCCATCGCGAGGCCGGCCGGTAGCGTGGCGTTGACCTGTTCCTTGCCGGTCGAGGTCTTGATGAAGTCTGCCCCGGCCATCATGCAGACGAGCGCGGCGCGTGCGACGGTCTCCAGGTCAGGGAGTTCTCCCGTGGCGAGGATCGTCTTCAGGAGGGCGTTCCCGCAGGCAGCCCGGAACGCGCTCACCTCCTCGTACAGGTCCTCCCAGTTCCCGGTCAGCGCGTGCGACCGCATGATCACCACGTCGATCTCCGCGGCCCCTTCCGAGACCGAGGCCCGCACTTCGTCAATCCGCTGAGCCAGGGGGCTCAATCCGTGGGGAAATCCGGCGGATACCGCAGCCACCGCAATCCCCGAGCCTTCGAGCGCCCGCAGGGCATCGCCGATGAAGCGGTGGTAGACGCAGACGGCTGCGGTTCGCACGCGAGCGTCGGGCCAGATGTCCCGAATCCCGCTGTCCGGTCCCAGCGCTCCCGACAGGTCCGGGCCCAGGGGATCCTTCGCGCGCTCGCACAGGCTGCGCACCCGGTCGGCCGTGTCATCGCCCGCCAGCGTGGTGAGGTCGGTGCACGCGATCGCACGGAGGCACAGCCGGATCTCCTCGGTCGCAGGCAGGGGTGCGCGATCGCGGATCCGATCGGCGCGGGGCCCCACATCCGTCGCGCGGGCCGTCGTGTCTGCGACCCAGCGGGTGTCCAGCGGCGTACCCGGATTCCGAACGGCGACGTGCTCGGTCGAACTCCCTCCGGCGACTCCGGCCGACGTGCTCACCCGAACAGGTCCGTCTGTGGACGCTCCGGAACGATGCAGCCCGGGTCATCGTGGCCGACGTGGTTGACGTGCGTGGAGACGGGGTGCATCAGCATCGACTCGGACGGCCAGGGCGTCAGAAGCCGGTCGAGATCCCAGCTCGGGGTCTCCGGATCGATCCAGGCGTCGTAGCTGGCTGGATCGAGAATCACCGGCATCCGGTCGTGAATCGGTCGGAGCGCCTCGTTGGCATCCGTGGTCAGGATCGTGCAGGACTCGAGCGTGTCCGAGCCGCCGGTCCAGGCGTCCCACAGCCCGGCGAAGGCGAACGGCGCCTCGGTATCGAGGCGGATCCAGTAGGGCTGTTTCCGAGCGCCGGCCGGCTGCCACTCGTAGAAGCCGTCGGCCACGACCAGGCACCGACGGAACCGGTAGGCATCGCGGAAGGAGGGGCGATCGGCGACGGTCTCGGAGCGGGCGTTGATCAGGGTGCGCCCCTTCAGGTCAGGCTCCTTCGCCCAGTGAGGGACGAGTCCCCAGCGCAGCTTCGCGAATTCGCGTGTCGCTCCGCCGCTCTCACGCCGCCCATTCCGCGCCTGCTCGTGCTGGGCACGGAATCGGGACCTCACGGCCGCCACCGGCTGGGTGGGGGCGATGTTGTAACGGGGCTCGAAATCCGGAACCGGATCGAGCTCGAACAGCGCGGCCCATTCCGCGGCCGGGGTCGTGAGTGTGAATCGTCCGCACATGACAGCTATGTTTCTATCCTCAACAGGGGTCCTGCGCAAAGGCGTGAGCCCTGTTTCGAAGCCGTGGAGGCGAGACGATGAGACAGGTCTGGATCGAAAAGACCGGCCCGCCGGAGGTCCTGCGGATGCGCGAGGCTCCCGACCCGGTGCCCGGACCCGGCGAGCTGCGGATCCGGGTGGCGTTCGCCGGGGTGAACTTCGCCGAAGTGATGGCACGACTCGGGCTCTATCCCGACGCGCCGTCGCTGCCGTTCGTGCCGGGGTACGAGGTGGCGGGCACCGTCGATGCAGTGGGTTCCGATGTCGAAGCGTACCGGGTGGGCGAGCGTGTCACCGCCGTCACCCGGTTTGGTGGATACGCCGACTGCGTCTGCCTGCCCCCGGCCCTGGTGGTTCGTACACCCGACTCGATCCCGGATGCGGAGGCGGCGGCCCTCCCCGTGAACTACCTGACAGCCCACCAGATGCTGCACAGAGTGTGCGCTGTTCGATCGGGAGAGGTGGTGCTGATTCACGGCGTCGCGGGCGGTGTCGGGACCGCTGCCACGCAGCTGTGCGACATCGTCGGAGCGAGGGTGATCGGAACGGCCTCGGCGCCGAAACACGGACGCCTCCGCGAAGTCGGCGTCGAGCCGATCGCCTCGGACGATCCCGACCTCGCCGATCACGTACGCGAGATTACGAATGGCAGAGGGGTGGATATCGTCCTCGATCCGATCGGGGGGCGGTCGTTTCGGACCAGCTACGAGCTCCTCGCGCCCGGCGGACGCCTGTGCTGCTTCGGCGTGTCGGCCATGGCGCCGGGACGCCGGAAGAACCTCGTGGCGGCGCTCGGGAGCCTGGCTCGCATGCCTCGCTTCGGCCCGATCGGACTGATGAACGACAATCGGTCCGTGGCCGGGGTCAATCTCGGGCACCTGTGGGACGAGACGGAGATGCTCGTGCCCCAGTTCGAGGCGATCATGAATCACGCGGCGGCGGGCCGGATTCGACCGATCGTGGACAGTACGCACGCCCTGGACCGGGCATCCGACGCTCACGAACGGCTCCAGTCCCGGCTGAGCGTGGGAAAGGTGCTGCTCGCGGCACGGAGCGACGCGGGGGAACACCTTACGCGGTGATGGGTTGTTGCACATAGTGGGACTCGGGAAGAACTTGTGACCCGAAGCGCCATACGGGCGTCTGTATGTCGGTAGATCCTCGGACGTCCAACAGTCGGGAACGGGAAGGGGACGGTGGAAATGGCGGAAGAACGGAGAATCGACAGGGGTTGGCGACGGGCGATGGGCATCGGCATCGCCGTGTCGATCGTCGCGCACGCGGCACTGCTGACATGGGTGAAGTTCTCTGTCGAGCCGATGGGAGATGGTGAGCCCAGGGCGGCGCTCCAGGTCGTTCCGCTTCCCGACGATCCCGAATTCGAGCCGGATGACCCGATGCAGGTGATCGAGTTGGCCGACGCTGCGGCGGGCGGCGCGGCGACCGCCGCGGGTCCCTCGCCGGCGAAGAAGCTGACCCTGCCGGATGTCGCGCCGATTCCGGTCGCGGTCTCCGAGGGTGCGGCGCAACCGGTGCGATTCCTCGAGCTGCTGGAAGAGAAGGAAGAGGAAGAGCAGCCGGCCGCACGCTACGCCCGGGTGTCGGACTTCCTCGTCAGCTCCTCGGCCGAGCCGGGTCCCTTCCGACCGATCGATGACCGTCCGGTGGACGTTCTCGCGAGGATCGGGGCAGGACGCGGGACAGGCATGGGCGTCGGCGTCGGCGGCGGGCACTGTCCCCCCAGGGGAGGATTGCCCGTACTGCGCTGAGCCAGGCCGGGTCCACTCGAAGGTTCGGCGGTCAGGGAGAGCTGCTCTCGACCGACGGGCCCTCGGGAATCGTTCCGTCGACCGCCGTGCTGAGTCGACCTGCCACCTCCATTACCGCGGCCCAGACTTCTTCCTGTAGAGGGTTGATCCGCTGGGCTCCGGTGACCGTCTCCTCGTAGGCTGCCACCCGGACCCTGGACGGGCCCATCGATCCATCGGACGACATCTCGACGGCGGGAGCGCCCGCGCTCGACTCGTCGCCGCCCGCCCCCACCACGAGCGTCAGGAACACCGGCCGCCCTACCAGCTCCGAGCTGCGCGTGGTGATGAAGCCTTCATCCAGGATGGTGTAGTCGAGCGGGAATCCCTCCGACTCGACGGCAGGCTGCAGCCGGAAGAACGCGGAATCGGCGGGCATGTCGGTCTCGAAGCTGGCGAACGGGTACCCGGGGTAGCCGGTCAGTACGCGCCCCGAGATGCACCCCGCGGACAGGCCGGCCACACAGGTCGCAAGCGCCGCGAGCCCGATTCCCAGCCGCCGCTGAGCGCGCCGGGCTGGACGTCTCACCGCGGATCGCTCCCGCCGTCCGGCGTCACTGCCGCGGAGTCCTGTTGCTGGCCAGTCAGCCGCCGCAGCAGGTCCAGCCCCCGCTTCTCGATCTCGCTCCGACCGGCCTCGACGATCGCTTCCTGAGCCCGACGCACACTCGCAGGGTCCACGGTAACCTGTGGATCACCGACACGGCCTCGGACCAGCAGCCCGAGCTCCGGAGCGCCTCCTGATGTCAGCGCCTCCCGGGCGCCGGGAGGCAGAGCGGCGAGATTCCGATCGGCGAGGCCGCGTACCGTCGCCGGATCGGGTCTCAACACGAGTGCGAGGTCCAGCCCTCCATCGAACGCGACGGCGCCCGACAGGTCCAGATCTCCGGCGGGAAAATCGAGTCGGCCGTCCGCCATGCGAACCGCCCCATCGTCGATTCGGAACCGTGATACCCAGCTCTGCAGCCTTCCGCCCGTGGGATCGGCCGCTCCAATGACGGAAGCGATGGCCCGGGTAAGCGGATTCGGTTTGATCGTTCCGTCTGCAATGCGCAAGGCGCCCGCGCCGGCCAGGGACGCTGACTCGGGCAGTAGCAGCGAGTCGAGGCCACCGGCGAGTTCGAGTTGAAGTCCCATCGTCCCGGTGACGAATTCTCCCAGCGGCGTCTGCCGGGCGAGCCACTCTTCGGCACGAACGCCTTCCAGGTCCAGCTGCAGGCCGAAGGGCTCAACGTGGCCGGACCCGAGCTCGAGAGTTGCCGATGCCGTGCCGCGCCCGCCGTAGGCGCCGAATGTCAGCCGCGGAATCTCAATTCGGTCGCGGCCGATGCGCACGGCTCCCGCGAGATCTGTCACCTCGTGACCATCGTACAGCAGCTCGTCGATCGTGGCCCGGACCTCCCCTGCGATCGGAGGCTCCGCCGGACGATGCTGTCCGCGCTCGACGGCCAGCTGCTCGGCCGTTGTCCCTCCGATCGGGCGTCCGCCGAGGCGGGCACTGACGAGGCGCCCCCAACCGATGCCCTCCGTCTCCCTCTCCGGCAGCAGGTCGTCGAGCGCAAGTCGGTCGAAGTGGAGGTCGGCGCTCAGGATCGGGCGGTCGTCCCGCGACTCAGAGCCCCCGAACAGCCTGGTGGCCACGCCGCTCGTTCTGCCTCGATTCTCGCCGACGGAAAGGTCCACCTCAGTCCAGGATGCAGAATCTCCCGAAATCCGGATCGGAACCCGGGCGGCCGCTACCGGACGGGTCAGCGCGTCGAAGCTCGCTTCCAGGTCGGTGATCGTCGCCACGCCGTCGATGAAGGGAGACCCTTCACCGCCGGAGTGACCGGAGACGGCTGCATCCAGGGTCATCCGACCCGAAATCCCGGCCGGGCCGGAGCCCGGAGGTCGCGTTCCCGGCGGGTCGGATTCGGCCGCAGGCAGGGCGGCGAGCAGCTCCCCGAGATCGGCATCGGCCTGGAGCCTCACGTCGTACGGCAACAGGGAGTCGATTGAAATCCCGCCCGTGATCGCCAGGTCTCCGTCGAGGAGACGGCCGTCGGCGCTCAGCTCTCCCCGGCCGTCCTGGATCTCCATGTCGGCGTCCAGTCCGGTCACCAGCGCGACCGCGGCGGCCGTGCGAACTCCTCCTCCGCGGACGGTGACCAGTCCGGATACTCCGGGCGTGATCCCGGGCCCGGCTCGACCGCTGACTCGCAGGTCGAGCTCCAGCGCACCGTACATTTCCAGACCGGAGGCCGTGGGCCGTGACATCTCTTCGAGGGACAGGCCCTCCGCCCGCAGCTCCATGTCAACGAGGCGTACGGGCCGGCCGAGTGAGTCGATCCTGCCCGAGAGGCGCGCCTGGAAGGGGCCCGCCACCAGCTCGGCCCGGTCGATCTCGAGGGTGCCGGGGTCGAGGGACAATCGGCCGTCCCAGGAGACCGACGCTCCCTGCAGCTCGACGCCGTCGCCCGAAAGCTGAGGCAGTCGCAGGCTTACCACGTCCGCCTCCGCGATACCCTCGCTGCCGACCGTCCCCCTCGCCCCGAAGTCGAGATCGCTCTCCAGGTGCAACCCGTCGAGCTGCATGCCGCGGGCATGCATTGCATCGCGGAAGCCCACGCGACCGTCGGTGATCTCCAGGCTTCTCACCTCCAGCGACATCCCGCCTACGCTTCCGCCCGGACGGCTCACATCCTCCGCGGGCTCGGGGATGAAGTCTCCGAAATTGCTGGTGCCGTTCTCATCCACCACCAGCAGCAGCCGGGGAGAGTGCACCAGGACACGGTCGATCACCACCTCCTTGCGAAGCAGCGGGAGAAGGCGGGGCTCCAGCACTACCGCATCCGCAGACGCCAGCGCGGTCTCGGAGAAGATGCCGCGGTTGGCGACGCGGATCCCTTCGACGCGCACTCCGGGTCTCGGCCAGAGCCGGAGACTGGCTCCGTCGATCGTCACGGGCCGGTTCGCCGCCTGTGTCAGTCGCGGCTCCAGGCGGTCGGCGAGCGTCTCCGGGTCCAGGAGCGAGCGGAACCGCACGGCGAAGACCAGCGTTACGGCAAGAAAGAGAGTGAACAGGACCGCGGCGGCGATACCCAGCCGCCTCCAGAGTCGACGACCGGAGCCGGGGCGCGAGCGTGGACCTTCGGAGGGCAGGCGGATCGTGGTGTCCGGGTCGCTGGCATCCAAGGGGAGCATCGATCCTTTCGGTGCGGTGCGAGGCGGGCTCACGCGATTCGCGAGCATCCGTATCCGCTTATCATGATACGACCGTTCGTCGGCTCCGTTCCCGCGCCTTGCCGGGATTCGCGCGCACCGGGTAGCCTGTGCCGATCGCCAGGCTCCGAAGCGGGGTGGTAGCAGGGACTGCAGGGAGCGAGAACCGGGAGGCCGAGATCAGCGAGGATCGGCGAAGAGAATTCGAATCCGAGGCGTTGCCTCACCTGGACGCGCTCTTCGGCCTGGCGCTCCGCCTCACCGGAGGGGACGAACCACGCTCCGAGGACCTGGTGCAGGACGCGATGCTGAAAGCGTGGCGGTCCTGGGACCGATTCGAGAGCGGGACGAATTGCCGCGCATGGCTGATGACCATACTCCGGAACGGGTTCATCAACAGCTATCGGCGGGATCGGTCGGGGCCCGTGAAGGTGGAATTCGAGGAGGTCGCGGAAGGCCACGGCTCGGGGAGCCTGTACGAGGCCGATCCGGAGGGGAGGGTGTTCGACCGGCTCGTGAACGAGCACGTGCTCCGGGCGATCGAGGAACTGCCGGAGGAATTTCGCGTTCCCGTGGTGCTCGCAGACATCGAAGGCATGGGTTACCAGGAGGTGGCCCAGACGATGGGCATTCCGGTCGGCACCGTGAAGTCACGTCTATTCCGGGGCCGGAAGAGACTCCAGGTCAGCCTGCACAGGTTCGCCATCGAATCGGGATATCTGCCATGAACGATCAGGAGCGGCCGGAGAGTCTCGGACCCGGCGGTCCGGAGCCGGAAGAGCTGTCTTGCGAGGAGTCGCTCGCGCTGGTGTACGAGTTCCTCGATGGAGAGTTGCCCGCGGAGCGCAACGAGGCGGTGCGAAGACACGTCCAGAAGTGCCGGCG
>CBDTXM010000038.1:0-19820 GCA_965364445.1 uncultured bacterium | reverse complement strand
CTCGTCGCCCTGGATCTGCACCTGCACCTTCTTGAACGACTGGTCCCGGATCGCTTTCGAGATCTTCTTCGCGGTATCCTGGTCGATTCCCTGCCGGAATCCGATGGTCTGCCGGGCCCGGCCGAGCGAACCCTCTTCGACCGCTCCCTCGTCCAGGTTCTTCAGCGGCACCTTCCGACCGGCGAGCTTCTCGCGGAGGATCTGGCGCAGCGCCTGAAGCCGGTACGTGTCATCGGCGTCGAGAGCGACGGCCGCAGCAGCACGATCGAAGTCCAGCGTGCATTTCGTGCCCTTGAAGTCGTAACGCTGCGCGACCTCCTTGCGAGCCTGATTGACCGCGTTGTCGACCTCCTGAAGGTCCACGCCCGTGCTCACGTCGAACGAGCTGTTCTTTGCCATCGGATCTCGACCTTTTCGTGGGATTGCCCTGAACCGTTCAAACCTCTCCCGTCGAATGTACAGTCGCGCGTCGTCGATCTTCAACGCGGCCATCTCGGAACCCCGGTGAAGTCGATGACACACATGCCCGGGCCGTTGGTATTATCTTCATGTGCGGCCCGGCTATCATTGCACCGCGGGGAGGCTACCGTGACGCGGTTCGAGGCCCGCTTCGTCCTGCCCCTGGCAATCGTCGTGTGCGTGCAGGCTGCTGCGCATCCAGCCGACGCGCAGGAGTCGTCCAGCGTCCGACCTGCGTCGCCCGTCCTTCCGGCTCCCTTCTCGCTCGGCCAGCCGGCACGCCCGAGAGGTCGCTGGGGCGCGCTGGTCGGGTACAGCTGGGAACGCGACGCGGAGACGTCACGCATCTACGCCAATCTGCAGACATCCATGCCACTGCTTTCGGCGCTCGACCTGACCGCGGAGGGAGCGATCGGGAATTCCGGTCGCTCGCTCGACGGCGCAGTGGGTGCCTACGTCGGGATCCCGTGGCTCAAGTTCGGTGTGGAGTACGATTTCCTGGATCGCTCCCTGCCCTTCGGCGTCATTGCCGAATTCGCTCTGAAGAGGGGTGGACTGTTCCGATCGGGCGATATGGTACGCATCGACTATCGCCCTGCACGGCAGGAATTGCTGCTCGGAGCCTCGCTCCGGTTCCCCTTCCAGGAATACCGGATGACGAGACCGAGGCAGCGTGGTGCGGAAATCCCGCGGGCAGAAGTGAACGGCCCGCGAACCGCGCTACCGGACTCGGTCACCCTTCCCGAGGATCTCGAGCGGGAGCTGCGTCGCATCACGGACGCGATGGAGTGGATCGATCGGCTCGTCACGCCCCGCTTCGGACCTGGAGAGTCCTTCGAGGCCAGCGCTCGCCCGTTGCGGGATCACATCCGCACGCCGGGTCACGCCTTCGCGGATGAGGACTCGCTCTACCACGCGGGTCTCGACGCCGCGTTTGCGACCGTGCTCCAGGGATCGCTTGCCTCGGGACGATCCCTGGCCCTCGTGGCGGAGCGCGTAATGCTGGAGGAAATGCTGATCCCCTTCAACCGGCTGTTCGGGCAACAGAAGGAGCCGTCCGACGCGGGACGGCTGGCCGTGAGAGCCCGCCTGGCCTTCGAGGCGTCACTGGAGGAATGGGGCGGATTCGAGGAAATGTCGGCGGAGGACACGTCGAGGGCGAAACGCCATGCCTCCGAGATCTTCCGCCGCCTGACATCGACCGTGACCCGCGTCTCGGTGGCCGCGACCGAGCGATGGCGCGAGAGGGTTTTGGTCTGGACCCGCTTCGGCGAACTGGCATGGCTGCCGCTCAACTACGGACTCCGCCGGGAACAGTACGATACGCAGGAGGAATGGGACGCGCTTCTCTCTCTGCTCTCGGATCATCCGTTTACGACCGCGAACACGGTCAAGTACCTGATGTTCGAGCAGTTTCACCTCGAATTGAAGAGAATGATCCGCGAGACGGAGTACTACCAGGTCACGGTCGTCCATGACTTTCGCGGTGTGGATACGGGAGGCGGTACGGATATCTACGGCTGGGACATGGTCGTGGATGGCTACCTCGAGGCGTTCATCCGGGCGATCGAGAAGCTGGACCGGGGCGAAATCGACTCCCTGCCGCAATTCTTCCTGATCCTGGACGAACACTACTACCGTCACAACGACTCACGCGGGATCATCACCTATCTGCAGAACCTCTGGGATCCGGCTGAACCGCCGGTCTCGAATTCCGATGTCCGCAGTCAGGTGGCCCACGCCCAGCTGCGGCTCCAAGAGGCGGTTCAGGCTTCGCCGTCCCTCGCCGGTCTCTCCGCCGACGCCTTGCGCGGCGCGCTCGCCGTGAACGTGAACATCACGAATCCGTTCGACCCGACCTTCCTGGGCGACAACCTGATGCGGGATCACCGGAAGCTCGCGGTGCGAGACGTGTTCGAAGAGGACCCCGGATCGGGCGTGGCCATCTTCACCGGTCAGGGCATCGGGGCGCACTACAATGGTTCAGGCTGGGAAGATCGGAGCATCCTGGTCCGGGGGGAGGCGCTCGCGCAGCTGAAGTCCGACCTGCGTCGCCTGCTGCTGAGGCAGTCCGTCAAGCCCGACGAGGTCCCGACCTATCTGCAGCCGCGGCCCTTTCCGGAGGATTACCGGGAGCGATGCGATCGTCTCCGCGAAGCAGGCTGGAACACGCCCGTCAGCATCCCGATGAACGTAACGGGTTACGGATCGAAGTCGGCCAGCGTGCTCAAGGCCACGATGTACAACCTCGCGCACCCCGGCAGTCGGCTCCTCTCCTTCGATTCGCTCTGGCTCAGCGAATTCTGGGCCGGGATGTTCATCGGCGCGGCGCTGCGCGGGGTGAACGCGTTCCCCGTGGCGCCCACACCCGTCAGCGCACCGAGCGCCGCCGGGGCGACCCTGCACTTCCTGCGCGAGAACGTCGACGCGATGTTCCGGGCCCAGCTCTATTTCGCCCGCGAGATCGAGCGGGCGGGCGGGAGACTGCGGGTCGGGCTCTACAACGAGGATGTGCCGGTGGACGACCTGCGGAAGCGGATCTCCATCTTCATCGAGGGAACCCGGAGGGACCTGTTCATCGGAGAAATTTTCCGGCTGGATCCGTCGGTCACGGAGGTGCTCCGTCAGATCGCGGAGGGCTACACGGATGTGCCCCTGGTCGCGCTTCGCCTCCGCTCGCACCCGAGGCTTCACCTGAAGAACCAGTTGTTCGGGACGAAGGAGGCGTTCGAACTCGTCAGCTTGCCCGAGTGGCTTCCGGTGCTCGGAGTTCACATGGAGATCCGACGACGTCAGCTGAACGGCGAGGAGACGGAGGGCCTCACACCCGCGTTGCTCGATGTGAGACGTGATTCGGCCGCCCTCACGCTTGTCGAGGCACATCGGGAGCTGCTGCGCAATCGGGAGCCCGGGTCGGAGGCCCGGGTGATCTGGACGTGGACGATCGGCTCGATGAACCAGGACCACCGCTCCCTCGCCCTCGATGGCGAAGCGCTGGTGGCGGTCGGGGCCGAAAGCACGATCATCTCATTCATCGATTTCATGTTCATCCTGGCGATCGTGGAGTGGCCGGAAACCCGGGAAGATTTCGACGCCCTGTTCCCTCCGGATGGAGGTGGGATTCGCCTGCATTACGACCTGCTGAAGAGCCTGCTCTGAATCCGGTGCGCGCCGGCCGGCGGGGTACCGGCGGAGTCGAGCAGCGAAGGCCGTCCGAGCACCTTCTCCCGGGCATGGTGACGCTGGAAGCTCGAGAGCTTGAAGTAGATGGCCGCGAGCAGCGCCGACCTCAGAAGCCGTGTTCCGACCGACCGGCCAAACCGGCCTCCGCGAGCCAGGTAGACGCTCTGGAAGCGAATCCAGCGGCGCAGAATCGCGGCCCGTGAGTAGAATCGTCGGTTGATTTCCTCGAAGGCCTCGAAGACCTGCGCACGGCTGACCGAACGAGGCTCGAACACCAGGTGATCCCCCTCGTAGTGCGACAGGTCCTGATCGACGATCCGGCCCTCGCTCTCGACCTCGGCGTGAAACGGCGTGCCCGGTATCGGAATCGACAGCGAGATCAGGACGGCACTCGGATCCACCTCGTCCAGCCGGCCCGGCACCGAGCGATAGTACTCGGGCGTGTCCTCGTCGAGGGCCAGCATGAACCCCGTGAAGATCAGGATCCCGCGTTCCCGGAGTTTCGCGAATTGCGCTCGGTACTGCTCGACCCGGTTGTGTCCCTTCCGCACCGACCGGAGGCTCGACTGGTTCAACGATTCCATGCCGATGAACGCCATGGCCGCATGAGCGTCGCTCAGCAGGTCGAGGAATTCGTCATCGCGCAGACAGTTGAAGCTGAACTGGTAGCCGACGCCCCACAGGTCGAGTCGGGCGATCTCCCGCAGGAGCTCCTTCGCGTACGGCATGTCGCCGCCGAAGTTGTTGTCGTAGAGCATGGCCACTTTCCGGCGGGGCAGCGAGAGGCCGCGCGTTGACGAGAGGTCCCGGATCACGTCGTCGATCGGACGTGTGCGGAAGGGGGCCGGACGAATCGTGAGCTGGCAATACGTGCAGGAGAAGGGGCAACCGCGGGTCGCCTCGGTCACCACCGGAACCTGGAAGCAGGATTCGACGAGATCGTACCGAGGTGCCGGGATCCCGATCAATGATGGCGCGAGAGGAGCATCGTAACGTGACTCGAGACGCCCCTCCACCAGGTCTCGGACGACGCCGGGCCAGACCGTTTCGGCCTCGCCGACGACCACGCAGTCCACGTACGGGGCGACGCGTTCGGGAAATGTGCTCGGGTACTTCCCGCCCGCGATCACGACTTTGCCGAGCGCCCGGAACCGGGCTGCCACCCGGTAGGCATGCGGCGCGCAGAAGTCCATGAAGCTCAGGGCAATGCAGTCTGCATCGGTTTCGTAGTCGATCGGCCGGACCATCTCGTGGAGCACTTCCACCTCGGCGCAATCGGGAGTCAGGCCGGCCAGCAGTATCCCGGAAAGGGGGGGCGCCGGAGAACGGGCGTAGTACGCGCGTTCCTCCCCCAGGTTCTGGAACAGAACGATGATCTGAATCTTCGGCTTGGGCATTCCGACCTCCCTGGGTCTCCTCTTTCCAACTCCTGACGTGAAGGTGCGCCGAGGCGGTCAGCCGACGATCAAGCGCCGCTTGATCGATGCCTGATCCATCGTCTCCACGTTCGTATCGAGATCGCGCGGCGCTGGCTCGCCGCCGAAGGAGGGGACGATGAAATCCATGAATGCGGCAACCCGACGCACGCTCGGCGGCGTGATGCTGGGCGGAGGTGCGCTGATGGGCCTCTACTGGGCCCTGTATCTGGGTGGATCCGTCGACCTGGGACAGAACGAACCCGTCGTGGCGGCGTTTGAATCCGCCTTTCTTCTCGCCGATACCCTGCTCGCCGCGCTGCTGCTGATCGCCGGCTGGACGCTGCTGTCGGATCGGCCGAGCGGGCCTTTCATCATGTCGGTCGCGGCGGCGATGAGCCTGTACCTGGGCTTGCTCGACCTGGTCTTCTACGCCCGTCAGGGGCTCTTCGCTTCCCCGAGCGGGGCCGCTCTGTTCGAGCTCCTGCTGATCGGCACGTGCGTGCTGGGTGGCGCAGCCTGCCTCGGAGTCGGCTGGAGACTGTTCGCCGGAGCCGGATCGTGAATTCCGCGTCTTTCCCTCGCGACGTCGGTCCCGCGCCGGTGCTGAGTCATCGGTTCCTGCGCGCCTACGTATCGACCATGCGACCCTACCTGATGTTCGTCTCGGGCATCACGGGGATCGTCGGGATGTCGCTGGTTCCGGGCGTCCCGGCGGTGCCGGCACTGGCGCTCGCAGCCGCGTTCTTCCTCTCGTACGGATTCGGGCAGGCGCTGACCGACTGTTTCCAGATGGACACCGATGCGATCTCCGCGCCATGGAGGCCGATGATCCAGGCGACGCTCCCTCGCTCCCGGGTGCTTTCGATCAGCCTCGTGGGGCTCGTGGCCGTGGGTGCGGTATTGATCGCCGCCAATCCCTGGAATCTCCCCCTCGTGATCGCGATGGTGGCCGGTCTTGCGACTTACACGCCCTTCAAGCGGCGCTGGTGGGCCGGACCTCCGTGGAATTCCTGGATCGTCGCGCTCGTGTGTGCGTCGGGAATCCTGGCCGCTCTCGGCCTCCCCGGAACCCGCGCTCGCGTGGAGGCGCTCCCGACGATCTCCGTAGCGGCCACGCTGGTCGCCGTCTTCTTCGGATACATGAACTTCGTGCTCGCCGGCTACTTCAAGGACATCGAGGCCGACCGTAAGACAGGCTACCGGACCCTGGCCGTGGCATTCGGCAGGAAGCCAGCCGCATTCGTCAGCGATCTGCTGGCTCTCGCGGCCCTGGGGGGAGCGCTCGTGGCGATTCTCGCGGCGACCACTCCCGCGAACGTCCCGGCAATCAAGGTTGCAGGTGCGGGACTTCTGGCCGGAGCCGGCGTCTCCCTGGTCGCCCAGCTTCGGCTTCACCGCGTGCGTTCCGACGAGACCGCGTACCGGGCCGTGGTCCCGGTCGTTCAGACCTACCTGCTGATACTGGCCTCTGTCGCTTCCGCACACCGGCCCGACTGGAGCGTTGCGCTCGCGGTCTTCGTGGCCGCGGGTTTCGTCGCGATCGGAACCCGTCCCCACCGATCTCAGATCTGAACCAGAAGGGGGTAACGCCATGTTCGTGCTATTGAATCCCGAATCGGGCGGCGCCGGGTCGATCGAGCGCTGGAAGATCGTAGAGGCTGAGGTACGTCGCCGGATCGGACCCTACCGGCTGGAAGTCGCTGCGGGCCCGATCGTGATCCGGAGCTGCATCCAGCGTGCACTGGACCGGGGGGAGACCGATTTCGTCGCAGCGGGGGGCGACGGCACCGTCAACGCCGTCGTCTCGGCCATCGCGGAACACCTTCCCGCTCCTGCGCTTCGACACGTACGTGTCGGCGCGATCGGACTCGGTTCCAGCAATGACTTCCACAAGCCGCACCGTCCCGAGGGAACGATTCGCGACATCCCCGTTCGCCTCGACTTCGGGGAGGCCGTCGCCAGCGACCTGTGCAGCATCGAGTATGTGGACACCCTCAATCGATTCGGTCATTGCGAGTGGTTGATCAATGCCAGTCTCGGTACGACCGCGGAGGCCAACCGCCGCTTCAACCGGTCGGACGGCCTCCTCTGCAGGATGAAGGCCCGCCTGCCGACGGCCGCGATGATCTACGCGGCGGTCCGGACGATTCTCTCGTTTCGGGCGGAGGCCCTCGAGCTCAAGATCGGGCCGGACAGGCTGCGGGTGCGCGCCCGGAATCTCGGGATCGTGAAGCAGCCCAATTTCAGCGGTTCGCTCCGGTACGGCTCCGAGCCGCCGGGGCCCGGGAAAATGGGCGTTCACCTCATCGGTGACGTGGGGCTCTCCCGCCTTTGCCTGATCGCAGGCCGACTGCTCCGGGGTCGATTCGAGGGACCGGGCACCCGATCGTGGACCGTGTCCCGGTTGTCGGTCACCTCCAACCGGTCGTTCCTGATCGAACGGGATGGAGAAGTGATCCGAACGCGTGCCGCCAGCTTCCGGGTCCTGCCTGGAGCGATTCAGCTATGTACCTGAACGATCCTGTCCGGGAGCGTCTCCGGGTCAGCGCGCTCGTAGCGGGTTTTCCCAGATCGCCACTGCAGCAGAACGGACTCGGCGAGAGCGATGCCGAGCTCGTGCGAATCCCCGGTACCGATCTGCTGCTCGCGATCACCACGGATGCCGTGGTCGAAGAGATCGAGACGGGTCTGTACAGCGACCCGTATCTGATCGGCTGGATGACCGTCATCGTCTCGGCGAGCGATCTCGCCGCCGTGGGAGCGGATCCACTCGGCATTCTCCTGAATCAGACGCTGCCGGCCGGACTCGCGCCGGAGTTCGAGCGCGACATGCAGAGAGGGATTGCCGAGGCGTGCGCCGCCTGCGGGCTCTTCCCTCTCGGAGGAGACATGAACGAGTCCGACCGGCTTCACGTGGCTTCCACGGCCGCCGGCACGGTTCCCGTGGGCGAGGCGATGTTCCGAAGCGGCGCCGAACCCGGGGACCACCTGTTCATCACCGGTCCGGCGGGCGTAGGAAACGCCTTTGCGTTCCAGGCTCTGTCCCTCGATCGGGGGGACTCCCCGTTACACTACCGGCCGGTCGCCAGACTTCGCGAAGGCTCGATCCTGCGCCGCTTCGCCAGCGCCTGCATGGATACCAGCGACGGACTCATCGCCACGCTCGACGAGCTGATGCATCGGAGCGGCTTCGGCCTGCAGTTGGAGCCGACCAGCCTGGAGATTCTCCATCCGCATGCGAGGGCACTCGCCCGGGAGGAGAGCATACCGGGCTACCTCCTGCTCGCCGGACCGCATGGAGAATTCGAGCTGGTCGTCTCGATCCGTCCCGATCGGCTCGACGAGTTCCACGTGGCGGCCGATGCCGAGGATCTTTCGATCCTGGAGCTCGGGGTCGCGAGACAGAGACCGGGACTGCAGCTGTCGGAACGTGAGGGCGGCGCATGGCTGGACACGGCCGGCGTCCGGAATCTGGCGTGCGACAGAGTCCGGGACCCGAAGGACTGGGTCGCACGGCTCTCCGAACTGACACCTACCGCACCAACCACCTGACGTCTTACAGTGTCTGAATCACGGTAACGCGGCCATCGAGCCCCACGTCCTCTCACGGAGCGCCAGACATGAGCCCGGACCGCACCTTCACGATGCTTTCCGCCTTGCTTCTGGGCCTGGTCACCGGGGCCTGCTCTTCGGACGACAGTCCCGGCGACCCCCGCGCGTGGGTGGCAGTGCAGGATACGATTGGCGACACCGTGGTCGTCAGGACCGTATCCGGCAGCGTGTGGGGCGACACGGCAACCCTCGTGCCCGAGGTCTCGATCGGCATGCTGGAGGGACCCGAAGAATACAGCTTCGGCCAGGTGTACTCCCTGGCGCTGGGGCACGATGGGACGATCCTCGCCGTCGACCGTCAGGTCCCGGCACTCCGGGTCTACGAGCCCGATGGTACCTACCGCACCACGTTCGGACGCGCAGGAGGGGGACCGGGCGAGTACGAGCGGCCGGATGGCGGCCTGGCGGTTCTCTCCGACGGTCGCGTGCTGCTGCGGGATCCGGCGAACGCCCGGATCCAGGTATTCAGCCCGGAAGGCGAGCCCCTGGACGAATGGCGGATCCGGGGAGGCTTCAACACCTCCAGCCGGATGGTCGTCGATTCGCTGGACCGGACCTATACGTTCATTCTGCTCGACGTCGAGGCCGACGTGCGGGACTGGCGCTCCGGGCTCGTCCAGATCTTTCCCGACGGCACGCCGGGCGACACGCTCGAAGTGCCCGACACGGGCTACGAGGGACCGCGCATCGAGGCGCGCCGGGAGACCGGGGATGGCGGAATGAGTGTCTCCGTGAACGGCGTTCCGTTCAGTCCATCCGAGGACACGGCGCTGAGCCCGCACGGGTACTTCATCCACGGCATCAGCACGGACTACACGCTGACACTGTTGAAGCCCGATGGGCCGATTCGGATCGTCAAGGACTACGAGCCGGTGCCCGTGGCGGGGGGAGAGAAACGGGAAGAGGAAGCGTTCGTGACCCGGGACATGCGACAGACGGATCCGGCCTGGAATTGGGATGGGCCGCCGATTCCGGATCGGAAGCCGCCCTACCGCGACATCCAGGCGGGGCAGGACGGCACCGTGTGGATCCAGGTATCACAGCCCGGGGTCCGCAGGGACGATCCGGACTACGATCCCTCCGATCCGGACGCGATTGCCGACGAGTGGTACGAGCCGATCGTGTACGACGTGTTTGACGAAGACGGAAGCTACCTGGGCGCCGTGAAGACGCCTGAGGGATTCAGCCCGTATCCGGCCCCGCTGTTCACTCGAGAACAGGTTCTCGCCACCGTCCGTGACGAATACGATGTGCAGAGCGTGGTCCGGTTTCGCGTCGAACTGCCCGCCGTCGCGGCTGACTGACGACTAGTACGGCACCTGCAGACCGCCTTTGTCCGCGGCGGTCTCGGGCTCGATGAACACGCGTGTCACCCGCGGATCCAGCGCGCGGATCTTCTTCTCGATCCGCTCCACGGCGCGCGCCACTGCCTCGGCGTCGTACCCGGGCTCGAAGTGCACACCCAGGTTCAGGAGGATCTCTTCAGGCCCGAGGTGCACCCCGGCCATTCGCACGACTTCGGATACGGCTTCATCCTCATCCACGGTCGTGCGGATGCGCCGGCGGAGACCGTCAGAGATCGACTCTCCCACGAGAAGCGCCCGGGTCTCGTACCCCAGGAACACCGCCACCAGCGCCAGGATGATTCCGATTACGATCGAAGCGGCACCATCCAGCACGGGCAAATCGAACGTCCTGGCCAGGAATACACCGAGAAACGCGACCACGACTCCGACGAGCGCCGCGAGGTCTTCGGCCACCGGAACGAATACGCGGGGATCGCTGCAGGCACGCAGGCGTGCCCAGAGACCCTGTCCGCTCCCCTTGCCGCCAAGCTCGCCGAGTGCGACGCGAAGGGCGACGGCCTCGACCACGAATGCGACGCCGAGCACGGAGTAGATCCAGATCGGATCGCCCGGCACCTCCGGATGACTCAGGTGCGCGATGCCCTCGTAGATGCTGAATCCTCCGCCGAGTCCGAAGAGGATCATGGCGACGATCAGGCTCCAGAAGTAGAGCTCCTGTCCGTAACCGAACGGGTGTCGCCGATCGGGCGGGCGGTGACTGCGACGATTCCCGAACAGGAGAAGCGCCTGGTTTCCGGTGTCGGCGACCGAGTGGATGCCTTCCGACAGCATTGCGGAACTGCCGGTGATTGCGGCAGCGGTGAACTTCGCGACCGCGATGATCCCGTTGGCGATCATCGCCGCGACTACCGCCTTCGTCCCTCCTCCGGCCATTCGCTCCGTCTCCCCTCTCGAGTCCTCCGGGCTCCGGCTCCGCGCCGGCTCCGGACACGACCTACCAGTTCTCTCCGGTCCAGCACATCTCCCAGAATCGATGTTCGTAACGGCTAGAGAGCACGAACAGGTCGATCAACCGCCTTCGCTTCGCCTCGTCCGCCCCTGCCGCCACCCGCTCCAGCTCTTCACGGAGCCAGTCTGCAGCCTCCTGGAATTCATCGGAGGCATACTGATCGATCCACTGTCCGTAGCGCGCGTCGGGCGAATCCTCGCCCTCCGCCAGCCGCCTGCCGAGCCAGGCGTATCCCCAGGCACAGGGCAGCAACACCGCCAGCAGGTCGGCCATGTCGCCATCGGCCGCCGTGCGCACGAGAAAGTCCGTGTACGCGCGGGTCGTCGGCCACATTTCTTCGGCCTCGAGCTCAGATTCGGCGATACCGAACCGTGCGGCGTACTCGCGGTGCAGCGCCATCTCGGTGTTGAGGGTCAGGTCCAGAACCTCCGCGAACCAGCTCATCGATTCGAGCCGGTCGGCCCGGGCGGCGGCCCACGCGAACACGCGCGCGAATTCCACCAGGTAGAGATAGTCCTGCCGGACCCAGCGCTCGAAGATCGCGGGCTCCAGGCTGCCGTCGGCGATCCCGCGTACGAACGGATGCTCGAGCTGGGCATTCCAGATCGGCGCGGCGGCCTCCCGCATCTCCGCAGTCAGCCTTCCCGAACCGTCGCTTCCTGCCGGCACCGGTTCAGTCTCCCTTTTCGTCGTCGGTCGCGGGCCGGTACAGAACGACCCGTGCCTTCTCGAGCGTGATCAGGCCGCCCCCGATCATGCCATCCAGTTCGGGCAGCGCCTCCTGGATTCGCTCCTCGGTGTCAACGACCTCCACGATGATCGGCAGGTCCAGCGAGAGCCGGAGCACTTTCGCCGTGTGAATCCGGGCACTGGCGCCGAATCCGGCGATCGCCCGCACCACGGTGGCGCCGGCGAAGCCGCGTTCCCGCAGCGTGAGCAGGATCGCCTCGTACAGCGGCTTCCCCTTGTGCTTCCCCGAGCCGCAGCGGTCACTCTCCCCGATGAATACGCGCATCAGGGTTCGCTCCCCTGCGAATTCCATCGTCATGGCGACCCTCCGGTCACGATATGCCGCCCGGTCGATGAAGGGCCGCCGCCAGCCACAATCCGGCGACCAGGGCAGCCAGGCCGAGCGCTACACTGCCCCCGACGTACCCGATCGCGCGCGCCCAGCGTTCTTCCTGGATGAGCCCTACCGCTTCGAGGCTGAAAGTGCTGAATGTAGTGAACGCCCCGAGAAAGCCGACCGTAACAGCGCCCCGCAGCGCCGGTGGAAGGACCGAGAACTGGAGCATCCGAAAGGCAAAGCCGAGCAGAAAACACCCGAGCACGTTCACGACCAGGGTGCCCCATGGGAATGTCCCGGCCGTGCCCCCCTGCACCCATCCCCCGAGACCGTACCGGGCCAGCGCGCCGAGCGCGCCGCCGAGCGCGATCCAGACCAGGAGGGTCACGTCCCGGCCGGGCTCAGCCAGCTTTCACAACCGCCGCGAGGTAATCCCGGTTCAGCATCGCGATGACGTCCAGCTGGATCCCCTTCGGGCACGCCTCGGAGCAGGCACCGTGGTTGGTGCAGCTGCCGAAGGCCTCCGCCTCCATCTGCAGGATCATGTCCAGCGCCCGATCGAACCGCTCCGGCTGGCCCTGAGGCAGACGGTTCAAGTGCGCGATCTTGGCGCCCGTGAACAGCATGGCGGAGGCGTTGGGACAGGCGGCGACGCAGGCCCCGCAGCCGATACAGGCGGCCGCGTCCATCGAAGACTCCGCCGCGTCGTGCTTTACCGGAATGGCGTTCGCGTCCGGCGCGCCGCCCGAATTCGCGGAAATGAACCCGCCCGCCTGGAGAATCCGGTCGAACGCGCTTCGATCGACGAACAGGTCCTTGACGACCGGGAATCCCTTCGCGCGCCACGGCTCGATCCAGATCTGGTCGCCGTCCTTGTACTCGCGCATGTGGAGCTGACACACGGTGGTGCGCTCCCACGGGCCGTGCGGCCTGCCGTTGATCACCATGCCGCAGGTCCCGCAGATCCCCTCACGGCAATCGTGGTCGAAGACGATCGGCTCCTCGCCGCGCGACTCGAGGCTCTCGTTGAGCACGTCCAGCATCTCGAGGAACGACATGTGCTCGTTCGCATCGGCCTCGTAGGTCACGAAGCCACCGCGGACCTCGGGCGACGCCTGACGCCAGACGTGCAGCTTCAGCTTCATCGTGCTCGTGGCCATTACTTGTAGCTCCGCTGAGTCGGGGGCACGTATTCGAATTCGAGGGGCTCCCGGTGCTCTTCCGGCACCGTCCCTTCACCCCGGTACTCCCAGACCGTCACGTGCTGGAAGTCCTCGTCGTCCCGCTTCGCCTCGCCTTCGGGGGTCTGGTGCTCCAACCGGAAGTGGCCACCGCAGGACTCCTCGCGCGCCAGCGCATCGCGACACATCAATTCGCCGAGCTCCAGGAAGTCCGCGACGCGGCCGGCCCGCTCGAGCACCTGGTTGATCGTGTCGCCGCTGCCGACGACGGCCGCGTTCTCCCAGAATTCTTCTCGAAGTTCCGGGATCCGCTCGATCGCCTTCTGGAGGCCGGCCGCGTCCCGGCTCATGCCGCATTCATTCCACATGATCCGGCCGAGCTCCCGGTGGATGTCGTCCACCGTCCGCTTGCCGTCGAGTGAGATGAGGCGGTTCACCCGGTTCCGTACCTCCTCCACCGTGCGCTTCACGTCCGGATGGTCCTCCGGAACGGGCGTCGGTCGTTCCCCGCCGATCCAGTCGCCGATCGTGTAGGGCAGCACGAAGTAGCCGTCGGCCAGCCCCTGCATCAGCGCGCTGGCGCCGAGCCGGTTCGCCCCGTGATCGGAGAAGTTCGCCTCGCCGATCGCATACAGACCGGGCACGTTGGTCATCAGGTTGTAGTCCACCCACAGGCCACCCATGGTGTAGTGGGGTGCGGGGAAGATACGCATCGGGACCTGGTACGGGTTCTCGCCCGTGATCCGCTCGTACATCTCGAACAGATTTCCGTAGCGGGCCTCGATCGTTTCCTTTCCGAGCCTCGCGATTGCGTCGCGGAAGTCCAGGTAGACTCCGAGCTTCGTGTCCCCGACGCCCTTGCCCTGATCACACATGTCCTTGGCGCGGCGGGACGCGAGGTCGCGCGGCACGAGATTCCCGAAGGCCGGATACATGCGCTCGAGGTAGTAGTCGCGCTCGTCCTCGGGGATCTCTCCAGCGCGACGCGTTTCATCCGGATCGACAGGAACCCAGATCCGACCGTCGTTTCGAAGCGATTCGCTCATCAGCGTGAGCTTGGACTGGTACTCGCCCGCCACCGGGATACAGGTGGGGTGAATCTGGGTGAAGCACGGATTCGCGAACCCGGCACCGCGCTTGTAGGCACGCCACGCTGCCGTGGCATTGCACTTCATCGCGTTGGTGGACAGGTAGTAGACGTTCGAGTAGCCGCCCGTGCCGAGTGCGACCGCGTCGCCCAGCCAGGGCTGAATCTCGCCCGTGCGCAGGTTCCGCGTGACGATTCCCCTGGCCTCGCCGTCCACCAGGATCACATCCAGCATCTCGTGCTCGGTGAACAGCTTCACCGTGCCGGCATGCACCTGTCGCATCAGGGACTGGTACGCCCCGAGCAGCAACTGCTGCCCGGTCTGGCCGCGGGCGTAGAAGGTGCGCGACACCTGGGCACCGCCGAACGAGCGGTTGTCGAGGAGTCCCCCGTAATCGCGGGCGAACGGGACACCCGAGGCAACGCACTGGTCGATGATCTCGTTGCTGACTTCAGCCAGCCGGTAGACGTTCGACTCGCGCGAGCGGAAGTCTCCTCCCTTCACCGTGTCGTAGAACAACCGGAATATGCTGTCGCCGTCGCCCTGGTAGTTCTTGGCGGCGTTGATGCCACCCTGGGCCGCGATGCTGTGCGCCCGCCGGGCGCTGTCGTGATAGGTGAAGCAGAGGACGTTGTACCCGAGCTCGCCGAGTGTCGCGGCGGCGGCACCTCCCGCGAGACCGGTGCCGACGACGATGATCGTGTATTTCCTCTTGTTCGCGGGATTGACCAGGTTCATGTCGAACCGGTGCTTCTCCCAGCGCTTCTCGATCGGACCGGATGGGATCTTCGAGCGCAGCTCCATGTCGCTGTCTCCTCCCTTCCTACGATACGATCCCGGTGAGAACGGACACCGGGAACAGCAGGTTACCGCCCGCCACGACGAGCGCGAGAATCAGGCTGAGCGGACGCCGGATCTTCTGCGCCCGGGGGCCGTCGAAACCGAGGGTCTGAAACGCGCTCCAGGTCCCGTGGTAGAGATGGAGGCCAAGTGCGATCATGCAGAGCATGTAGACCACCGAAACGGGGATTGACTGGAATCCGGCGACGAAGTTGTGATACGCATCGCCGGGAATGAAGTCGGGGTGCAGCGTGCCGGTCGTCAGGTGCAGGATGTGATACGTGACGAAGAGCAGCAGCACGATCCCGCCCCAGCGCATCGTATTCGAGGCCGCATCGATGTTGAGCGAGTCCTTCTTCTTGTACTTCGTACTTCTCGCGGCCCAGCTCTGCCGGGTGAGCGACCAGGCGGACCAGACGTGAATGACGAGCGACAGAATGAGGACGGCACGAAAGATCCAGAGAAACCAGCCGTACGGAAGGAACGGGTCACCGAACTCCCGGAGTCCTTCGGCGTAGTGGTTGAACGCCTCGGGGCCCATGAACACCTTCGTGTTCCCGAACCAGTGCGCCAGCACGAACAGCACGAAGATGGCGCCCGAGACGGCCATCGTGATCTTCTTGCCGACCGAGGTTCCATAGAGGGCGGTAACCCTGCTCATGTCGTCTCCTCGGAACAGGTTGCGCGGGTCGGACACGGCAAGCTATCCATGGTACCTACCCCCAACAAGAGAACAGGGAGAAGCCCGTGATCCGATTCCGCACGTTTGCACCGATTCTGGCTGCCATTGCGATTTCAGCCTGCTCGAGCAAGAACGCAAGTGTAGATTTTGACGACAGTTACTCATTTTCGGGCAAGAACACCTACGCCTGGCTCGACCAGTCCGGCCAGCGCGACACGGGCACCGACATGACGCACCGGCGCGTGGTTCGATCGGTGGATGCGGTGCTCGCCGAGCGTGGATTCCAGCAGGTACCGTTGAATTCGGCCGCCATCGCCGTCGCGTATCACGTCAGTGCCGAAGATCAGAGGGTTTACGATACCTACGGATACGGAACGGGTCGGTGGTCCGCCTACGAAGGCACGACGACGACCGAGCGAGTTTTCACGGAGGGATCGCTGACGGTCGACCTGTTCGACACGGCCCGGAAAGAGCTGGTGTGGCGAGGCACGGCGTCGGAGACGATCGATCCGTCGGCTTCGCCCGAAGAGCGCGACGAAATCGTCGCGAAGGCGGTTCGCGACATGTTCGACGGCTTTCCGCCCGGAAGCTGACCCAGGGGCGGGATGAATCAGCTTTCCCAGTAGCGCGCCTTGTGCGGCAGAATGCCGCGCAGGCCGCCTGTCGGATCCGGCACGTCGCCCAGGTGCCGTGGAATCAAGTGAACGTGCGCATGCGGAATCGTCTGGCCGGCTGCGAGGCCGTCGTTCACGCCGACCGTGAATCCGTCGGGCGCGTGACGCCCGGCGAGCAGTGCCCGGGCTTCCGCGACCAGCTTCCACACGTCCAGCTGCTCCTCCAGAGACAGGTCCCAGAGGCTCCCGACGTGCGCGCGCGGCAGCACCAGGCAATGGCCCTCGGCAGCCGGGTAGTTGTCGGGCACGACGATCGCCCCATCCGATGCGAGCCAGACGCGATCGGGGGGCCAGGTGCAGAACGGGCATTCGGGATCCATCGGTCCTCCTCGCGAAGGGGATGAGTCCCAAGATACCTTTCGATATGAACTCGGGCACGGACCGGTTGCGATGGGGACCGCTGGCAGACGCCCTCCGGGCGTACCAGGACGGTCGCACGGATGCGCGGCTCGTCGTCCGGACGGATCTCGGCACGCGTGAAGAATGGCCGGCCGCCCTGTTCTTTCGCACTCCGGACGAATTCCCTCCCCTCGAGCGCGAGGCACTGCGACATTGTGGCCGGCGCGTGATCGAAGTGGGAGCCGGAGCGGGTCCGCATGCCCTGGCGCTGCTGCGTGAGGGACACGAGGTGCTGGCCGTGGAGGCATTGCCGGAGATCGCTGCGCTCCTCGCCGAACGGGGAGTAGAGACGGTCACCGTGCGTCCGCTCGACGACCTTCCGGCCGGGGCAGCCGACACCGTGCTCCTTCTGATGAACGGTCTCGGCCTCGCGGGCACTCTCGAAGGTCTGCAGCCGCTGCTCGAGTCCGCCGCGCGGCTGCTGGCGCCGGGGGGCCGGATCGTCGCGGATTCCACGGATCCCAGGCGTTTTCTGGAGATCGATGACGAGGAACCCGTTGTCGGGCAGGACGGGCGCTACGGAGGCGAAGTGCAGTTCCAGGTGGAATTCGACGGCGCGAAAGGGTCGCCGTTTCCGTTCCTGTATGTGGACGCTGGAACCCTCGTCAAACATGCCTCACGGGCCGGATTGACCCTCGAGGCGGCAGTTCCGTTCGAGAACGGCACGTATCTGGCGATTCTCGCACGGTCGGAGGATGAAGCCTCAGGGCAAGAGGCCGTTACGCCCCATTCGGAGGCAGGATGAACGACAGGCAGGAAAGCGGGCTCGAACGCGCCGAGCAGACGCTGGTCGACAACGGGAAGGACGCGATCCGGATTCGCACTCCGGCCCTCTCCTCGGAGGACGCGCGGCAGACCTACAAGGTGATCGAGGCCTCGCTGCGTGAGTTGTGGGAGGTCGTAGACAACCTCTCCGCCGTGCTGCCGCCCCGCCCTACGTACTACCGGGTCACGATCTTCGGCTCGTCGCGAATGAATCCGGGTGACCAGTTGTACGAGGATGTGAAGCGCCTGTCCGCCGAACTCGCATCGATGGGTTGTGACATCGTCACCGGCGGCGGACCCGGGCTGATGCAGGCGGCCAACGCGGGCGAGCACGAGGGAGACGTGCTGAAACGCACCTATTCCATCGGCCTGAACGTCGAGCTGCCGCACGAACAGGAATCGAATCCCTACGTCGAGAAACTCTACCATCACGGGACCTTCTTTTCTCGGCTGCATCACTTCGTGCAGCTGTCGAGCGCCTTCGTCGTGATGGGGGGTGGGATCGGTACTACGTTGGAGGCGATGCTCGTCTGGCAGCTGATCCAGGTGGATCATCTCCGGAACAGGCCGCTCGTGTTCGTGGGCGAGCAATGGAAGGCGCTGGTCGAATGGGGCCGGACCTACTGGCTGGCCGGGAATCCGAATCTCGCTGATCCGGAAGACCTCGAGATCCCGATCTGCGTGGACACCGTGGACGAGGCCATCGACGTGATCCGCCGCAACCTCGAAGACTGGGCGAGCGAAGCGGTCTAGCGGCTGGCCGGATCCGCGTCGGCATCGGACCCTACAGCTCGAACGCCTGCCCCCGCTCGGGGACGTATACGTCGGCCGTACCCCTCTCCCGTAGTGCGACGGCCAGCGATTCGGCGGCCTCCGGCTCTCCGTGCACGAGGAAGAATCGCTGGACGTTTCCCTTCTCCCGGGCGCCCTCGGCCCAGGCGATCAACTCGTTGCGATCGGCGTGGGCGCTGTAGCTGTCGGCGCGCTCAACGCGCGCATTGACCGCGACCTGCTCTCCGAGAATCGGCACCGGGTTGCGTCCCTCGAGAATCTTCCGGCCCAGCGTATTGTCGGCCTGGTACCCGACGAACAGAACCGTCGTAGTCTCCTTTCCGAGGTTGTTCGAAAGGTGGTGCAGAATTCGCCCACCCTCGCACATCCCCGAGGCGCTGACGATGATCATCGGCCCGGGTCGACCATTGAGCGCCTTGGATTCTTCGACGTTCCTCACATACGTCAGCCGGCGGAATCCGAGTGCATCGCCATCCCGGTCCGTGCGGGTCGTTTCGACCATCTCCCGGTCCCAGCATTCCGGGTGGCTGCGAAACACGTCAGTGACGTTCACGGCCAGCGGGCTGTCGACGAACACGTCCATCTTCGCCAGCGCACCCTCGTCCCACAGTTGATTCAGTCGATACACGACTTCCTGGGTTCGACCCAGGGCGAACGCCGGAATCAGCAGGACCCCCTTTCGCTCCGCCGTCGAGGCGGCGCATTCCCGCAGGTACTCTTTCGCCGCGCTGGCCGGTTCGTGAAGCCGGTCACCGTAGGTGCTTTCCATGACCACGTAGTCCACGGCCCTCGGGATCTCCGGGTCGCGGAGAATCGGAAGTCCCTTCCGCCCGATGTCGCCGCTGAACGCGATCCGGCGCGTCCTTCCACCTTCGGTCGCTTCCACGATCACGCTGGCCGATCCGAGGATGTGACCTGCGTCGAGGAACAGGGCTCGGACACCTTCGATCGGCGTGAACCACGCGTGGTAGTCTCTGGCACGAAACCGGGAAAGCGTCTTCCGCACGTCGCCCACCTGGTAGAGCGGCTCGAACGGGCGCTTGCCTTCACGCTTCCTCCGCCGGTTGACGTAGCGCACGTCGGATTTCTGGATGTGCGCCGAGTCCAAGAGCATGTGGCCGCAGAGGTCCTCGGTCGCCGAGGTCGTGAAGATCTTCCCCCGGAATCCGGCCCGGACGAGAGAGGGCAGATTCCCGGCGTGGTCGAGATGAGCGTGAGTCAGGATCACGGCATCGATCGTGGACGCGTCGAAAGGAAGATTCCGATTCCGCTCGAACGATTGCTTCCTTCGCCCCTGCGCGAGTCCGCAGTCAACGAGGAGCGTCTTCCGCCCGACTCGAAGCAG